>JALRLR010000100.1 GCA_023254355.1 Candidatus Poseidonia sp.
CGTCCATGGGCGGCATGGGCGGCATCGGTGGCATTTCGGGAGGAGCAGGAGGTGCATCGTCCATGGGCGGCATGGGCGGCATCGGTGGCATTTCGGGAGGAGCAGGGGGCGCACCGTCCATGGGCGGCATGGGCGGCATCGGTGGCATTTCGGGAGGAGGAGCGGGCGCACCGTCCATCGGTGGCATGGGGGGCATCGGTGGCATTTCGGGAGGAGCAGGAGGGGCACCGTCCATCGGTGGCATTGGCGGCATCGGTGGGAGGCCGGGTGGTGCAGGAGGGGCTTCGCCGGGGGGCATTGGGGGCATGGGTGGAAGTCCTGGCGGCATGGGTGGTTTCTCGTCGGTCATCGTCAATTCCTCAGCGTCGCCGGTGGGCGACATGGTCTTGGATGTATGAAGAGCACATAACCATTCTCCACAAATGAGTTCGATTCACCGTTTTGGTGGTGGAACCGTATGAAAAAAAGGAGGGTTGATGTAGGGTCGGTCGGAGGCACAGGCATGGTCGGCATGGACAACAGCTCACCCCCCGTCTTGTTTGTGGTTGGAACCGCCGGTGCAGGCAAATCATCGCTGGTGACGGCGTTCCAACGATGGTCACGCTTCCTGGAAACCGAAGTCATCGCCGTCAACCTCGACCCCGGTGCGGAACGCGTGCACTACGACGCCGAATTTGACGTTCGTGACCTGATCTCCCTTACGGAAGTGATGGATGAGTATGACCTCGGACCAAACGGCGCCCAAATCTTGGCCGCGGACCTCCTCGCTGCTCAAGCAGGCGAAGTGGCTGACCAACTCCATACGCTCTCGGGCGAGATGATGATCGTCGATACACCGGGTCAGGTGGAGTTGTTTGCCTTCCGTGAGGCAAGTAATCACCTGATCGAAACGCTCGGTCGGGAACAATCGGCCATCATCTACCTGTTCGACCCCATGCTTTCTCGCTCTCCTTCAGGATTCGTGTCCCAAATGTTGCTCTCGTCCATCGTTGAATTCCGGCTTGGTTTGCCGACCAAAAATTTCCTCTCAAAGGCTGATTTGCTTGACCCCGACGACCTGGCTCAGATTTTGGAGTGGTCCGAACGTCTCGAGATTTTGGAATTGGCCCTCTACGACGAAGCCGGAGGGCAACGAACCGAATTCGCCATCAATCAACTTCGCATGATGCAAGAATTTTCCCAAGCCCCCGGACTGACACCGCTTTCCTCAGAATTGGAAGAGGGATTGGCAGACATTCTGACCTTCGCTCAGGCGTTGTTTGGCGGCATGAGCGATGCTCGTGACGGCTTCGCAGCCGACATTGAGCACGAAAAGAATTGAGCGCACAACGCTTAGAAGCCGCCTTGGCATGGCAATTTCATGGTTGACCACCTGTTGGCGATTGACGACGTGAATGAAGACTTCGAAGATATCCTCAGGTGGGCCATCGAATTCAAGCGGCTCTGGAAACAAGGAGACGAGGTGGCGTTGAATTTTCTGCCCCTCGACACCGTTGCCGTCGGTTCCATCTACGAAAAGCCCTCAACCCGAACCCGTGTTTCCTTTGAGGTTGGCATTCAACGCTTGGGAGGGAGTGCGCTCACGCTGTCGAAAAACGATATCCAGTTGGGCACCTCGGAAACCATCGGCGACACGGCTCAAGTGCTTTCCCGCTTCCTTGGAGCGATCACCTACCGATGCTTCGCCCACGATGATGTCGAAGCCTTGGCAGAACATGCGACCGTACCGGTCTTGAACGCCTTATCGGCCAAACATCATCCTTGTCAGGCGGCGGCCGATTTGATGACGATTTTGGAACATCACGACACGACCGAGAACCTCACCGTTGCGTGGGTTGGCGATGGCAACAACGTCCTCCACGATTTGATGTTGGCCTGCGCCATGTTGGGCATCGACATCCGCTACGCTTGTCCGGATGGATATGAGCCGGCCGAGGACGTGGTCGCCCGAACCGAGGCCTTTGCTAAATTGAACGGCAGCAGCGTGATTCATACCACCGACCCCATCGAAGCGGTCAACGACGCCCACGTGGTGTACACCGATGTCTTCATCTCCATGGGAGAGGAACACCTCACCGACAAGGTACAAGCCTTCGATGGCTACCAAGTGAATAAAGCCATGGTTCAACACATGAACGATCGTTGGTCCTTCATGCACTGCTTGCCAGCCCATCGTGGCGACGAAGTCACCGATTGGGTCATGGACCACGAACAAAGCATCGTGTTTGACCAAGCTGAAAACCGGATGTGGGCACAAATGTCGCTCTTGACCTACTTGGTGAACAACGGGGCTTGGGCGGCCATGAAGGATTTCATGGGCCTTGTTTGATCATGCTTGCAACGCGAGGATGAAACTCAGCAGACCCGCTAGCATCGCCAACCGAATCCGACCAGCGACGAGGGCATCTTGGCCCTTGTAAAGCGGCCCGTTGAGCGTGATGAGCAGGAGAATCGCCGGGGTTTGGTAGACCAGTTCGCCAAAGCGTAACGGGCCAAGCCAGAACGGCATGTAAAGGCAGACCAGCGCCCCCATGAGCAACACATACGCTAACATGCGAACCTTCTCCTTCCCCATGCTCATGGGAAGCGTGGTTCGAGAGCCAACATCGGCTTCCATGTCCATGCAATCCTTGACCATCTCTCTGGCCAAGTTGGTGAGGAAGACCACGCCAAAAATCCACCACACCAGCGGGGTCATTAAACCGCCCACGCTGGAAGCCCCGTAGAGAATCACGGCACCAACGAGCAAGGAAATGACGATGTTTCCGAGCAAGCCTCGGTTTTTGGTGGCGGGGCCGTGGTCGTAGGTGACCATCAACACCACGGCGAGAACATAAATTCCAGCGGTGGACAGTGCCATCTCAAGGCCGGGGTCAATGAGAACCAATCCGGCGATGTGGGCACCCACGCTCAAGCTCCAAAGAAGCGCTGTGAACCGTTTGGCATCGGCGACGCTGATGGTGCCCGAAGGCAACGGGCGATGCGGATGGGCTGTTCGGTCAATCTCTGCATCTTTGATGTCATTCATGGCGTTTCCAGCGCCGGTAAAGAACAGGACGGCCAGAGTATGGAGAACAACTGGCCAGAGGGGAAAGGACCCGGTTGCCTCAAGAGAGGCGAAATAGGCGCCAAGCGGCACGGTCGCTCCTGCGAGCACCAGATTCTTCGGGCGCATGAGTGCAACATACGCCCCCGAGGCCCCTGCCATGGAATGACGAAGAGCCATCGCCTCATGAGGTCTTGGGCTCAAGCCGTGGCCATGGACCAAACACAGACACGCATGCGAAAGCCCCCCACATCGGTGCCTTCATCGAAGCCGACTTTGACAAAACGACGGTCTCTTGCGAGCACGTTACCAAGCTGGTTCATGGTTGCCCCCCACCGAAACCGTCGGTTGACATGGTCCAGAATGGCGGTGGTGTTGGCCTCGCCCACCGATTCAAGATAGGTGGAGATCTCGCTTCGCAGACGCTGGGTTCGACTCATTCAGGCCTCACCTCGTACAGCTCGGCGGTGAAGGGATTGGAGGGTGGGGCTCAGCTTGGCTTCGTTGGAAAGGGAGCCAGGACCAGCCACCGGTTGCCATGCATTCGCCGAACGCAGGGCATGAAGCCGCCCTGTTGCATGGGCGAGCGTGGTGTTCGAGGACGTGTACCAATCGACGGGGGCGGGGCCGCTTCGGCTGGGTTTGAGCTTGGCAAAGGAGGGTTCGGGTAGGGCTGAATCGTTGTTCATGAGCCGAGATTCCATGGCGGGAGTATATGAAGGAGCGAAGGAGGGTGAATTCGAGACTGAAATCTCAACTTCCTCGCAATCACTTGTTTTTCAGTTTTCATATTGAGTTAAAGTGAAACGAAAACACGCCTTTTCGTCGTTCAACGAATGGCGTGATGGCTAAATAGGAAAGCAAGGTGGCCAAAGACAACCACGCTGGTATAGTGTAGTGGCCCATCATGAAGGACTCTCATTCCTTCGACCCGGGTTCAAATCCCGGTACCAGCACTCAACTGAGCGATTTATAGAATCAAACGGGTTTTGGTTCCTGAAGGCTACCATCGGCCATTTGGGCAAAACGCCCTTGTTGACGAGGATGGACCACATCCGAGGCCCCCCATGGCCAGCCACCAAACTCCGTGCGTTGGAAATCGGCAAACGCCTGGTAAATCTCTTCACGGGTGTTCATCACAAACGGTCCGTGTTGGACCACGGGTTCGGCAATGGGTTTGCCCTGTAGCACCAAAACGCGAAGTTCCTCGGTCTTGGCTTCAAGGGTAGTGGATTGGGTCGGGTCCAACTCCATGCCGTGGCGGGGTCGCAAGGCGTGACCCTCAACCAGCCCCTCTCCCCCGTTGATGTGGTACATCATTCGATTGACCCCCTTCGAGGCGGTTGGCAGCGTGACGGAAGCCCCTGCTTTCACCGTGAGGATGTACAAGGCAACCTCGTGGTCGGGATTGTGGGCCCATGAAGCCTGGGGTGCTGGAGGTGCAGTCACCTCGCCCCACGAACCGCTCACCACCCGAACGTCGCCGCCTTCCAAAGTGAGGTGGGGGACTTGATCAGCCCAGATCATCTCGT
>JALRLR010000101.1 GCA_023254355.1 Candidatus Poseidonia sp.
ACCCGTCGTTGTTCAACGACAGGCCGCTGGGCAACGCCGGCGAGACGCTGGCGTTGGCGATGGTGCCGCCGACGTTTTCAATGTCCAACCGCTCAACCTCGTCTACGATGAAGGTCACCGTGCCGCTGACGTTGAAGCGGACGATCGGGGCCGTCTCGGCGATGCTCATGCTGAGCGAGCTGGTGTGGGTGTAGTTGCTTGACGCCGCCCGAATGATGTAACTCGTCTGCGTGATGTTCTGGGTTGGCACGCCGTAAATCGTACCGTTGGCGGAACCGATGGACAGACCCGAAGGCAGGCTCGGGTAGGTGGTCCACGACAGGTTGCCGGTGAAATTCACCGTCGGCAGGATACGCACGTTGGACACGCCGCGGGTAAAGGACCAGTTGGTGGTGCTGTAACTGAACGCCGTGACCGAGCGCAACGTGATGCTGGCCGAATCGTTGCCGCCGGTGTTCTCGCCGTAGACGGTGTAGGTCGTGGCGTTGAACAGCGTTTGCGGCAAGACATAGAGCGAACCGTTGTCGAGCAACTGCCAGCCTTGCGGCAGGCTGGGGCTGACGCTGACGCTGGCCAATGCATCGCCGTCGTTGAGCAACTCGAGGACGACGGGTTCGTACTGAACGACGTCCACCGTCGAGGCGCCCAACTCAAATTCAAGCGAGGGCGCCACGGCGATGATTTGCATCTTGATGGGGAAGGTGTGGGTGTAGGTGGACGAGGTCGCCCGGACGGTGAAGGTGGTTCGGGTCGGCAACTGCTCTTGGGGCGTCCCGTAGATGGTTCCGTTGGACGCACCGATGGAGAGGCCAGCGGGCAAACTCGGGTTGACGCTCCAGTTCAGCGTTCCTGAGTAATTCACCGTCGGCACGTAGTTGATGAGCGAGACCTCGTTGTACAGCGTCACGTTGGTTTGCGAGTAGTAGTAAGCGGTGCGTGATGAAAGGGTGATGGTGGCCGTGTCCGTGCCACCGGAGTTGTTGGCATAAATCGTGTACTGGGTGGACCCGAAGACGTTGAGCGGACGGCCGATGATGCTGCCGTTGCTAGTCAAACTCAGACCCGCTGGCAGTGCGGGCCAAACGGCCGTTGAGGCGATGCGGCCACCCGTGTCGGCGGTGTTGATGCTGATGAGCTCGTTCTTGATGAGGATCTGCGAACCGCTGCTAAAGGCGATGACCGGCGTGGGTTCGTTCACCGTGAGGAACACGATGGACGTGTTCGAACCAACGATGTTCTCGGCCTTGACGGTGAACTGCGTGGACGTCATGTTGGTCGTGGGCGTGCCGCAGAAGTCACCGGTGGAGGCATCGAAGGTCATGCCGGTGGGCAAGGTGTTGTCGATGCTCCAGGTGAGGTTGGCCGCTCCGGCCGCTTCATCGGCGCGCCAGCAACCGCCGTTCACGCCGCGGGTCAGCACCTTGGAAGTCGGGTTGTAGGTGATGACCGTGGGGTCGTCCAGCACGGCCATGTTCATCACGGTCGAGACCGTGCCCGCAGGACCGGTAGCGGTAAACGTCACGTTGATGGGTGGCCAGAATTGCGTCGTGGGCGTTCCCGAAACGGTGCAGTTGGCCGCCACGGACAAGCCGGAAGGCAGGTTCGATGACGCCGTACAGGCTTGTATGTCACCGGACAGGAACGTGGGCTTGACCACGTTGTTCGTGTTGTTTTCAAAGCCAATCGTGGTGTTGACGTAAGTGAAGTTCCCTGGTGCCTCAACGTAGCCGAGGCGGTAGGTGCTGCCCACCACGAACGGCACGCTTCCAAAGGTCAGCAGGTCGCCGGCGCGGGTTCCGGTCAGCGCATGGAGGCGGTAACCGGTGCCGTTGTCAATGAGCAATCGCAGTTCGTTTTGCACCGTTTCATCAAGGCCCATGGCTTCAAGGTCAAATCGAAGGCGAACGGTGGCGTTGGTGGTGCCGGCCGCCGTGAATTCTTCTTCCGAAAGGTCGTCAAAGGCGATGCCGCCGGTGGAGAAACGATGGGTGGAGGCGTTCACGTCAACCACGGTGTCGCCGGACGGGTAGTCGAGCCACATGCCGGTGTCGTCGTCCGAGGTCAACGCCACGAGGCGGCCTTCGCCCACGGGGATGGGGGTGGCGACCTCGACGTTGTTGGTGGAAGGGCCGAAGCCGGAGCCGACGGTGCGCCAGGTGAAGGCGGCATCGTCTGCATTGCGGAGGTTCCCGGGTGCGTACGGGCCCGTGGGCGCCGTGCTGCGCTGGTTGTATTGCCGATTGGATTCGTCCACGCCCGTGGAAAGATGGAAGTTCCCCGTCAGGTCGGTGACGTACTCGTTGCCTTCGGTGAAGTCGTACGCGAAGATGGCATCGTCGTCCACCGGCATGGACCACATGCGGTCGAGGAGTTCATCTTGCGTGAAGGCATGCGGGTGCAGGCGAAGGCTGCCGATTTGTCCGTCGTAGCGATCTTCTGCGCTTCCATCGCATCGGTACTGGTTATCACCCAGCGAGACCATGTCCATGGCCCCGGTCCACGAATATCCGTCGTTGAGGGTGTTGGTGGTGACATGAACACCGTTCACGTAACCCTTCATCCAGCGCTGACTGGCGCTTGAGGACGAGACGTCAATGACCCACGCAATGTGGTTCCATTCCCCGTTCACCACCACTTCGTTGTTGGACGTGAGATAGTTGGTGTGATAGTGGTAGTTGTTGGTGGCCTTATAGCCATGAATCAGCGACGGTGCGCTGTCGTACAAACTGAACGTGAGGCTACGGTATCCTTCTTGGACGTTGTTGTAGCCGTCGGCCGTGGCGAAATCACGGCATGACTTCATCGCCAAAATCACGTTCCAATCGTTGCCTCGAAGCGACTCGGGTCGGAACCACCCTTCAAGCGTGAGGGTGGACGGATGGTCTTGGCCCACCTCGCCAACGTAGCGGCCGGAAGCCCAACTCGTGAGTTCAGCATTGTTACTAGACTCGAGGTCGAGCACGCCCCACGAAGTCCCGTGGTCAGCCATTTCAGGCCCGTCCACGAACGTGAGGTTGCCCGAGGTCGTGTCAAGGGTGAGGTGGAAGTTGTCCACGTCGGAGACGGTGTCGCCCGACAGGGCGTACGAGGGCGTCACGGCCATGACTCGAGCCGAGGAAGGGGCGATGCCGTACTCGACGGTGATGTCGTCGAGGAAGATGTAATCGTAGTAGTTGGCGTAGTAGCGGAAGCGGAGTTGAACGCCGTCGTACAGGGCATCAGCGGGCAGACGAACGGTGTTGGGCACCATCGTGTTGTACCACTTACGCTGACGCGGGTAATCGGAAATCTCCTGCCAGGAACCTTGGTCGTCCAAGTATTCCAAGTAGAGGACGTCGTTGGAATCTTGCGCATCCCAGCAGCGCGTCCACGAGTTGTAGCCAAATTTGATCTGGGCAAACTCAGCGTCGCCCATGTCGTAGGACGGGGAGGTCAGGGCTGGACCCTCGTTGCTCGTGCCGTTGCCGCTGGCCAAGCGGATGGAATAGCCGTTGCGATAATACGCGTTGCACCAGTCACGCGAGCGGGCGGTGCCCCATCGGTAAGCCAATTCCCAACCTTGCAGACCGCTTTCAAAGTTGTACGAGAAGGTGTCGCCGACGAAAGGATTGGCTTTCATCGCTGTCCCGTCAAAGGTCCACGAGACCATCAGGTCGGGGTGGGAGGCGGGTGGAACCAAGTCCCAGGTGTCAGCGATGCTCTGCGCACTGAGCGGTACGGCCCAGAGGTGGAGCGCATCGATGGCGCCCGAGAAGGTGCGGCTGGTGTTGCCCGATTCAACGTGGGTGCCCACCCGAATGACACCGAGGCCACCGGGGTCGTTGCGGTTGGACGGCGTCCAGCTGTCGAGGTAGGTGCCGTTGGTGTAGACGTGAAGCGACGTTTCATCGTAGACCACGGCCACGTGAACCCACTGGTTGGCCGTGACGTCGTCGGCGTCGATTCGGTGGAGGACATCGCCCCAAGCGAGGTCGACCCCGCCGTCACCGTTGGCGTCCAAACTGACGCCCATGGCGAAGCCACCTTCGTTTTCGTCCACGGTGGAGAAAACGGTCGGCTGGTCCGAAGTTTGGTTCGAGAAGGGCATGACGTTGGCTTCAAGGGTGAATTCGCCCATCAAGCGAACGTCCAAAATGGGCTCGCTGATGAGGCCCACGCCGTCGATGACCGCGGCTTGTGAAGGTGCATCCAGGCTGTACACCGGAGCGCCGTCAGCGTAGCCTCGGCCGAGACGACTCCACGTCGTTTCGCCGTAGACCATGGTTTGCCGACGGGTGTCAAAGGAGTCGTCCTTGACCTCTTTGCCCGCACCGCCATCAAAGGCGTAGTAAAGCAACAAACCGGATTCATCGCCTCGCATGGTCGTGGTCATGCGACGAGCGATGTCTTCGGGCGAAAGGGCGTGCCCCCACACGCGGAACTCGTCCATGTCGCCGGCGAATTGAACTTCGGTGCCGTATGCACCGTAACTGCCGCCAACGGTCACCCGAGCACTGCCGTCGGTGCTGCCGATGCTGCCGGAACAGCGGCTGGCTTCCAACACGCCGTCGACGAAGACGTAGAG
>JALRLR010000102.1 GCA_023254355.1 Candidatus Poseidonia sp.
GGCTTGAAGGACGGCCCGGCGAGTTGCGTGAGTTGACGAAGGGTGATCACCGGGAATTTCTCCACCAGGCGGCGAATGTATTCCTTCCGCAATTCAGCGCGGTCCACGCCTTCGGGGACGAACACACTGCGGAAGCCGCCACGGAAATCTTGAACGATGTGGCCCGTTTTCATCAGCGGTTGAATCAGCTTTCTAAATTCGGATTGAGAGAGGGCATGGCGTTCCTTGAACAGGTTCGGGTCGGAATGGTTGCTGAAAAATTCAACAATGTCCAACAACTCTTCATCCGCCGGTTGGTTTCGAATCGCCAAAATGTCTTGGAAATGCTCGTAACTCGCCCACACCTGATGCCCTCTCAGGTTGATGCCCTGGTGCAATCGGTGGGCGCTGGCCATGCTCTTGAGGTCCACTCGGTAGAGTTCACTGCGGCCTCGCAGAGCGAAATCATCCCGAATTTCGTCCACTTCCTTGAGCGCGAGGATTTCGTTCTCAAGTCGGGTGTGTTGGTGAAGATTGTGCTGGTGGAAGAGTGCACGTTCGGCGATTTCTCGAGGTTGAGGGTCAACCACCGCCCCCCGAATCATGCGCTCGCCGGTCACCTTGAACCCAATGCGTTCCAACGCTTCACGCGTGGTATCGTCCAACGAGGTGATGGGTTCGCTGTTGAAGTTGGAGAGGACAGAGACATCGACGAGTTGAGCGGCGTGGTTTTCAAGCATCAACTCAAACGCCTCACAGAACTCATCGAGGTAGGCCGTGGGGACGTGAAGGTCCTTGATTTCCAAATAATCGTTGACCTTGAACATCAACACCTTTCCAATGGGGTCCACGCCCTTGAAGATCGGGAGGTACCAGCCACGGTCGAGGACGCTTCGAACCTCCCAAATGAAACGGGACACGTAGGGATCGGATTGCGTCAAAATGCGGACGGTGCGGTCTTCACGGCGAGGACGTTGGAGTTCTTCCACCTCGTCAGGAGCACAGAAAAAGGCCTCGGGTTCGGGAACCAAGGCCATGACTTTGGCGATGCGCCCAGCCTTCTCGAGGTTCATCAGCGCCACCGTCAATTCCTCGAAGGAGCGGGAAACATAGAAACGGAGGGTGCTGGCCTTCACCGGCCCCATACGGCGAACCACTTCTTCCAGAGCGTCTTCGAAGGACATGGGTTCGTACACGTCCTTGACCCGGTGGAAGAGGGAAAGGCGGCGGCGACGACCCGCCACTTCCTCGAACTGCTTGACCACGAGCATTTGCCTCTCCAGGTTATTGAGGGCGTTCTTGAGGTCGCGCTGGAGGGCTCGGTGTTCCTCGCCTTTGGGATAGCCATCCATGATTTCCTGACGCGTGACGTTTTCATCGGGCGGAATCTTCGTCAGAATTTCTTCTTCCATGGGACCGATCCACGGTTCGGGTTTGAGCCCCAACAACATCGGAATGTTCCGTTTGGTGGTGTATCCAATACGGTTGTGAAGCAAGCGGCCCATGATGACGTCCGAATCCAGTTGAACATCGGACCAATCGCTGAACGCAAACTGATTCACGCGGTAGAGCAACTCCTGTTGCTTCTGGAAAAGAACGTGTTCGTTAAAAGCCGTGAAACTGTCACCGTATTGCTTGAACGATTTGTCCAGCACCATGTTCTGAATCCAGCGGTACTCAACGACCTCTTCTTCGCCTCCGGTGAGACGATGTTCATCGATTTTCAGGATGTATTCGGCGTCGTTGGTTTGGGTGTAGAAGCCAACGGAAATCACGTTTCGGCCTTCCAATTCATGAAGGGCCCGTTCGATCAACGCTTGGGGAAAGGGCAAGCGTTCCACCATTTCTTCGGCCGCTTTGGGACCTTCGGAACCCAACATTTCAATGATTTTTACACGAAGCGCCTCTTGGGGGTCACCCAATTCTCGTTCCTCCCAAGCAACGGGCTTGGTGCCTTCAAAGGCCGTGGCGATTCGATAGGTGATGCCACGCGTATGCAACTCCAACAGGTCGTCCGTTTCTTTTCCGCCCGCAACGGCCAAGCATCCAAGCGTGCCGTGGATTTCCGCCATGTAGGGCGTGAACCACTTGCCGTCCAGTTCCTCTTGGCCCGTCCCGTCGATCTTCGTGATGCGGCCTTGCTGGCACAAATCTTCGACCCAATCCCGGATGGTGTCAAGCGGGATATCGTTCAATTTTTCTCGGTAGAGCGGATTGTTGAATTGTCGGTCAAGCCCGCCTCCGTGGCTCATCAACCGTGAAAGGCCTCGGGCGTCGGCGGGAACGGGCGCTTTGTCGCTGTAGTACCGATTCAGCTGTTCGGTGGACAGTTCCGTTGCCAAGGAACGGGTACCAAGCAGGCGCTGGAGAATGGAAGGGTCGATGTCCTTGACCAAGAACGCTCGTGTTTTCATCGACATGAGGTCCTCAAAGGCCGACATGAACAACGACATACCGAGCCTCGAAGGGACCACGACCTTGGTGTGGACGATGCGAGCTTCTCCCGTGCTGCAGGCTTCCAAGAATTGTTCAAGGCCGGCCAAGTCAATATCACCGAACAGAATTTCGTTTTTCGCTTCCCGCATCAACAAGCTTCCGTCCATGCTTCGGTGCTTCTGAAGCAACGCCTCGGCGCGTTGTTGGAACTGCTGTGGGCTGATCTCTTCGGCTCCCATCCGTTTGGGGATGATGAGCGAACGCCCCGAAACCTCTCGGAAACGCTTGGCAAAGATTTGGGTGTTGATGATGTAGCGTTCAATGACATCAAGGTGATTGTTGTCACGGAAGGCCGTGTACATGGACCCAGGGTCAACTTCTTGGGATGTTTTCAGCAACAAGCCGTTTTCATCAAACGACATTTCGATGACGTTGATGCTGTTCGCTTCGGCCAAGCCGGCCATGAAGTACCCCAGAGCCGTGTTGAAGCCTCGCCCACGACAGGTGGTGATCATGTAGGTGGGGAAGGCTCCGGTCACCACCTGCTCCACCAAAATGCGTTGCGGGTCGGGAACTTGGAAGGAATCAAGCGAATGTTCCTCAAGGTGGCGTGCGATGGCATTGGCGACCTCGTTGGACAACCCATACACGTCCCTCAGCAACATTCGCGGGTCGATTTCACGACGCAAGGCCACCATGCAATGTCCGATGAGGTCCTGAAGGGCCTGAGAAAGTTCACGACTCCGGCTACGGGCTTCACCTGACCAAGAGGGAATGGTGGGGCGATGGCCGGTGACGCTGGTGACGTTGACACGGGTCCCTTGGATGTTCGTGACCCGGTAGGTTGAGCCACCCAACAAGATGACGTCCCCGGTTCGCAAATTGGAAACAAAGGAGCCGGACAATTTTCCAAGAATTGAACCTTCAGCGTTGAAGACCAAATAGGAATTGTCGGGAGCAATGGTCCCGATGTTGGTGTAATAGATCATCCGAGAATACCCGCGTTTGCCGAAGATGTTTTCTTCCCAATCCACCCAAATTCTTCGCTCTTCTTCGAGCATGTCCAACACTTCGATGAAGTCATCGTACTCGAAGTTCCGGTAGGACCACGAGTTGACGATGATTTCGAAGGCCTCGTCGATGTCGAGGTCGTTGATGATGACCAAGCCGATGATGAATTGAGCCACAACGTCAAGACAATTCTGAGGGAAATCCAACCGGTCCATGTCCCCGGTTTGGATGGCTGCTTGGAGCGCGGCCAACTCGATCAAGTCGTCCACGCTTTGAGGCAGGAACCGAGCTCGTGGAATGCCGCCCACATGGTGGCCGGCACGTCCAATTCGCTGGAGAGCGGTGGCGATGTCGCCGGGGCTGCCGACTTGAACAACCAGGTCCACCGAACCGATGTCAATCCCCATCTCCAACGACGAGGAGGTGACAACCGCTCGGAGGTGGCCGTACTTCAGCCGTTTCTCAACATCAAGACGGATGTTCTTGTCCATCGAACCGTGATGGCCTGCGACCAAATCACCGAGGAAGGGACGCAATTTCTGAACGATGGTTTCGGTCATCTTTCTCGTGTTGGCAAACACCAGGGTGGTGGTGTGGGCGCTGATGAGGTCGGCAATCGCCTCGATGTTGTATTCGAGGACCTTCATCACCGGCAAATCACTGAATTTGGGATGGGTGATGAGGATGTCCAAATCCAATTCCCGAGAGCCGGAAATTTTGGCAATGGACACCTCGTTGGATTGACCACGGGCCTCGCGGTCATCGCTGCTCACCAAATATTCAGCCACGGTCTCCAGCGGTTCCATGGTCGCCGAAATACCGATGCGCTGCACCGGATTCTTCAGCAAGGAATCCAAGAGTGAAAGCGTCAGCGAAAGGTGAACCCCACGCTTGGTGGGCACCATGGAGTGCAGTTCGTCGATGATCATGTACTCAACTTCGCTGACGATGGGTTGGAAGCGAGGTGATGTGATGGCGATGGCTAAGCTTTCAGGTGTGGTGATGAGAATGTGAGGTGGATTACGCAGCATCTTTTGGCGGTCGGATTGGGACGTGTCGCCCGTTCGCAGCCCGACGCGAATCTCCTGGGCACGGTCGGGCAGATA
>JALRLR010000103.1:0-4178 GCA_023254355.1 Candidatus Poseidonia sp.
AATCGGTCGCGGATGTCGGCCATGATCTCCGCTTGCTTGACCGTATCAATGCCCAATTCACCTTCAAGGTCTTGATCGAGTTCGATGAAGTCGGCGGGATAGCCCGTGTGCTGGACCACAACCTCGACCACGGTGCTGACCATGTCGGCATCGTCAACCACCGACGGCGTGGAGGGAATGGGCACAGCAACGGCGGCTGCGGCCGGTTCGGGAGGGGTGGGCGCCGCTTCAGCAGGAGGCGAGCGGGTGGGCGCTGCTGAAGGCTCCGCTCCGCTCGTCATGCGTTGGATGTAGCCAATCATGTGGTTCAGCGTTGGATAGTCAGCAAGCACGAAATCCTCGTCAACCGGTAGGGAGAAGCGTTCGCGAATATCGGCCATGATCTCCGCTTGCTTGACCGTGTCAATGCCCAATTCCCCTTCGAGGTCTTGGTCAAGTTCAACAAAGTCGGCAGGATAACCGGTGTGCTGAAC
Source organism: Candidatus Poseidonia sp. (assembly GCA_023254355.1). Classification (GTDB taxonomy): domain Archaea; phylum Thermoplasmatota; class Poseidoniia; order Poseidoniales; family Poseidoniaceae; genus Poseidonia. The sequence goes on from JALRLR010000103.1 coordinate 474, forward strand.
CACGACGTCAATGACCGTCTCCACCATGGAGCCATCGGCTGGTCCTGCAACAGGCGCTGGAGGCGAGACAGGCGTAGCGGGGGCGGGGGTGGGCGGTGGCGCAGACGTTGGTACGTGGGCCGGCGGCTCCGGTTCGCTTGGAGCGATGGAAGGCTTGCCTTCCCACGCTTCGGTGGGTGGCCAGGCATCGCCTTGAACGCCGCCGTGAAGGTTGTCGTCTCCGTTGACATAGGCAACGAGTTTGTTTTGCAAAATCCGCATGACCACATCGTCGGTTCCGGCCAATCCCCTCGCCCATGCCAGGAGTTTGGCCCCGTTGATGCGTTCCCCTTCAATCGGCCATTTCCGCATCAACGACAAAGCGATTTGGGAACCGAAACCGGCGGCGAACCGAAGGCCGTATTGCACGGACGGATAGTCTCCCCCGGTTGACAGGTTCAAGTCGCCAAGTTCGGGGTCCTTCTCCTTGTGATTGGCGATGGGCGGGATTCGACCGGTCAGTAAGCCGTAGAACATGCTGGCATCTTCGATCCCGACCGCCATGGGATGGCCGGTGAACCCCTTGGTGTTGGCGATGACCAGTTGATTGGTGGAATCGCCAAAGGTTTCCCGCAACGCTCGCACCTCGGATTGGGCCGAGCCGCCTCGAGCAGGTGTGTAGGTTTCATGAGAATAGAAGACCGTCTTGGGTGCCATTTCGTGACGGTTCAAGCCCCAACGGCGTTCCATGTCGGTGATGAAGCCGTTCACCACTTGGCCAACGTGTTCCACGTCAAGTCGGGTGCCGTGGTAGGCCGAATTGGCCGTGGTGGACCCGAGGAATTCAGCGATGGGTTGGACGCCGCGCTGCTCGGCTTCTGAATGCCGTTCAACCACAAAAGCCGCCGCCCCCATGCCTAAAATCAAACCGTTGCGACGGCGGTCAAAGGGCAACGCCGTCTCTTCAACCACGTTGTTCGTCGCCGCTGCCCCCGAGGCCGCAAAGCCACCGGCAATCCATTCCCACAAATCGTCGCCCGTGACATCGTCGCCGCTGATGATCACCACACGGTCGACCCGCCCCGCATCAAGCCAATCCTCGGCCACGCCGAAGGCGGCGGTGGCGGAAGCACAAGCGAGGTTGATCGTGGTGTTGGGGCCCCGAATGCCCGTGTATTGAGCGAACTGAGAATGCCCCATGTTCAGTGTCTGGAACAAGTAGCGACGGTCAAAGCGGCCTTCGCCGTCGTCGCCGTTGCTCTTAGCATGCTTCGACGCCATTTGGAGGCCGGGGAAACACGATGAAAACACGATGCCCGTCCGCTCTCGCTGAACTTGTGGCACCTGCCAGTTGCGGATCAGACGCAAGCCCCCTTTGCCGACCTGCTCCACCGGGGTGAGCGGAATGCCCGCATCACGCAAGGCCAACAGTCCCGCAGCCACGGCCAATTGGGTGCTGATGTCCCAAGCGACGATCGCTTTGGGGTCAATCCCGAATTCTTCGGACAGGTCAAACGCCCCTTTCAGGCCGGCAAGCTGAGGAATATCGCCAAACACCGTGGCCTGGTCCATGTTCACGGAGCCGTCCCGTCCTTTGATCAGACGAACGATGTTTTTGTCCAACAAGCGTTGTTTGTATTCATCGGAGACTTCGCTGATGCAGGTCTCCCCGCGAACCAACTTCTCGAACGTGTCTTCGGAAAAGACGCGGTCCATGCCGGGCAAACCGAGGGAGATACCGGTGACCACGTACGGGTCAACGTCCCGCATTGAGGTGGCTTGAAGCGCAGGTACGTTGCGAACCTCCACCGTCTTTGGTGCGCTCATGGTCACGGCGGCCATGGGTGACCATGCGGCGGGTGGGCGGCGCACCCAACGGGTCAAATCGCCGGCGGTCACGGCGGCGTAGCCGTCGAATTCGGGGTCGGTTTCGGCCTCGGCGGCGATGGTGGCCGCCACGTTTTGGACCTCGCTGGCCGACAAACCAAGGCCGCTGATGAGCGCCACGTGACCGTGACAGAACGAAGCGGGGTAGCCGCTGAACTTGGCGATTCGGTCGCCCACATAGGCTCGAATGGCCCGCTCAAGCGCAAATTCGCTGCTCGTGTCGGGGCGTTGAACCGCAACGGGGGCCGCTGGGGCGGCGTTCGTCGGCGCTGCGCCGCTGCCTGGAAGCGGTCGGGCCCGAACCCGAAGCGCCTCGAGGTCGCTGGTGGAGGGCGAGGCGTTGAGGGCGACGTGGCTGCGTGCCTCAATGGGCCCTGCTTTGAACGCGTCCTGGAGGGCGTCGGAATCGAGGGCGGGCCAGACGGGAGGGCGTCCGGCCAACGCCAAGGCGCCAATGGCCGTGAAAAAGGAGGCGATGCCGCCTTGCTTTGGATGATTGGTCATCACGGGGACGTGCGGCTTGCCCTCGAGGATTTGCATGGCAAACATCGTGAGGGCTCGCTTCGGCCCGACTTCAATGAACACGCGACCACCAGCGGCGTACATCGTTTCGATTTGTTTCGTCCATTCAACGGAGGACGCCATTTGAGGGGCCAATTTTTCCAAAATAGCGGGTTTGGAAGCCTCGCCTTGCTGCGGATAGAAGGCACCGTCCACGTTGGCCGTAATGGGAACGGTGGGCCAGCGAATTTCCAAGCCTTCGAGGAAGCGACGCAGGGGTTCGTTGGCGGGCGCCACGATACGGGAGTGGAAGGCGTGGGACGTGGCCAATTCAACGCAATTGAATCCCTGAGTTTCAAATGCCGCCATCGCCGCACGGACGGGTTGGGTCTCACCGGCGATGACCGTCATCTTGGGAGAGTTCTTGTTGGCCGCAATCACGTATCCTTCCGTGGCGTCCAACACCGCTTCGACCGCTTCGTAGGGTGCGGTCACGCTGGCCATCAAGCCCTTGTCATCGATTTCAACAGACCCCATCTCCGTTCCACGGGCGGCGGCAGCGCGCAACGCCCCGTCCATGTCCAAGATTCCAGAGGACATGAGAGCGGCGTATTCACCCAGCGAATGGCCCGCCACCATGTCGGGGGCGTGGCCAAACGATTGCAAGGCTCGTTCAATCGCCAAATCAGCCGTCAGCATCGCCGGTTGAGTGTATTCGGTCTGCTTGAGCTTGTGCTCGGCTTCCTTCATTTCCTCGGCGGAGAGGTTGGTGCGTAGAACAAAACTGGAGAGCGTCTCGCCGTCCAGCACCTCGACCATGGTTTCATCGGCTTGGGCCCAAACGTCGGCGGAGGCCGTGAAACGTTGAACCAAATCGGCGGTCATGCCGACGTATTGACTGCCTTGTCCGGGATACATGTGAGCGGTCTTCGCCTCGGCAGGAAGCGATGGCTCGTCCGTGACGAGGACCCCTTGAGCTTGCAAGAAACCCCACTTGCCCTTGTCCTGAAGGGCGTCGATGGCAAGGGTTTGACGTTTTGAAAATTCAGCCCACGAGGTGGCCACCAAGGCCAACCGGACCGCATCGCTGACATCAAACCCTTCACTGGCGGTCTGAAGGGCTTCGGAAAGTCGACGGCCTCGGGGGTCGTCGTCAAAGAGCGGGCCCGTGAAGGTCAAGCCCTCCAACTGGGCAACCACCTCGGCCACCGTCGCGCCCGGGCGGACCTGGTGGGCGACGTCTTGCATGGCCGCGGTGATGCGGGCTAGCTCCTCCTGGCCCCAGCGGTAGGTCTCCTCCAGGTCGACCTCGGCGCCGAGGAAGTAGCGCGAGCACAG
>JALRLR010000103.1:4188-4470 GCA_023254355.1 Candidatus Poseidonia sp.
TGGCCTTCAGGGCCTCGTGAGAAAGCGTTGCGGGGAGGGAGGCGTCGAACATGGAAGGCGCCGGAGCCACGGTTGTTTCGCTGTAGGCTTCCCAACGCGAATCCCAGGAGTTGGCCATCGGGACGTGATAGTCCGGCTCGTAACCCTCGAGGGCAACGTGGAAGTTGGTGCCTCCAAAACCGAAGGCCGAAACGCCGGCGCGTCGGGGATGGTTGGCTGGTCGAGGCCAATCGAGGGCTTGAGTGGGCACGAAGAACGGGATGTTGTTCCAATCCACGGTGG
>JALRLR010000104.1 GCA_023254355.1 Candidatus Poseidonia sp.
GCCCCGGCGTCGCTGCCATCGTTGGGCGTCACCTCGGCCTTCCACTTCTGGCCGGGTTGGGTGGAGGAGGAATCGATGGTGGACTTCCCGTTGTGAGCGGTGTTGACGGTTCCGTCAACGTACCACTTGATGGTGGTGCCCGATTCGGGGTCGCTGTCGTTGTCAGCGTAAACGTAGGCCAGGGAAAGGTCGGCGTCGGTTCGAGCCTCGGGGGCGGGCGTCACGGCCACGTTGGAGGCTTCAGGCGGGTCGTTGGGCGGGGGAGGAGGCGTGAACTCGGGAATGGTCACCGTGAGGCGGTCCCACGAATCGCCGGAGTTGGATTGGCTGGCATCCGCCTGCAAGACGGCGATTTCCACCGTCACGGTTCCGCTGCCGGTGTTGGGGGCCATCCATTCAAAGTCCCAGCCAAGTTGGCCGCTGCTGGTGTGGGTGGCGCTGTAGGTTGAGCCGCTGTTGGTGATTTGGACGCCTGCGCCCGGATTCATCAGCGTGCCTTTGTCAACCAGCACGTTGAAGCCGCCGTTGAAGGATTGCGAACCACCGTTGGCATTGATGCCAATGGAGTAAATGATGCCCGGCATGTAGGTGGCGGTGAAGTTGTGCGTAGCGCTCATGCCGTTGTTGTTGTTGGTGTGGCAACCACACCCGGTGTTGGCTTGGTTGTGTTTTCCTGCCGACCAACCTTCGGTTGGAGGGACAGCCACGATGAGCAGGGCCACCATCAAGAGGGCGATACGTCGTGCAGCGGTGTTCATAGGCGGTCGTTCGGCCAAGTGGATATAAGAAAATTGGTTTACGGTTCAAACGGCGCTCATCTCGATTCGGGCCTTTTCGGCTCGCCCTGCCGCCAAAATCGGTGCACGGGGCTGGTTTGCTGATTTGGGAGGCTTTGGCCACCGCGGCGCGATTAAATAGGGGTGTTTGGTCGGAGGACTGCCTACGTTCGTATGGAAGGAGTTGACATCAATGCCACAGCCATGGACTTCCAAGCTCATCATCAAAGCCTTGGGCGTGCAAAAGTGCAACGGCGGAATGGACTCCGCGACCGAGAACCTGCCCCTCGAAAAGGCCATTGAAGTGGCCCGAGAGAAGGCCGGCCTCGGTCACCTGACCGGTAACGACCTAAAGGCGCAAACTCGTGAGGTCATCGGGACCTGCGTGTCGATGCGCGTCAAGGTGGACGGTCATTGGGCCAATGAAGCCCTCGAGATCATTGCAAAAGGAGAATGGGACGAGCGCTTTAATTGAAACTCACGAACTGCGGGAGAGGTGCCTTGCGCACTTCGCTGACCGCCGAGGTGATGCAAGATGGAACAACAAATCAGTGACGCAATCAAAGCCGCTTTGGAAGCGGCTCCAGACCGCAAGTTTGTCGAATCCGTGGACATTTCGTTCACCATCAAGGACGTTGACTTGAAGAATCCAACCAACCGTATCAAGGAAGAAATCCGCCTTCCTTCCGGTCGCGGTCGAGAACTCAAGGTGGCCATGTTCGCCGCTGGTGAAGCCGCCACCAAGGCCAAGGCTGCTGGTTTGGCCGTCTTTTCCCCTCAGGACATCGAAGACTTCGGTGGCAAGAAGGGTCGTGCCAAGAAGGTCGCCAACGAGTTTGATTTCTTCTTGTCCGAAGTCCCCCACATGGGGCTCATCGGTCGCCACCTTGGTACCGTGCTCGGTCCACGTGGCAAGATGCCTCGCCCCGTTCCCCCCACCCTTGACCCGGCCATGCTCGCCGCCGGTTTGGCCAGCACCGTCGTGATCAAGTCGGGCGACAAGATGACCTTCCACGCTTCCTTCGGCACGGTCAAGCAATCTCACGACGAATTGCTCGCCAACGCCATGGAAGTGTTCAACCGTGTCACGACCAAGTTGGAACGTGGCGTGGGCAACATTCGCTCCATGTACGTCAAAACGACCATGGGTCCAGCACATCGCGTCGAGGTGATCCTTTGATTCCCAAGGTCATGTCCTGGAAGAAGGACACCGTGAGCGACCTTCACGCCTTGCTCACCAGCGGCGAGACCATCGCCGTCATCGACATTCACGGCGTGCCCGCCTCCGCCATGTTCGGTATGCGAGCCACCCTGCGGGACCAGATGAAGATTCAAGTCGCCAAGAAGCGCTTGATGAAGCTCGCTTGGGAGCGCGCTGGATTCAAGGCCGAGGACCTCGAAAGCCTCTACGAATCAGCCGTTCAACCCGCCCTGGTGTCGTCGTCCTCCCTGAACTCCTTTGAGATGTTCACCGAACTCAAGAAGACCGAAGCCGGTCGTGCCGCCAAGCCAGGTGACGTGGCTCCTTACCAAATCGTGGTGGAGAAGCAAGACACCGGCATGCCTCCCGGTCCCATTGTCGGTGACCTGAACTCGGTCGGTATCCCTGCCAAGATCATGGGCGGGAGCGTCCAGATTCAGAAGCGCACCGTCGTGCTGGAAGAAGGCGAAGTCTTCGAAGGCGACCTCGGTATGATGCTCTCGAAGATTGGCATCAACCCCATGGTCACGGGTCTGCGCCTTTGCGGTACCCTCGAGGGTGGCACGCTCTTTGAGCCCTCCACCCTCGACATTGACTACGAGCAGTTCGAGCAGGACCTCATCGGCATGGCTGCAGGTGCCTTCAACCTGGCCTGCCACATCACGTGGTTCACGCCAACGACGATGCCCACCCTCTTGTCCAAAGCCAGCGGAGAAGCGCTGGCCGTCGCCTTGGAAGCAGCGATTGCTACGGCCGAGACGATGCCACACTTGGTGGCTCGAGCCCACGCCAGCGCCCTCGGGGTTGCTGGCAAGTTGAGCCCCGACGCACTCGACGACGAACTGGCTGCTATGATGGGCGCTGCTGCTGACGCAGCCGCCTCCGCCGCAGCCGCTGTCGACACGAGCGCTTCTGAAGCCCCAGCCGAGGCTGAAGAAGAGGAAGAAGAGGAAGAAGAGGGCGGCTTTGACGGCCTCGGGAGCCTGTTCGGCTAAACAAAACACTGAGGTGAAAAAACATGGAATACGTATACGCTGCTATGCTGTTGCACGCTGCTGAAAAAGAGATCGATGAGAAGTCGGTGAAGGCTGTCCTGAAGGGCGCCGGCGTCGACGCTGACGACGCTCGAGTGAAGGCTCTCGTGGCCTCCCTCGCTGGCGTTGACATCGCTGAAGCCATGACCCAAGCTGTTGCTGCTCCTGCAGCAGCCGCTGCTGCCCCTGCCGCCGCTGGCGGTGCTGACGCCCCTGCCCCTGTTGAAGAGGAAGAGGAAGAAGAAGAGGAAGGCGGCTTCGACGGTCTTGGCTCGCTCTTTGGTTGAGCAAGGTCCGATCGCTGCCGATTCGCACGCCGGTTGATGCCGGTTTTCGTGTGAGCGCGGCCTGTCCATCGGTCCTTGGCCACGGGTACACCTCGCCCTGACGGGCGACGACCGTGGAAAGCGCCGCCATCGCACGCACGATATCTTCGCACAACGCCCTGAGCGAAAGCCAGGCGACGCAAGGGTTCATCCCTGCCCGTCCGCTCGAACGTTCATGGTGAGGAAAGCCACGCTTGACCTTGAGGTCAGCGTCTCGAGCATCCAAGCCATTCGTGTCTTTCGAGAACTCGCTGAGGATGCGGGCTGGTCGCTTGAGCGCCACGAAGGTTCTCGCCTCGTTGACCGCTTTGCCATCATCATGCCCATGGCCCAGTCGGCCCGAACCATCGGGCTGAAGGTGTTGGACGGGCCCATGCGCGGTATGGAATTGACGTGCTGGTCGGAAACTCGCGGCTCGTCGGGCGCCGTCAACATCGCCTCGTGGCTGGTGCCGGGTGGCCCGGAAGAACCTCAATTTCGAACCTTGGTTCATCACTGGGTCGCTCGCATGGATCGCTGCCCCTGGCGCTGGACCTTCGGTGAACGCTCCAAAGTTGGCTACCTGTTGCCCGTTTGGCGCCAATCACGACGCCGATTTGCCGACCTTGGCTTCAACACCAAAAAGGGCGGTTGGCCGGTCGCTGCTCGGGGTGATTGGCCCGGTGAAGCCCAAATCGCGCCAGACCTCGAGGAAGAATGAAGGAAGTTGGATTTTTTCGCCCCCCCTTTAGGGGGGGCGAGGTGATTAATGGGTAGATGCTTAAATGCTCAAACCATCTCCAAAACTCTGCTAGGTGGCGTTATGCTGAACAACCCCCAACAAAGGAAGGCGCTGGTCCTGTCGTTGTTGATGGTCTTGTTGGCGCAAACCGCGTACATCGGCGCGATGCAGGGATGGTCGTACCCGACAGAGCTTGACGATCCTTCACCGCAAGGTCGCTCCGCCGCTCTTGAAAACCTCTTCCCCGACCTTGATTTACGCCTTTTCGTCGACCCTTCCAACAGCAGTTCGTACAGCGGCAGCGGAACGACGTTGGTTGATTTGTCTTCATATGACCACAACGGCACGATTGACGGAGCGACATGGGAAG
>JALRLR010000105.1 GCA_023254355.1 Candidatus Poseidonia sp.
GGGCTTCAACGGACAGGGTTTTGAAAGCGTCGAGAAGTTTGTTAAAGTACAAATTTCGCTCGTTTTCGGACTTTAGCCCGTATTTTTTAGCGAGAAGATAATCGAAATCTTTCTCGGTTCTTGAACTGCTTCCCTGCGAACGAGAGCCCTTCATGTTCTCGTTGTGGGTGGGCTTCGTGTTTTGTTGTTTTGCTTTCGTGTGTTGTGTTGATTTCATTTTTGGTCCCTCTTTTCGGGCGCAAATCCATCGTCCTTACCGTAATCTGTACATATCTTGTATGGGCGTGTTCGGAAACTGCCGTTGAAAGCCTGTTCGGGTGAGTAAATATAAACTCATCATGTTCAAAATCGCTTCATCATGGACCGATGAGGACCAATAACGCCGATGACATAGGGCTCGTCGATGACCTCCCATCCCTGAGCAAGATAAAAGGGGAGGGCATGCTCTCGGGCTTGCAAAAACCCCGTTTTTGCCCCGCATTCCTCCACCATGCAGCGTTCGAGTTCTCGCAAGACCAGGGCCGCAAAACCGTTGCGTTGGTGCGAGGGCAACGTCCCCATTTGACGAATCTGAAAGGCGGGCCGTTCAGCCTCGTTGCGGGCGAGGGGGCCAAAAGCAGGAATGGAGGCGGCCCCGGGACCTTTGTGGTCCATTCCCGAACCATCCGAATACTCTGGGATCACGTGGGCTCGCCCAACCGCCACGATTTCATCTTCGCGTTCAACCCAAGCATGCCAGGCTTGGTCGTCATCTGGCAACTGCTCGCTTCCTGGTTGCATGCCCAATGGTTGACGCAGTACGGCGAAACGCGTAGCAAAGTAAGCCTCAGATGGCTGACCGTAAAGTGTGCGCAGCATGGTCACGCCTCAGAATCCAAACATCATAAGCAAAAGAAGAAACATCACCGGGCCCATGATGAAGGCCATTGGGATGGAAGAAAGCAACCCATAACCCAACGCCTTGTTCCCTTTGTAAAAGGCTGCAGCGATCGCTCCAATGAAGGCGATGGGGCCACCAAAACAAAAGATGGCCTCAATGATATTTCCGCCCCGATCCTGTTTCTCCCACCAAGCGTTTTCAGCAATGGCATCATAATAGTAAACTTCGAAAGTATGGTTCTCTTCAGAAGCAGGGTTCGGTTTGAACCAAATGCTTTGATTGGACGAGAAATACTCGCCAATTTCTTCCTCAGTATATTCCTCGGATGATTCGTTGTACGACCCCTGAACCACCGCACCTCTTTGCCCTACCCTTGGGGAGAGACTGTCCTCATACACATCATAGTAGAGTGATACGCTGGTTTCGATTTCACCAGTTGAGAGAGAAAACCAAAAATTGATGTTTTCTGTTTCGTTCTTTACGACACTGACCATGTACCATCCATCTGCATCTGGGCTCACCGTCACTTCTTCAACCCGGGAAAAATCGGGCCAATCCTCGTACTCTGCTTCCATGGCTTCAGCCAGCACAGCGAGAACAAAGAACACCAAAAACGGCAGAAACATACCCAAGAAAAATTGACCCCAGGCGAACTTGGCTTTCGCAGGGACGTCCATGCCTTGGAACGCAAACAAGCCTTCCATGGAAGAAACTTCACCCATCATTTGCGTCGGTTGACCTGCGGCGTTCAAGCTCCCAATCTGTACGGCCTGAGGTCCTGCGGTTCCAACCATCACGCTGGCGGGTGGTGAATCGGACGACGCCCCTTCCGGAGCGATGTCAAAAAACGGCCGCGAAGTGGACGTTGATGGCGTTGACTTCTCCTCATCGGCCATGAGATGACCTCCACGGGAGCCGATTTAAACAAATCTCCGCCGTGAGGCGTTGGACGGTGAAGGCGCGTTGAAATAGGAAAGGCCGCTGGGCATGGTTACCGCACGGATGTCAGAGTGGCTATGAGCGGGACTGCAGATCCTGAGACCGGAGTTCGAATCTCCGTCCGTGCTCCAAAACAATTCAAATTGGGAGAAAAATCGTACGAGGCTTGATAGCCAAACCGATGAAGCCGCGCCCTATCTGGAGGTGAACAATCCATGCCTAAAATGAACCCGAACCTTGACCACGTTGGCTCGGGCTTTGCTGCGTTTTTGGCACCTCCGGGGCCCGAAGTCATTCGGTTCACCGTCGGCCAACCCGATTTCGATACGCCAACGCCCATCGTGGAAGCCGCCAAGGCAGCGCTTGACCGGGGCGAGACCGCCTACACTCGGCCCCAAGGAAGTGTTTCACTTTGCAGCGCCGTTGCCGCCCACCTCAAACCCTTCGATATTGACGTGGACCCTGACGATGTCGTGGTGACGCCGGGATGCAAACAAGCCCTGCTGTACGGCATGTTGGCCGTGATGGCGCCAGGGGACGATGTCCTTCTCCTCTCCCCAGCATGGCCTTCGTACGACGGCATGGTCAAACTGACCGGAGCGAACCCCGTCCATGTTCCGGTCCGCCGTGACAATTACCACCCCGATTTTGACGCGCTCGAAAAGCACGTGACCCCCAGCACCAAGGCCATCATCATCAATTCACCCAACAACCCCACGGGAGCGGTGTACTCGAGGGAGGAAACGAGCCGACTGGTTGATTTTGCCATCAAGCACGACCTTTGGATTCTTGACGACATGATCTATTCCACGCTGGTATGGACCGACGAAGGGTACACGTCACCGTGCGCCTTTGAAGGTGGAGCGGCCCGCACCATCACCATCGGTGGCTGGTCCAAGGGCTGGGCCATGACGGGGTGGCGCCTAGGATGGATTGCAGGACCTGCTGAAGTCATGAACGGTGTGAAAAAAATCAACGTCAGTGCCGCAACTCACGTTCCCACCTTTTTGATGCCGGCGGCTGAAAAAGCCCTCCAACTCACCGATGAGATCCGAGAGATGGAGGCGGCGTTTGCCCAACGGCGGGTGGTGATTCACGAGGCGTTTTCATCGCTACCAGGCCTGGTCGTTCCAGAACCTGAAGGGGCCTTCTACCTGCTGTGTGACGTGACCGGGACGGGCATGACGGACATGGAATTCGCCACCGAGGCGCTTGAAAAAGCGCAGGTTCAGGTGATTCCAGGATCGCTGATGGAGGGTGGCGAAGGGCTCATTCGCGTCAGTTACGCCACCTCGCTGGAAAACATCCACGAAGGGGTGCGACGGCTTCGAAGCTGGCTCGAAACGCGGGCTCGTTCGGCCTGATGAGAAGGCTCGCGTTAGGAGCACGCTTCGCTTACGCAGCGGCGGTGGCTTGCAAAGCCTCACGAATGTACAACACGCCGGAGATGACCAAACCCACCATGATGCCGCGTTGGATGTCATCGCTCTTCCACTTCTCCAACCACCGGCGTCCAAGTTGGGCTCCGAGCAGGGCGGCGATGACAAAGCCAACAAGCAACGGGGTGTTGGCCGTCAGCACGGTGGCGTCGTGCCACAAATACACGGGAATTCGCGTGGCGTCCACCACCAAGGCCAACATGGCTGCGGTGGCCGCATAAGCCGATTTATCCGGAACGCGTTGCCGAAGAAACATCGCGCGGAGAGCCCCTTGATGACCGGTCAAGCCCCCCAAAAAGCCCGAGCTCAGGCCACCGAGACGGTCTTCAGCTTCAGGAAGGCGGATGGCCGACCACGATTCACTCACCTTCAACAAAGGCAGAACGATGAGCGCTATGCCAAGCAGGAACAAGAGCGGTGTCGAGGGAATAAACGATTGCAACAAGGCGCCCGCCAAGGCACCAACGAGCAAGGCCCAACCGAACCGGCGGATGGATGCTCGGTCGATGCGGTCCCAAAGCATCCAGGATTTCATGCCGTTGTGAGCCCCGTGGACGATGGCGACGCCAGCCACGGCGTGATGTGGCTCAAACCATAAGAGGAAAATCGGCGTGGTCATCGTGGCAAGACCAAATCCAGCCGGAACGGTGAGAGCGGCGGCAAACAGGCAGCCAAGCAAACCAAGCAGGACCATCGCGTCAACCATCAGCCTCGTGAAAGCGTGTCGTCTCTCCAATATGAGGTTTCAATCCTTAGATGACAGATTCACTTCGATGTACCCGTCCTTTTCCCGAACGTCGTACACCTTCAACGGCTTTTCCTTCGAAAATTTCCCGACCAACCTTCCGTAGGGAGGAAACAAGGGGAAGGGTGACCATTCAACCAACGAGCCGTCCTCGAGCCGGTGCGTCGTTTGGTGGAGCGGGCATCGAATGCAACCGTCCTGAAGTTTGCCACCGTACGCCAACGGCCATCGCATGTGTCGGCACAGGGCTTCGGTGGCGAAGAGTTGGTTGTCTTGGCGGGCAAGCATCAACAACGTGCCCTTGACCGTGAGCATTTTCTTTTTGCCGTCCTTCAACCGCTTGGAAGCCATCGCTCGATGCCACGTCATGCGAG
>JALRLR010000106.1 GCA_023254355.1 Candidatus Poseidonia sp.
ACACCTTTTGAGAACTGTCTTCCCCGTTCAGCAGGTAGGTCGTCACGACGTTATTGGACGGCGTGAGGCGAATGCTCCGTGACATTCGAATTTCGTCCTTGTCCAGCGGCAAACGACGACGGCCGTTCGACATCACGGGATTCGCAAACACCAAGGTCACGGAACAATCCCTTGCAGGTTTCGAGTTCTTTCCACCGTTGAAGATGAGGTCGGTCGAGTTTTGAGCCCGAATCACCCGGTTCGACTTTGGCCCGAGAACAAATTGAATGGCGTCTCCACAGTTGGATTTCCCCGACCCGTTTGGGCCGGTGATGGCGGTGAAACCACGGTCGAGGGGAACGGTGACCTCGCCCTTGAAGGATTTGAAATTCAACATCTCAAGTGATTTCAGATACATCCCTATCCCTCAACGGATGGAGAACTTCTCCACCACATTCGAAACACCCGTCTCTTACAGGCTTTAAACAATCCGAACAACGAGGGCTCAGTCACGCGGTTTTTGGGGGCCTGATTCAAGCGCCGAGGGATGCTCAAAAGACCCCGTGATTGTTGCACTTCGAACAACCGGCTCCTTGACAATACGGACAGGTGGCCATGACCAGGAGTTTGCTGCGACGGCGGCTCATCTGCAGGTTTTTGTCGGCCTCGAGAAATCGAGAACTGGACGAGCGTTTCAGGTGTTTTTCATCATGCGAGGATTTTTCAAAAAACGAATGCCGAAATCGGCCGGCTTTTTCCCGCCGACGCTCGAGTTTTTCTCGGGTTTGGACCACCGCTTCAGCCTCCCAATACTTTGGCCCTCGAATCATCAACGCACCAACCACGGCGAAGAGAATCTGAATGACCCACGCCTCCACGGGGAACGGCGCGAGGTCGGCGAGGCCTTGAGAGCTGGTTGAGGTGGGCAACCAACCCAGTCGGTCCAAAACCGCAAGGCTGACGAGCACGCTTCCCATCACGAAACCGATTTTTCGCAACCGCTTTGCCCATGCTTTGTTCTGCGGCAATTCGAAGCCGTAGACAAACAAAAACAGACCCTCCATCAACATCAGAACGTCCGCTCCGGACCATTGACCCACCTCACCCAAGCAATAGGAGGTCCCGCTGTTGCGCAATTCCTCCTCAACCAAAGCAGGAGAACACGACGGTTCGAACATCAACAGGGCATCGAGCTTGTACCCCTCCGCTCCGGTGATGACCTGAGGGGCGACCGCTCCAAACTGAACGTTGGCGATGACAAACACCAGAATCGCCCCCCCGAGGAGGGTCATGATTTTCCGAGTGGAGATGCCGAAAGCCATGGTTTGCCCTGAGTCCAACCAAGCGATGCTGATTGATAGTGCTTTTGAGGCCACACCGTGGGACGCCAAAGCCATCACGGTCAAGAAGGAGTGGCAACGAGCGTCGCTTGAGGCGAACGGATGGCGCATGTGGTGATCATCGGTAGCGGCATCGCCGGTCTTTTTGCGGCCGCTCGTCTTGCGGATGCGGGCCATCGCGTGACCGTAGCCACGAAGCAACGAACAAAAGATTCCTCCACCAACTGGGCTCAAGGTGGCATCGCTGCCATTCTCGACAAGACCGACATCAACGAGATCGAAGCCCACATCCAAGACACGCTCCGATGCGGGGACGGGCAATGCGATGAAGCGGTGGTCCGCAGCATCATCCATGAAGCCGGCGACCGAATCCGTGATTTGATCGCCATGGGCGTTCAATTCCACCGAGAGGCGGACGGTTCCTTCGCCATGGCGCAGGAGGGCGGCCATTCCGCCAAACGAATTCTCCATGCGAAAGACGCAACGGGGCGTGAAATTGAACGGGCGTTATCGGCCTACGCTGAAGGACATGAGCGCATTGAATTGCGACCCAACACCCTCGCCATCGACCTCATTCAGCGAGTGCACGGCGACCCTTCGAAAGGCATCGCTGGCGTTTGGTGTTTGGACCAACTCAGCGACGAGGTGGTCACGTTGGAAGCGGATGCGGTCATCCTGGCCACCGGAGGCGTTGGGCGGCTTTGGAAGCAGACCACGAACCCCAGCGTCGCCACCGGAGATGGATTGGCAATGGCCTATAGAACAGGTGCTTGCGTTGATAATCTCGCGTTTATTCAGTTCCACCCCACCTTGTTGTGGTCAACGGTTGAACGGCCGTTCCTCATCTCTGAAGCGCTTCGAGGAGAAGGGGCCGTCTTGCTTGACGACGAGGGCATGGAACGCTGGAATGCAGCCCGACGGCAAGCCGCGAACACCGGTGAGCCCCTCCCCACCCCTCACGCGTATTCCTTCACGCTCAATCATTCGGAGGCCGGCTCCATGGCTACCCGAGATATCGTGGCTCGGGCGATTGACGAACAACTCAAAACCAGCGGACAATCCCACGTCCATCTGGTCACCTCGCACCTTGAAGATACGTCGCTGTCGGAACATTTCCCCACCATCGCCCGCCGTTTGAACGAAGAAGGGTTGGCCCTTGGCGTGGACCCCATCCCCGTCGTACCCGCTGCGCATTACATGGTTGGTGGCGTCCGAGTTGACGCCATCGGCCGAGCGTATCAACGGGATAACGACGAGGTGATGCCTCATCTGTTCGCCATCGGAGAAGTGGCCTGCACGGGCATGCACGGCGCCAACCGGTTGGCCTCCAACAGCCTCCTTGAAGCCGTGGTCTATGCTCACCGAGTGGCACAACACCTCATCGACCACCCGCCCGAACCCTACACCGGCACCCACCCTGGTTGGCGCGCAGACGGTTTGGACGTGCTCCGCGAGCATGCGCCCATCGTTCACGACCGGACGAGTTTGGTCACCACCATGTCTCAAGAAGTGGGCATCGTGCGTTCCAATCAACGACTGCGAAGGGCAAACCGGCGCCTCGCGCTGTTGAATGAGGAAGTTGACCGGTTGTGGAAGGGTTCGTTGCCCAGCCGAGACCTCGTTGAACTCAGGAATTTGGCACTGATCGGCCAGTTGGTGGTGAACGATGCCTTGCGCCAGACCGCCAATCACGGATTGCATTACAACATTGATTTGCTCAAGGATGACAGGCCCGAATGAGGGTGGCCAACATCTGGTTAACGGGCACGGCCAGTCCATGGTGTTCAGCCAAATCGACGACGGCTTGATTCAAGGATTCAATTTCGGTGACTCGGCCCGCTTTGATGTCCTGCAGCATGCTGCACGTGTTCTCGGCGGTGGCCAGCAACACCTGTCGCAACTGTTGCTCAAACACGGTCTCGTCGGGGATTGAAATCCGTTCAAGCGCCGCAAGCATGGCGACCTCTCGATACACCATCATGCAGGAAGCGAGACGGTCAGGTTGCAACAACTCACCGTTTTGGAGCCCGGCGAGGGCAGCGATGGGATTGATGGCGAGGTTGAGCAAGACCTTCGCCCAAACCATGGCGGCGGCATCGTCGCACCAGACCGGCGATAGCCCGACCTCTTCGAGAAGCGTGAGGAACGGCAGGACTCGGTGATGCTCAGGCCCCAAGGGCGAGGCGGCCAGGTTGAACTGCCCCTCTCCTGCCCACATCACGCTCCCGTCGGCTTGAGAAAAAGCCCCATGGGTCGTGGTGGCCGCCAAAACATGGGGAGGGCCAAACGCTCGAGCCAGCGTTTCATGGTGACCCAGCCCGTTGCAAAGGGCCATCACCACACCGTCGGGTTTGCGGAAACGGTCGGCCGTCGCCAACAGATCGCCAACGGCGTGTGCTTTGCAGGTGAGGATCACGATGTCGGACCCGTGCGTGAAGTGGTCGTCCATATCCAACTCCTCGCACGAAAACAGAAATCGATTGGCAGGAACATCAGCGGTTTGTACACCGGAGAGGCGAAGACCCTCCAGCATGAGTCGAGCACCTCGCTCCCCCCGAACATGCAAATGGACCTCATGGTCGGCGGATTGGGCAAAACAAGTCGCCAGCACGGTGCCGATTGCACCGACACCGAGCACCGAAATCCGCATTTGAGCACCTCAATCATAGCTTGCAACGTGCAACACAACGGCCCCTGACTCCAACGTGAGCCACATGGTCGCCAACGGTGAGGACGGTGGCACCAGTTCCAGCGTGGTGTTCCCAGGGGCCAAAGGCAACCCGTCCCAGTTGTGTTGCCAATCTTCACCCAGGCTCCCTTCTCGAGCCAATCGGAACGGTACGGACTCGTTGCTCGGGTTGGTGAAGGTCAAGGTACCCATGTCGGTATCAAGCAACGTGCCGTTCGCTGCGATGGCCCACGCCGTGGTCCAAAACCTCGTTTCGGTGCCCATCCAATCAAGCAGCAACTCGGGGCCACGCTCAACGGCAAACGACACCTCCGGATACGGC
>JALRLR010000107.1 GCA_023254355.1 Candidatus Poseidonia sp.
CCTTCGGCATGTTGGTCTGGGTGTTCCAATGGGGCTACGGGGAGTCGCTGCTCAACTTCACCGCCCAGCCCATTGATTCGGGCAACCCCGTCATCATGTTCTGCATCGTCTTTGGCTTGTCCATGGATTACGAGGTGCTGATGCTCTCTCGCATTCACGAGGAATGGGAACGAACGGGGGACAACACCCTCGCCGTGGCCAACGGCTTGCAAAAGACCGGGGGGCTCATCACGGGCGCCGCCGCCATCATGGTGGTGGTGTTCAGCGCCTTTGGGTTGTCCTCGGTCATCATTCTGAAGCAAATTGGCCTCGGCTTGGCGCTGGCCATCCTCATCGATGCCACCCTGGTTCGAGCGTTGGTCGTCCCCTCGACGATGCGGTTGATGGGCAAGTGGAACTGGTGGGCCCCGGCGTTCTTACGAGCGACGCCTCACGGGGCTGAAACGGGACGCCGTCAAGCGGAAATTACCCACCAGGAGCAGGAATAAGGCGGCAGAATGCGGGGCAGAACCTTCAAATCAAGTTCGCAAGACGTAGGGTCATGGCGCAGGACCGGACCCTGAAGAAAGTCAAGAAAGTGCTCAAGCGTGTTGAGAAGCACATTGAAGACACGCGAGACGCTTTGGAAGACCTGGAAATTGAGTTTGAAGTGCTCAAATCCACCGTTAAGCGCTTGGAGTCCGCTCAACCTGCACCGGCCCCCCCGGTGGAAGAGGAAGAAGACTTGGACATCGAGAACACGACCAACACCACCTCGATGCGGAAGTTTTGAGCCCGCATTCACAACCTCAACACATCGTCTCGGCGAGCCCACATCGCCAACCAGTGCTCGAGGTTCGCTTCCAATCCGGGCGGCTGCACGCGGCACCCGCAAGCGTTGGCGTGTCCGCCGCCCGTGATGTCCAACGCCGTCGCCATTCGAGAGAGGTCGTATCGGCCTTGACCACCGGGAAGAAAGGAATTGGCGTAGAAACTGGCCGAAAGCGGTGGACGACCCGGCGTGGCCAAGTCCCCGTCAGCGTAGCCATGAACGATGCAACAGGCATCGGCACGGTCGCCAGCCCATGCGGTGACCAGATAACCGTTAGAACGCAGCGGCGTTTCGTCAAACCGACAGATGGCCAAACGGTCAACGATTTTCGTATGCTGTTCCACGTGGTCAAGCGCCGCCTGCCGTTCAACGACCACCGCCTTCAAACGCTCCTTCACGACGGGGTCGTCGATCAGCGTTTCAAACGTGGCCCCTTGGGTGAGCAGGTCAACCAAACGGTCCATGTAGGCAGGGTCGCGTGACGTGCACGTTCGGGAGAGTTGGAGCAACGGCCCGTCTTCCAAAAACATCGCTTTGCTGATGCCCCCGGAATCGAGCGCATCAACCACGGGCATCATTGGCTTCAGGTGGTCCATGTCGGTGATGTCAACCAGCAACTCGTAGGCAAGGCGCGCCGCTGAGGGCGTTGCTTCCCAGTGCTGCGTGCCCCCTTCCCGAGCGAACGCCTCGGCCTCGTTGGCCGTCGGACGATTCGTCATGTGGTGGTCGACGTACCAGCCGCACGCCGGGTGGAACGGCAAATCCACGAGCGCCGTTTGTCGGTCGACGTGCTCGTCCATCATGCCCGAGCGCAACGCCGCGGCATGCGTGAACACCACCTCGGCCTCGGGCCGGTACGCTTTGAGCACGGCTGCGCCGAACAACCCGTCCATGTCCGAATCGGCAAGGATACGGGTGTAGAACGGCACCTCGCCTTCAGCGAGTGCTTCGATGGCCATACCGACGAGGCAGGGTGGACCATCCATCAACGTTCGGGGTCACATCGCCGTTACGACCATGAACGAGGAGCCACGCGCACGATGCATGGAGACCTCATGCGGGGTGGTGCTCGTGAATTTTGGAACGGTGCTCCTGTTGCAATACCCACAGGGCCATTGGGACCTCCCCAAAGGTCATGTCGAACAGGACGATACGAATCGCCACGCCACCATGCTGCGTGAACTCGCCGAAGAAACCGGCATTCGAGACGTGACGGTCTTGAATGGATTTGAGGAACGAACGGAGTACACCTTTCGCCACAAAGGCAAGCGCCAACAAAAAGAGGTCTATTGGTACGTTGCGGAAACCGATGAGCTCGAAGTCACCCTCTCGCATGAACACCGAGGCTACCTTTGGTTGGATTGGGAACAAGCCATTGAAACCATCACCCACGATGAGACGCGTCGAGTGGTGGAGCAAGCGCAGCACTTCATGAGTTTGCGACAACACGATTGATCAGAGCGACGAGAAATCCTCGTCGTTGGTTCGCATTTGGGCCACTCGGTGAGCCACCCCACGTTCAGCGGGACGCTTGCCAAGGGGCACCCACAAGGTTTCTTCCTCGTTGAGAACATGACTGACCCATCGACCAAGGACAAACAACCAATCCGAGAGTCGGTTGATGTAGACCAAGACCGTGGGTCGGACGGCCCCCTCGCCCTCGGTTTCGCCGAGTTGAACCACGCTGCGTTCCAGTCGACGCGCCACCGTCCGTGCCACGTGCATGCAGGCAACCGGCGGCGAACCGGTGGGGAGAATAAAACTGGTCAACTCGGGCAAGTCCACCAGCCATGCGTCCATCTCCTCCACCAACACATCGGTTTGGGCTTCGGAGATGAGGGTCATGTACGCCGGGAGGTTTTCGGGTGGGCAGGCCAGTTCGGCACCGAGGTCAAACAACTCGTTTTGCAAGCGCGACAGCGCCTCGCAGGCCACGGTTCTCACCCGATGAACGGGGGTTCGTTCACCGCCGTCGTCGTGTTCAGGCAGTCGATTGAGTTCCATCAACACGTTGCCCAGCCAACTGTTGACTTCGTCGCAAGCCCCCACAACATCAAACCGAAGGTCGGCTTTGGAACGCCGAGACCCGTCAACCAGCGAGGATTCGCCTCCATCACCGCCACCGGTGTACACGCGATTGATCTTAACCATGGCGTCGTCCCCAATCCACCGACATCATGCTTCTATGAGGGGTTTGCGGGAGGGAAAACCCTCTTCCATCCGGTAGTACCACTCAATGTCTTCCTCGCCAACCGCCCAGGAAAACAGCGCCATGCGATGGTCGACCACGCCGTACCACTCCAACCGCCCAGGGTCCATGGAGACGATGCGGGCGCCGATGCTCTCCAGCCGTTGCACATGGCCTTGCCATTGGGCGACGAGTTCACCCAGATGTTCGGCGACTTCCATCACATGGGGGTGCGTCATGGGGTAACGGTCCAACAACAATTCCAACTCATCGGTCAAATCATGCGCCTCATCGCTCATGGCTTGCAGAACCATCAACACGTTGCAGGCCTCGGGAAGGGAAGACCGCGCCTCTTCGATGGTCACGACCTTCGCACCATCGGGCAACGGATAGGGGAGGGAGGCATCCGGTGAAAGCTCGTCGAGCTCCATGGGAAGTCCCGAAAACGAAGGTTGGTCTGGAGGAATACTCACGAGTGCCCCTTTCCTTGACGCCCTTTCAACTCATCGGCACCTCGGCATGAGGAATCGTGGTTTTTGGACGGATTTCGCACATCCGGGTCGGCGGGTTCACGCCGATGCCACGGCCGCGAGTCGGCGGGTTTCTCGGGCTCGTCGAAGTTTGAACCATCCCATGGCCAACAAGCCCAACCACATCGCCGTTTCGAGCACCACCACGGCGTAATACACCGGGCCGAGCGTTCGCAGCATGGTCACGGCATCGTAGGGCAACCCATGGACGGCCATGTAGGCCGATTGAGAGAGCAGACTTGAGGAGAACCACACCAAGACCGCAAACCAAAGGATGTTTCCCATGGGCCAATCTTCGGTCGTCGTTTGGTCGGTTTTCATGATATGAGAT
The DNA here is from genome assembly GCA_023254355.1 of Candidatus Poseidonia sp. Classification (GTDB taxonomy): domain Archaea; phylum Thermoplasmatota; class Poseidoniia; order Poseidoniales; family Poseidoniaceae; genus Poseidonia. Next base: position 3,861 of record JALRLR010000107.1, read on the forward strand.
TGGCGTTGAAGCATATAAGGGCTCGTTTTGGTTGTGCAAGAATTCCCCGAAAAACGACCATTTTATTCCGCTTCCGAGTCGTTCTCGGCGACCGATGTGGGTTCCAACCCCGAATTGATGGCGTGGAGGGCTTGTTCAACGGCATGGATCCATTCCGGTGCGACCGCCTCCTCGCCCCCGGCGTCCTCGAACGCTTCCTGCCATCGGGCCGCCTCTGCGGCGTTGCCCATGAAGCGGTGAACGCGTTCAAGGGCCACGTAGGCCATGGGATTCAGGTGCTCTTCGTCCGCATCCCATCCGCGCTCAAAACACGAAACGGCCCCGTGAGGGCCCTCCAATTGGCCTCGCTGAAGCGCCACCATGCCCGCTTGACT
>JALRLR010000108.1 GCA_023254355.1 Candidatus Poseidonia sp.
CGTTCAAAGCGGTGAGTTTGTCAGGCCGATTAATGGTCAAGCAGGCAAAGAATCCAATCGATTCATCTTCGCTCAACGGGTGGAGGTCCACTTTGGTGACGTCGCTTTGGGGGGCGTTCATGGCCGCACTGAACCGGTCCCTCTTCTTCATGTCATCGTCAGCCTCCAATGAACATCAAGCAAGGTATCATATCCGGCTCCACCCTCAAACGGCCATGACTGCCTCGTCCTCCCCGATGGTCAGTGCCAAAGACATGGCCAAGAAATACGGTGACTTCATCGCCCTCCATCCGTTGAACGTGGAGGTTCATCCGGGGGAATTTTTCGGTGTGTTTGGTCCCAACGGCGCTGGGAAATCCACCTTCATCAAATTGTTAACCGGCCAATTGCGCCCGAGCAAAGGCCGCATTGAGGTGCTTGGTGTGGACGCGGTGGCTGACCCACAGAAGGTCAAAGCGAACATCGGCATTGTCCCCGAATCGGAATCCCCTCCTTCCTTCCTCACGCCGGTGGAATTTCTCGAGTTTGTCGCCCGACTTCGAGGGGTTGAAGACATGCATGCCAAGGTGGAACATTGGCTTGATTGGTTTGGCTTGCAAGAAAAACGGGACACGATGTGCAAGGACCTCTCCAAAGGGCAGCGTCAGAAAGTGATGCTGGCGAGCGCTTTCATTCACAAGCCAAAGTTACTTTTCTTGGACGAACCTTTTGCCAACCTCGACCCCATCTACCAGCGTAAATGCCGGGAATGGTTGCTCGACCACGTGGCGGAAGGAGGGACGATTTTCCTCTGCTCTCACGTGTTGGAAATGGCTGAACGCATGTGCAACCGCATGGCCATCATCAACGACGGGAAGGTCTTGGCAGCGGGCACGGTGAAGGGATTGAAACGCTCGGAGGAAGAAACGTTGGAAGACGTGTTTATTCGTCTGGTCGGACGTTCGATTGAAGACGTGGAACGCTTGAGCGATGAAGGTGTTGTGGACGATTCGGAGGAATGAGCATGTCGGGCACGTTCATCGAATCCCGTCCCTGGACGGACGAACCCTTCGATGGAAGCGTCAGCCTCGGGACCAGTGCTCATGGCGTTGCCCTGAACGAACCGCTTCGAGGCTGGTCGGCGTTTTCGGCGACGTTCAAGGTGATGTTCATCGAAGAAGCACGCAAGAGCGTTGAGTTTGCTAAGAAACGACAAATGGTGTTGTTCCCGCTCTTGTTGACCTTGGTGACGGCGATTTCCACCATCGGACTGCAATTTCTCGTGGGGGACTCGAGCGCTCAAACCTCCGATATCGAATCCAAGACCTTCACCTGGCAGGAGCTCCGATTTGCGCTTCACCTCCCGCTGTTCATGTTTTCGTTGGGCATGGGTACCTTTGCGTTCATGGGCAGGGACGCCATCGTCCGCCGCACGGCCACGAAAAACTACCTGTTGGCGGCCCCAGCGTTGCAACCTCTCCCCAATTCCATGGCTCATTTCACGTATTTCGTGAAGGACATGCTGTTCTACGTCTTGTTGATCCTTACCCCCATCATCGGTGGCATGGCCCTTGGCATCCTGCTCGATGGCGTGGCCGGTATACGAACGCCGCTCCTGTGGTCCTCGCTTCCGTGGACCTGGTTGGCGATGGCCACAACCCTCGGCCAGGGTCTCGCGCTCTCGTTTTTGGCCTCCTCCCTTTGGCTTCGGGGACGCCCGTTCACGTTGTTTGGCCCCGTCGTGATCGTCGTTCTCGGGGTTTCGGTCGGTATCAGCGTGCTTCCAGCCGACCTGCTGCTTTGGGGCCTCGCGGCACAAGCCAGCCAAAGCGGCGTGGCGATTCTCCTCGGCCTCGTCCTGTCCATCGGGATTGGTTTGATAGCCTCGTTGTTGATCCTGGATGATTTCGATGTGAGCGTGGTTGAACAAGGCGATTTGTTGGAACCCATGTACGGTCGACTGGGCTTTTTGGGACGGGGGGAAATTCGTCTGATTGTGGCCAAAGAATTCGTTGATTTGTTCCGTTCAGGGGCCATCAAGAAGATGACCGTTTCCTATGCCATTCCGCTTTTGGTGTTGCTTGGCATGGCGTGGCTGGTCGACTTCGCCGAGGCCCCCATTCCCATCAATTTGCTCTCCTATGCCCCTTTCCTCGGCTTTTTTGGTTTCAATTTTTATTCGTGGTTAACGATTCTTGATGCGCCCGATTTCATGAACGGCCTCCCGTTGAAAGTCCCCGATTTGATTCGGGCCAAGGTGGTGGTGTACTTCCTTGCCACGTCGTGGATCTCGCTGATTTTCATCGTCTTGATGGCTTGGCGATTGGATGAATGGGCATCCCTGCCCACCAGCATCATCGTGATGTTTGCCAACTCGATTTACATCGTGGCCCTCACTGCCTTTTTGATGGGCCTTCGACCCAACAAAGCCATCTTTGATGCCTCCATCATGGTCTGGTTTTGGATTGGAACCGTCCTTCCCCTGCTCGCCCTCTTCCTGCTTTCGTTCACGCAAGGGGACGTCGGTTTGTACGGAAATTGGTGGGAACGGGCCAGCCAAGACGGCTTGGCAGCCACCGCTCAAATGTACGACGAAACGATGGTGCAGCAAGGATACCTTGGGATGATCGCCATCTCCATCGGCCTGATTTTTGCTTCCGCCGTGCTGTGGAAATTGATGGACCGTCGCTGGGGCCGAGCTGAGTTCTCAAACTGACCCTTTGGCTCCGTTGCGCAGGTATCTTCTTGAGGCTTCGTCGTTGGCCTTCCGTTCATGACTCGGGTCGTGGCGGTGTGCGGCATGCCCGGCTCGGGGAAAGGCGAATTCGCTGCCATCCTGGCCGATGCTGACGTTCCCGTGGTCTCCATGGGCGACATGATTCGAGCCGAGGTTCAGCGCCTTGGCTTGGAGGAATCGCCCTCTATTTTTGGCGAGGTGGCGGCCCAATTGCGCGCTGAACACGGCGAAAACGTGCTCGCTGTTCGGTTGTGCGACCGGGTGGACGACCTTTTGCGCGACCATGCCTTGGTGCTCATCGAAGGCTTGCGTGGCACGGCCGAGCACGCGGTGTTTGCTGGGCGATGGGGAAACGAGTATCGAACGGTTGCCATCGTTGCCGACGCTGAACTTCGCTTTGCACGCATCCAACAACGCGGGCGTTCTGAGGATGGCGACCGTTCGGCGTTTGAGGCACGCAACCAACGCGAATTGGGCTGGGGGCTTGACGTCTTGATTCAAAACGCCGATGATGTGTTGCCCAACGAAGCCGATTTGTTCGCGTTTCAGGCCCGTTGCTCGGCTTGGCTCAACGCCACTTTAGCGCCTTGAGAGAGGGCTTGGTGCCGAGTTGAAAGTTTGCCACAGCATGCCGTTTTGGTGGTGATTTTCACCCAAGTGTTATAGTCGGGGAGATGTTGTAGCGAATTGCATTCGGGGTGTCGGTGACCATGGCAAGAAAAAAAGGCGGTGGCGGCGGACGTCAGCGAGGACAGCAACGCGCCCAATACGACGAACTTGACAAATACCCTGTCATGCCTCCTCACGCCTTTGCTCGCATCGTTCGTGACAAAACCACGCTCAACATCATCTACCAAATCATTGAGCCCCCGCTGACGAAAAAAGAGCAAGAACAACGTGACGAAATCATGGACATCTTCATCCGTTCGCTCACGGCGAACATCGAAGAAATTGACTCCAATCCCGAGGCGTACGTCCGCACGGCCATGGACAAGGTGATCAAATCCTATTCCATGAAAATTAACAAGAAATCCAAATCCAAGATTTTCTACTACCTGCGACGCGACCTCATCGGCTACGGAAAAATGGACGTGCTGATGAACGACGTGAACGTTGAGGACATTTCCCTTGACGGGACCAACGTCCCTATTTTCGCCTATCATCGAAAGTTTGAGTCCGTCGAGACCACCTGCGTTTGGGAAACCGACCATGAACTGGAATCGTACGTGATCAAGCTCGCCCAGCGTTGCGGTAAGCACATCTCGGTGGCGGACCCGTTGTTGGATGCGACGCTGATGGACGGGTCGCGTATCGTGATGAAGTTGGGTCATGAAATCTCAACTCGCGGTTCAGCGTTCTGTATTCGACGGTTCAAGGACGACCCGTTCTCACCGGCGGACATCGTCGCGTTCCGAACCATGTCATCGCTCATGGTGGCTTATCTCTGGATT
>JALRLR010000109.1 GCA_023254355.1 Candidatus Poseidonia sp.
TGGTCGGTGCGTGACCACCTGAACCCGCTCTCGCCCCAAACGAAGTACATGGATCGTGAAATCTACTTCATGAATCTCACCACGAACACCACCCACGTCCTCACCTCCGACACCAAGGACCAATGGGGGCCGCAGGTGCTCGAGAACCACCTTGTCTATTTCCAACTTGACGATGATGTTCTCACCATTGAAGTGCATACGTGGGAGCCTGAACTACGGGCGTATTCCAGTTTCATCCTTCAGGCGGGTGTTCTTCTGGCGTTCGTGGTGGTTGCCTGGCACATGTGGCAGCGGCAAAGCGAACGCCGTTCGTCCTATCAGCCGTGATATCGAACTCGGGTTCGGACCTCTTCCAATCGAGCAATGACTTCGGAGGCCGAAGGGACGGCCCCGCCCTGCAACACCGGTGCGGAACCCAAGCGTTCCTCCTCGGCCAGGTAGCCCTCAATCGCCCAATCGATGGCATCGGGCCAATCGGGGTGGGACGCTCCAAGAATTTCATCGAGGACGTGAAGGTCAATCCCGAATTTTTCGACGTCGTATTCGATGGAGGCCAAGCCGAAGTCGATCAGGTGAATCGTTTCGCCGTCAACGAGCAGGTTGTTGGTCGAGAGGTCGCCGTGGGTGGTGGCCTCTCGGTGCAGTCGTCGCACGCAGGCTCCGACGCGCTGGAGGGTGGCTTTGATGGCGCCTTCGTCGGCTTCGGAATGGTTGAGCACATCGATGAGCGGCGTTCCTGCGAGGTGCTCGATGATGAGTTGGCCGCCGTCGTAATCAAGGTCCCACACGGCGGGCACCGATAGCCCAGCCTTGCGTGTTCGAACCAGCAGCCGGGCTTCGCTGATCATTCGCCGAACGCCCAGTCGGTGGTCAAGGTCGGGATGTCGCCACGAGCGTGGTCGTCGTTGCTTTCGCACCGCTTGTTGGCCGAACCATTCTCCCAACCAAACCTCGGCCTCGGCCCCCAAGTGAAGGCGTTGGGTGGGCTTGAAGACCATGCCTTGCCGACCGTCCCTTGATTTTTGAAGATTGAGTCCCATCCGTTCATTCAAAAAGGGTTGAGGCGTGGGTTGTTTGAGCCCCATGAGCGTGACCCTCCCCATGTGCTCGGTGAACTTCATGGACACGTCGCTGTCCGTTGAGGAACAAGCGATTGCCGACCGCATTCAAGAACTCAAAGCCATGCTCGGTGACGATTTGCTGATCCTCGGCCACCATTATCAACGAGACAGCATCGTCATGCATGCGGATTTTTTGGGCGATTCCTTCATGCTCAGTCAAAAAGCCGCTCAATCGCCTGCCAAGTACATCGTGTTTTGCGGCGTGCATTTCATGGCCGAATCCGCTGATATTTTGACCTCTGAGGACCAATCGGTCATCTTGCCCAACCTGCGTGCGGGATGCTCGATGGCCGACATGGCCACCTTGAGCGAGGTCGAGGTGGCCTGGGAAGAGATCCTCAAGACCTCGGGATTGAGTGACCCCATCTCGCGAGACGATCCGGACGTTCCAGCCGAAGACGGGGCAGCTTACCTCGTCCCGGTGACCTACATGAACTCAAGCGCCGACCTCAAGGATTTTGTCGGCCGCCACGGCGGCGTGGTGTGCACATCTTCCAACGCCGTTGGTGTCCTGCAGTGGGCGTTTGACCGCGCCGGGCCGAACGGAGCCGTGCTGTTCTTCCCCGACCAACACCTCGGACGAAACACCGGTCTTGCCATGGGCATCACGGAGGACAAGATGCCAACATGGACGCCAGGCATCGGTGCCATGGGGGAACTCAAGGGAGCTCGCATCGTCTTGTGGCACGGTTTTTGTTCGGTCCACAAGCGTTTCACGCCTCAGCAGATCGAGGATTTCCGTTCAGCCCATCCCGATGGTGTGGTCGTCGTCCATCCTGAATGCCCGAAGGCAACGGTTGAACGAGCCGATGCCTACGGTTCGACCCAATTCATTCGTCAATACGTTGAGCAATTGCCTGCGGGGGCCGAGGTGGCCATTGGCACCGAAATCAACATGGTCGCTCGCTTGGCTCAGGAACATCCTGACAAGCACATCGAGTGCTTGGACGAGGAAATTTGCCCGTGTTCCACCATGTACATGATTCACCCAGCGTATTTGATGGACGTCTTGGAGCGCCTGGTGGACGGCGAAGTGCCCAACCAAATCGTGGTGCCTCCATCGGTCCAGGAAGGCTCCCTCCTGGCGTTGAACCGCATGCTGGCCATCTTGAAGTAAGTCAAGCCAACGCTTCGGCGCCTTTCCATCCCACCAACGCCAGCAACGGCGCAAGCACGCCGGTCACCACCACATACACACCGAGGGAAGCCCATTTGGCTTCGTTCGCCATCGTGACGGCCTCGACCGAGAACGTGGACAACGTGGTGAAGGACCCCAACACCCCGATGCCCAACAAAAGCGCGTGCTGTTCGCTCATCGCTTGGGTCGCAACCAGAGCGGTGAGGGCCCCCAACATCAAGGAGCCCACCAAATTGACCGTCAAGGTTGCCCACGGGAACCCTTCGGAGGGCAGCGACACGCTCACGGCGTATCGCAAGACGGCGCCGCAAGCCCCTCCCAAACCCACCAAGACCCAGTTTGACAACATGTCCTTCGCAGCGAAGGGTCGGGCTTTGAACCTACGCGTGCATTCCGTGCTCCAGCCGTTTTCTCGGGGGGCATGGTCATAGACCCACGCCTTCTGGTTTGGTCATGGAGAACGTGGTTTGGTTTTTGACCGGAAACGCTGGAAAGGTGGAGGAGGCAAGCCATCACTTCGCCCCCTTGGGCTACGAGGTCCGACAACTCAGGGTGGAGAACGCCGCCATTGTTGAACCGCAAGCCGCCGATTTGGAAACGGTCGCTCAAGCAAAATTGGATCAGGCGATGGCTCACCTTCCCTCGCCCACTTCGATGATGATGGTTGAGGATGCCGGCCTGTTCGTTGATGCCTTGAACGGCTTCCCCGGCGTCTTTTCGGCCCATGCCTTGAACACGATTGGGACCGTGGGCGTGCTTCGGTTGTTGTCCCACCTCACCAGCGAAGACCCGGTTCAAAGCAAGCGCCTGCGTTCGGCGAGATTTGAGGCGGTGGCCGCCTTGTGGAACGGTGAACGTACGGTGGTTGGCCATGGCGTGTGCCCCGGTTCCATTGCCACCGAGCTGCAAGGTGAGGGCGGGTTTGGCTTTGATCCAATTTTCATTCCCGCTGATTTGGACGCTGACGGCGAAGCGTTGCCGCCCGATGTGTTGGGAGAGGTCAGCACCCACGGGCAGACCTTTGGGGCGGTTAAGTTGACCATCAAGCACCGTTTCAGTCATCGGCGGCGAGCCCTCGAGGATTTGTTGCGACAACTTCCTGACCGCTCGTGAGTGGCTGAATCATCACCTGCCATCACCGTCATAAAGCATCAAGGATTGGAAGGGGCGAGGGCCATGGGATTTGCGAGGACCGCCGTTGGTTTGCTGTTTCTCAGCGTCCTCGGGTTCTATTTGCTCACCGTCGGTTCGTTGACCGAGGAAGCCAAATGGGGCTTTGTTGGGTTGATGGCGGTCTTGGCGTTTCTTTGGGTCAACATGGCTCCTGCTGCTCCGACCGCTCGCCAGCCCCGTCCTCGGGCACCCGCCCCCGCTGCGACGACTGACGAAGCTCAGCCCGAAGCGCTTGATGATGAGGAGGAGGACGATGTTCCGCCCCCGGTCAAAGCTGAATCGCTTGATGGAGCGACCCTTCGTGAGCGAAAGTTGGCCAAAATAGCGGCTGCCCAATCGGCTCAAGCCGAAGCGTTGGCGGCCCAAGAAACGGACGACATCGTTGAGGTTGAGGTGGAGCTTGAAGACGTGCACATCGCCGACGAATACGTCGTGGATGTCAGTCCTGAATCGGTCGAAGACGCCGACATTGAACTCACCGTGAGCGAACGACGGGAACGTCACGAAGCCATCCGGGAACGCATCAAGCGTCGCCGCATGGGGCAGATGGCGGAAATACGAGCCTCCACCGCTCGCATGTGGGAAGAA
>JALRLR010000010.1 GCA_023254355.1 Candidatus Poseidonia sp.
GCGCCCACGCCGATGTCCCAACAACCCGTTCCCGCCGTTCAACCGGCGGCCCAAGCGCCGATTCAAGCGGCCCCCGCACCGATGATGAGCGCCAGCCCAGCGGTGGGCGCACCCGTGGCCGCGCCCAGCGCCTACGCTCCGATGGGCGTCCCCGTGCCCACCAGCGGGCCCTCAACCATGGTGTTGGCTGCGGTGGGGTGCATCGTGGTCGCGCTGCTGCTGTCCATCATCGGCCAGTTCAGTCATTCGTGGATCGTCAACAACGAAGACGGAGGCGAAGGGCAAACGTTCGGGCTGACCAGCGTGCGCGTGGACTGTTCCATGGCCGAAGCCGACCCTGAACGAAACCTGTCGCAAGATGCAGCCATTGACCAATGCAAGTTCTTTGCCTATGGGTTGTTGGCCGAGGACATGGAAGCGGCAGCCGCAGAAAACAACACCGCTGATGACATTGATGACGTCATCGTTGGCGCCGGAGAGGATTACTGCGACAACACCTACAGTTTCGCCTCCGCTTTCGCTATGGGGAATGCCACCGCCCTCAACGAACTCGCTGACGCAAGAGACACCTGCCTTGAAACGCCTGCAGCCGGCTCTACCGGCGGCATGGTGCTGTGGGTCGGCTCGCTCGCCGGCCTGCTGGGTGCCGTGATGTTGGGCGCCGGGGCAACCGGTCGCGCCCAGCCCGCCAACCTTGAGAAGCACGGCCACTGGACGGCCATCGCCGCCGGTGCCCTGATGCTGCTCGCCGTGCTCGTGTGGTGGGTCTTGTTGCCCGATACGGAACTCGACACCAGCGCCGGCATGGGCGTGTGGATGACGGTGCTGGGCGGCCTTGCCGGCATCGCCGCCGGGGTGATGACCCTGCTCGACCAAAAGTGAGCGGCGTTTTCGCATCGGTGGCTTCATCAAGGGTTGCGTCAGCGGAAGGGTTGCTGTCCCCGGGGTTGGCCCCAGGAGAGTGGTGAGGACGATGACCGAAAACGAGGCGAAGCGACCTGACGACGAGGACGAAGACGACGACTGGATGAAATACGCCACCGCCAGTTTCGGCGAGACGGATTATTCCCTCTGGGACGACGTTGAGCCCGTTGAAGAGGACGAAGCCCATGCGGCGGAAGTCGCCATGCAGTTGGGCACCCACGTCGAGGAAATTCCTCGCGCCCCCTCCGCTGCCGGTCACAAACATCTGGTTCGCGAGGGCACCTGCGACGCCTGTTTGGGTCGCGTCGGTGGCAAGCGTATCTACGGCCAATCCTTCGAAGACGCCGGGGCTGGTGTTCGGGCCAACGTGGTTGAGCAAGACCAGCACCTGGCCAACGCTCGAGAAACAGCCCCCCTGTGCCCGTTTTGTGAAAACTTGTTCGAAGAAGTGGACCTGTTGGCCGACATCATTCACGAGGCCGTTGGACCCTACGACCTCAACCGACTCCAGTTGGGCGCTCGATTCCCCAAGGACCAAACGGAAACGGAGGAAGACCTTCGAAAGCGCTTGGGCGCTGGCGGTTCTGAACCCCTGAAAGCGGCCCTCGTCGACCAGATTGGAGCCCGGCTCAAGGACCGCTTGGAAGGGGTCACCTTGGTCAACGACAAGCCCGATATTCTGGCGCTCATCGACGTGTTGACGCTCACCGTTGAATTGGACGTGCGAGCGGTCTACGTGTACGGACGCTACCGAAAATTGGAGCGAGGCATCCCCCAGACCCGCTGGCCGTGCCGAGCCTGCAAAGGACGCGGGTGCGAGCGCTGCGACCAAACGGGGCTGCAATACAAACGCAGCGTCCAAGACCTGGTTGGCAACCCGATGCTGGAGATCTTTGAGGGGACCGAACACGCCTTCCACGGCATGGGTCGTGAGGACATCGACGTCCGGTGTCTGGGTCGAGGTCGTCCCTTCGTGTTGGAAATCAAGGAGCCGAAAAAGCGGGCGTTCAACGCTGAGAAGTTAGCGGACATCATCAACGAAGCCGCCAACGGCTCGGTGGAGGTGTCGTCCATTCGCCCCTCAAGCCGAAGCGAAGTGGTGCGCATCAAGGACACGCCGGCCGAGAAATCCTACACCATTCGTTTCACCATCGAGCCGATGAACGAAGCCGAATACGCCGTGCTCACCGCCCCGGTGGACATGACGAAGGAAGACGTGCAGGAACGCAGCAAGAAGCGACGGCGACAGCGTCGCGGCGATAAGGATGAGGACCGAACCAAGCCGCTGGCCACGCCCATCGACGTGCCCGCCGCCGGTCCCAGCGAAGCGGAACTCAAGAGCATGAAGAAACCCGAATTGGTGGCGCTTTGCGAGACCCACGGGCTTGCCAAGACGGGGACGAAGGACGAATTGATTCAACGCATCGTGGAAGCCTTGCCCCCTGCTCCGGCGATGTTGGACCTGCCCGACGACGAGACCATCCTCAAGGTCATCGAGGGCTTGAACGGCATCAAGTTGGCCCAGCGCACGCCCGACCGGGTGGCGCATCGTCGCTCCGATCTCATCCGAAAGCGAACCGTGTTTGAAGCCCACACGCCCTTTATCGAAGTCAACGAAAACGGTGAGCGTGAAATTGAGTTTACCTTGCGTTGCGAATCGGGAACCTACGTCAAAGAAACGGTGCACGGCGACAACGGCCGCACCCAACCCTGCGTGGCGGCGCTCATCAAAGCCAAGTGCAACGTGCTCTGGCTGGACGTGGGTGACATCCACGCCGATTGACGCCCTGAAAGGGCGGTGAGTCATCGTCGCGGTGCTTATATGGGGATGGTCAGTCGGCAAGTTGCTCCGAAGAGGCGCTTGCGCTGAATTGGGGAAAAAGGAGGCGAACCAAATGAAGCGCTCAAAGGGTCAGCGAATGGGCACCCGAAGCATTTTGCGACGACGGAAGACCGAACGAAGCCGTTTGAACATCCGCCGCGTCATGCACGAGTACGAAGAAGGCGACCGCGTGGCCATCGTCCTTGACGGTGGGCAGCAGGGCGGTATGCCTCACCGCCGCTTCCACGGCCGAACGGGTTTCATCCAGAAGCGCCAAGGCGTCGCTTGGATCGTTGCGGTTAAAGACGGTAACATGCAGAAGACCGTGATCGCTCGCCCCGAGCACCTCCGCCCACTTGAATGAGGGATTCACCATGACCGAAGAAGAGAGATTCCTGGACTTTGCCACCGTTCGCGAGATGCTGTACGACGCTCAAGACCGTCGAGGCTCCCTGAAGTACGAGCAGAAGTGGGCCCTCCAGCACGCTGAATGGGCCGCCAGCGAGGCTCGCAACGGTATCAAGACCGACCCCGCCGTGTTCGAAGAACTCCGCACCAAACTCTTGGACGTTGAGACCTGCGCCAAGCACCCCGACCTCGCCGCCAAGCTGGCCGAATTGATGCCCGCCACACCCGAGGATGTTCGTGCCGTGTTTGGCTCCAAGCGCATCAAGATCGAGGACAGCGAAATCACCGCTGTGCTTGACATCGTGCGTCAAGTCATCTGATGCGGTTTTCCGCACCCACCCACGGTGATGAAGCATGACAGAACGGCGAAGGCGCTCCATCAAGGCTCCAAGCGGACCTCGTAAGAAGGAAGGGCTCGACCCGTCCAAGTTCAGAATGAACCCCCCTCCCATGGGCCGCACCGAAGTGCCCAAGCCCAAACCCAAACCCGACCCGAACCAACCACGGCAAAATCGAACGGGCGAACAAGCGCCCTCCGGTCGGCCGCAAGGAGGACGAGGGCAGGGCCGCGGAGGACGTGGCCAAGCCGGTCGGGGCCGACCCCAAGGCGGTCGCCGAGACCAGCCTCGCCGAGAGCGTCCTGAGCAACTCAAGGGTGAAAACTGGGCCCGCGTCTTTGAGCACGACACCACTTCCGGCGTCGTCACCGCCCTCACCGAGAAGGGCATGAAGTGCTGCCGCCTGAACGTCAAGAGCAAGGAGATGCTTCCCCTCAACCACCGCCTCTACATCGGCACGGACGCCGCACGCCGCCAAGAGGTGAAGGCGATTTTGGGCATGGCCCATTTCGACAAAATGTCCAACATGGCTCGTCACGATTTGCCCGTGATGATCGAGCAATTCATTGAGGAGCACGGCCAGTATTTTGTGGACGAATTTTACAACAAGGCCGGCCCAATTTCGTTGAAACAACACTCCTTTGAGTTGTTGCCCGACGTCGGCCCAGTGAAGGCTCGCAACATGGTCAAGGCTCGTGAAGACGTGGGCGTGTTCGCTTCCATGGCCGAACTCAACGCCCTCGCCAAAATCAAGGGCGCTGAACTCTTGGCCATGCGTTTTGTTGAAGAAATTCAAGACGCCAACCTTCAACCTCGCCTGATCGATTTCCTGCTTCCGGTGACCGCATGAAGGGCGCTCGCCGATTGGTCGATGCGTTGCGCTCCCTCCAACCGGCGAACAAGAGCCTCGGACAGCACTTTCTCGTCAACGACGAGGTGCTCGAACGCACCGTGGCGTGGGCGGAGGTGGACGTGGAGGACCACGTGCTCGAGGTGGGCCCGGGTCCGGGCGTCCTGACCGAAGTGTTGTTGGCGTCCGGTTGCAAGGTCACCGCCGTTGAACTGGACCGTGGGGCGTGTGCTCATCTGCGAACCGAATTTGCCGAAGCGTTCGCCGACGGGCGCTTGACGCTCATCGAAGGTGACGCCCTTCACGTCGCTTGGCCCGAGGACATCACCCGCATCGTGGCGAACATTCCCTACCAGATTTCCTCGCCCCTCATCGACGTCATCACCCGCCACCACCGCAACCCCAAGACCCTCCCTCTGGAGGACATCGTCCTGCTGGTGCAGGAGGAATTCGCAGAACGGGTCGTGATGGAATACGAAAGCGACGTCGGTTCACTGGGCATGGTGGTCGCCTTGGATTTTGATGTGGAGATGGGGGAACGGGTCCCGCCCCACGTGTTCTCGCCCATGCCTCGCGTATACTCTCGGTTGTTGCGCATGACCCCGCACGACGAGGATTGGCCCTGCGACCGACGCTTGCTGGTGATGATGATTCAAGCGGCCTTTGCCAGCCGACGGAAGAAGATCAAACGCACCTTGCGCAGCCCTCCACGGCGCATCGCACGCGTCCCCGGGTGGCACGCTTCCCGCTGGATGCGCGCTTACAACGCTCTGCAAAACGACCCTCGTTTGGAGCGGCGACCCGAAACGTTCGAACTGGAGGAGTGGGCTGAGTTGGGCGTGGATTTCGCCTCCTGCGAAGAAGAGGCGTGAACCTTCAAAACGCCTCGTCGGATTGAACGCTTTGGGGAGAGACTTTTCTTAGGAGTGTCGGCTCGCCTCAACTTGTCGGGGGGAATGGGATGGCAAAGAAGGACACCTATCTTGCACTGCTTCGCCGAGGTATCGACGATACCACGGCCAACCAACTCGCCGACGCCGGTCTCAAAATCGGTGACCTCAAGAAAATCGACAAGACCATGCTCGTTGAGAACTACGGGCTCAAGGAAGAAATCGCTCAAGGCGTGATTGAGATCATCACCGCTGGCCCGCAATCCCACGGCAAAGAGCGCTTCCTGTCCAAGGTGTTGGCGCCCGAGCGCAAGCAAGAATCTCGCATTGAGGAAATGAAGTTCCAGCGCAAGCAGAAGGACGTCCTCACCGAGCTGGCCGAACAAAAAGAGCGCCTCAAAATCGCCAAGGTCGAAGCGTTCCGAGCCCAGAAGCTCATCATGAACCGGTTGGGCAAGACCGTTGAACTCATCGTCAAACTCGAAAACAGCCTCAACGACGAAGGAAAGGACGACCAGAAGGTCAAAATTCGTGACCAACTGGAGACCCGCGGCCTTGAAGCCGCTCGCGACCACGAGATGTTGGAACTGGAAGGCACGCCCCAAGACATCGTCGACTTCCGTCGCCAACACGTCCCCGGACTCATCTTCCACGCCTGCCCCGAGTGCGGCGATGAATTGGACCCCCGTCAGTCCCGTGACCTGGACCAACCCGAGGCGTGGGCCTTCATCTGCTGGGAATGCGAAACGAGTTTCACCCCGGCGTTGACCGACCGGGTGGAAGCCATCCTTGAGGGGAGCGGACGCATCAGCATCGACCCGGACAAGGCGCCCCGCAACCCCGTGCCACCCAAGCCCGCTTCCATGGACTACTCCTCCGTGAGCGACCTCATCCGGAAGGATTTGGAGCAGACCGGCGCAAACGCTGACGAAATGACCCGTGCGGTCGAAGAGAGCGTCGTTGCCGGCGGCTTGATGGACATCAACGACTGGATTGACCAAACGCTTGCCGCGAAGGATTACATCCAGGCCCAAGAGGACCGTGAAGACTTCATTCTGCGCACCGGTGCCGGGGCGACCAAGTTCAACAAGTGGATGAAGAAAGCCGGCCTCTACTTCAACAAGCAAACGGGCCGATGGACGCGAGAAAAGGGACGATGAGGGCTGCTCATGTCCGCAAGTCCGGCCGGCCTGACCCTTGACGAGAAGCCCCCGACGAGTTCTCCCCCTTCCCCCGTCATCCGTTTTCTCAAAGGGCCTCACCTGCTCGGCCAAATCGCCGTCAACCCGGGTCAAACCATCGTTGAACACGCCGAAGCCTGCGGCATCACCTTGCCCACGAACTGCACGTCGGGCACCTGCGGCACCTGCATGGTAAGCCTCATTCTGGGTGAAGTCCCGCTGCCCGAGGAATTGCCTCCGGGTCTCGACGATTTTCTGGTGGAGGAAGGCGCTCGTTTGGGTTGCATCGGCAAGCCCCGGGGGGACGTTGACATCGACATTCGCCCACCGATTTGAGGTGCTGCTGTGGTGGGGTCGTGGACGATTTCCGATTGGCTCATTCTCGTCATTGATGTGGTGGCCATCGCCGTCGTGGTCGTCTTTTTGAAGCGGAAAATCCAACACAAATTGAAGGAGGTGGAAGCCCGTCAAGCCCACGAACGCCTGATGCGCAAGCAAGCCGCCAAAGCCGATGGAAACGGCCCGCCGACGGAGTGAAACCATTAGAAGAAGAAGGCCCAGCGCCGGCCATGGCCGAGTTTCGTTTGTACAGCACGGCCCAAGGTCGAATGGACACCGCCGACCTGTCGCTCACGCAGGCGCTGGAAGCGGTCCAAGACCAGGGCTTGGCGTGGTTGGACATCGCCGAGGCCAGCGGCGAGGTCAAAACCTTCCTCGCCGAGACCGTGGCCGTTGACGAACTGGTCGTGGAGGACATTTTCGGCGAAGCCGCCACCGCCTCGTTGCGATTTGAGGACCATCGATTCTTTGCGGTTCGGGCCCGCAACAACCAAGCTCGATTGGACACCGAATTCGTTCACGCCATCGTGAAGGGCGACCTGCTCATCACCGTCCGCCACCACCCCATACCGGCCTTCACCACGTTCGGACGACGGTTCCTTCAGAGCGATGAGGAAGATTTGTCGCTCGGTGTTGATTACTTGTTGTACGAACTTCTTGACGCCATCGCTGACGATTGGACCCCCATCCTGGGTCGTTTTTCAGGTACGCTGGACGACCTCGAGTACCAGGTCTTTGACCCGAGCAAAAAATACGACAACCTCCTCGAGAGCCTGCACGGTCTGAAAGGTGACCTTCGGGAGGCCAACAAATCCATCGAATCCCTCAACACCATCACCATGCGCTCGCTGCAACCCGGTGAACGCCTGATCAGCACGAACGTCAAACGCTACTTCACCGACCTTCACCAACTCACGACCGCCATGGTCAAGCGCGTGTCCAACTACTCAGCGGGCGCCGCCTCCACCCGTGATTCCTATTTGAGCAACATGAGCATGCAGTTGTCCGAGTCCAACGCCAAACTCACCGAAGTCATGACCACGCTCACCATGGTCGGGGCCATCATGCTCCCGTTGACCCTTATCGCCGGTATCTTTGGCATGAACAACGACGACCTGCCCCAAGAGATGTTTGGTGGGTTTTGGGGCATCATGGGATTCATGGGGCTGTTTGCCGTGGTCATGATGGCGTACTTCTGGCGCAAAGGCTGGCTCAACCCGCCTCGATTGTGACGGCGAAACCGTCTTGCCCGATGCTTCAAGAACCCTTGACGGCCGTTAGGTGAACATGTCAGCGGGTCACGAAACGACGACCGGCCCGTTGCCCATCGGTCAATTCGCCCGTTTGGTTCAGCAAACGGTGAAGAGCGACCCGTTGTTTCAGCATCAAGCCCTTCAGGGCGAGGTCTCGTCGTGGAACGTTCACAACGGTAACGTCTACTTCACGCTCAGGGACGATGATGGGCAAATGGACTGCGTGATTTGGCGCAACGCCCGGCTCTCGGTTGACCCTCGCATCGCTGTGGGCAGCGAAGTCGTCATCATCGGCAGCGTCGACCTTTGGCCGAAGCGGGGGCGGTTGCAAATCGTCGTCGCCCGCATCCAACCGGTGCAAACGCTGGGCGCGATGGAGGAAGCCAAGCGACAACTCATCGAGACGCTGCGGGCGGAAGGAGCACTTGACCTCCCCTCGCGCCCCCTGCCCACCTTGCCCAAGCACGTGGCCATCGTGACCGGGGCGGATTCGGCTGCCCTCTCCGACATGAAACGGTTGATGGCCGACCGTTGGCCCGAAATGCGAACCACCGTCATCGAAGTACTCGTTCAAGGCGAGCACGCTGCCCAGCAAATCGTTCGCGGGTTGGCCGTGACGCGACAACTTGCCCAACCCGACATCGCCCAACGCCTTGGCCTACCGCCGGTGGATGTGGTCATCGTGGGGCGAGGCGGTGGCTCCCCCGAAGACCTCTGGGCGTTCAACCTTGAACCGGTGGCCAGAGCCATCCTCGCCAGCAACGTCCCGGTCATTTCAGCCGTCGGCCACGAACAAGACCACCTCGTCTCGGACTTGGTGGCGGACGTTCGCGCCTCCACGCCCTCAAACGCGATTGAACGGTTGGTGCCGGTTCGCCACGAGGTGGAGCAGTGGTTTGACGAACTCGATGGACGCCTATCCGCCGCCGTCAGGCGTCGGGTAACCGAATGGCGCCAACATCTCTCGTTGCTGACCAACCGCCTCAAACACGCCCCGTCAAAGGGGTTGTTCCGTGCCAAGGAAGACCTTGGACGGCTGAATCATCGCCTCCACCGAAGTCTTGAGGCGCGCATGGCGCAGGAACATCAGCGGCTCGCTCGCCTCCAAGCCACGCTGACCGCCGCCCACCCCAAACGGGTGTTGGAACGCGGCTACGCCATGGCCCAGGACCACGAAGGACGCGTGGTGTCCAACATCGCTGGGCTCAGCGAAGGGCAAACCATCAGCCTTCAGTTCGCTGACGGAAGCGCTCACGCCGACATTCACACCATTGAACCAAAGGAGGACCCCGCATGACCGAAGAAATGACCTACGACGAAGCCCTACGACGCCTGGAAGAACTGGTGAGCCAACTGGAGCGAGGTGGAAAAAACCTCGACGAAACGTTGGCCATGTTTGAAGAGGGCACGGCCCTGCTCAAGCGTTGCCAAAGCGAACTGAGCGAAGTGGAAGGGCGACTGGCCGAATTGAACCTGGACGAAGCCGAAGCCTTGGTGAACGACGAACGATGAGGGCTCACCATGGGCGGCCGAAAGCACGTTGCGCTTCAACGACGCGTTGCCCGATTGCTCGCCTCGTGGAAAGACCCCCACGATGTTCGCCCGTACCCCGAACTCGACATCGTTCAGCGCGTGGACATCGCCGAAGACGGTGAAGTCAACCTCACCGTTCGACCTCCTCGCCCTCACTGCCCGTGCTGCTTGTTGGATCTTGACGAGTTGCGAAAGCGGATGGGGGAAATCAAAGGCGTGACCTTCGTCCACCTTGAGGTGGTGGACATTCCCGCTGCTCCAAGATGGACCCGCGCCATCAACCGATGAACGGTTGAACCAACGGGGACGCGGGCGACCGGGGTCTTGGACGCACCGAGGAAAGCCCAGCCTTCGCCCCTCATGCAACCGGTTGGGCACGTGCGTGCACCCTTCGAAGCACGGCAAAAGCCGGCAACGACCAGCCCACCACCGCTACCAACCAAGCGATGAGGGAACCGAGCAGGACACCAAAGGCGGGCAGCGACCACATGGCGACGTTGGCGTAAACCGCCACGCTGGCGCCGCCCAACATCATCGGACCCGCTGCACCGCGGGGGACGGTGGGGCCTTGGGCCAACCACAGCGCCACCATGCTCGTGAGGAAAATCGCTGGGAACACGCTGGCCAGCCCAGCGAGCAAGGGCTTGCCAAGTCCCGACAACCAAACGGCGACACCGATGGCCAGCGCGGCCATCATCCCGCGTGCGAGCAGCACCTGTTTGGAGACCGATTTGGTGCCCTTAGGGGCGGGTTGAGGGCGAGCGTTGAACAGCGCCACGACCACGAAGAGGAGGGCGAAGCCGACCACGGCGAGACGTTGCTCGGAGAGGCGAGCGTTAAGCACGTTCTCCACCGTCCAAAGCATCGTCAAGCCCATCGCCACCCATAGCCCAAGCGCTGAGACGGTGGTGAACAACAGCGGGCGAGAGGACGTTTCGAACCAACGCGGCAACACCAGCCAGGCGCCAAGGAACAAGGCGTTGAGCAACATCCCTAGCGGAACCACCGACATGCTCGAGACGAGCGCTTCCTCGCCTCCCGCCAGGTACATCCCAATGCCGGCGGGAACGATGGTGGACGGGGCCGTGCCGAGCAGCCCGCCGATGAGGCCGCCCCACTTTTCGATGGCCACCGTCACCGCCGTGGCCACCACGCCGGCGAGGACCGCCGAGATCAGAATGGAGGTCAGCGCCACGTTCAATCCTCCAACGCTTCCAACCGCTGCTCGAGCCGTTCCAGACGTTCTCCCGTCCAGTGTTCAACCGGTTCCCCGTTTACGAAGAGCACGTTGAACGGAATGAAGTCGATGTGCTCGGTCCAAGCATTCGCCGCTTTGAAGGCCGTGCCTTCCGGCGTGGTCAAGTCCAGCGTGTGGATGTCGAGCGGACGAGGGGATTGCCAAGCGGACAAGGCGGCGTACCACGCCACGCAATCATCGCACGAAGGGCGACCGAGGACGAGAAGAGCGGGGCGTTCAGTACCCAACGACCGTTCAATGTCGTCAAGCGGCGTCAGCAGCATGAGGCTCACCTAAGCGTAGGATTGGCTGTTGATGACGTCTTGGAGCTCGATGACCTTGGCGTCACGACCTTTGGCATGGTCCGCTGCCCGATTGAGGCGAGAACGCATCCAACCGAGCGTCATCATCCCTTTCATGGCGTTGATGGACTCGATGAAATGCATCGGGTTGCTGCCCAATTGGGCATGGCTACGGATGTCTTCCTCAAGGTCTTCCAGCACCTCAGCATAGAGGTCGAGCAACTCGTCCAACGCTTCCCGCGTGACGCCCATACCGGCGATGCTTTTGGCCATGGACAACAAGGCCGTGGGAGTCAACAACCCCCCCGCCTGACTCGCCACAAATTCCTCGGCAGCGCTCACCTCGCCAGCATCGTCCCCGCCATCATTGTCATCGTTGGGTTGGGTGTTGAGCACGGCCCGGTCCAGATGGCGGGGTTTGATGGTGGCGACACGGTCGCGTTCGGCGGCTTCGGCGGCGTGACGAAGCAATTGGGCCAAATGCTGTTCGAGATGGTCAATGCCCGCCTGAACGGCGGCGGAGCCGACGGATTCCACGTGTTGAATGCGGTCGATCATCAATTCTCGGGTCCGGTTGTAGTTCAACCGACTGCGCTGCGGGTCGTCAAGGGTCTTGCGTTCAGGGTCTTGAGACAGCGTTTGCGATTCCATCTGAGGCACCAATCGGTCAAGTTCCTCGCACAACAAGGTCACGAGCCGCTCCTTCACGTCACCGGAAAGACGCATGGTGGTGTAGTGGGCGGCCACCGCTGCGATGTGACTGGTGGAATAGGGCTTGGCGACCATGCGCCCCGTTGACCTCCTGCCGCCCTTGAATGATGTGGTGGGCGGTCATGGCTCACTCGGTCAGACCGTCGTCCCGACCCAAGACTTGGTTGAACTCCCAAGCATGGAGGCATTCGTGTCCGCCCAAAAAGCCGCCCGCTTCACGGGATGGCCCAACAAATTCGGCACCGCACATGGAACAGAAGACGTTGACGATGAGTTCGTTGAAGTAGGTCCCGTTGGGGGTCTCCCGTTTTGGAATGCGTTTGCCCACGTCCTCGTGGGTCCACCCCGAAGTCTTCTCGCACACGTCTTCGCCTTGAACATCCTGTGTCATGCATCCCACTCCATCACCCAAGGCAAGGCGCCGTCGGCCGTGATCGGTCGCATGCCGTCCTCGTCTCGAACCCACGTGTCTTCGGTGCCCACGCTGCCTTCGCCGTAGACCACCTTCGGCTCAATGGCCATCGTCCCGCCCACCGGGAGCGGGCGGTCAAAGCCCTTTGCCACCACCGGCGACTCGTCAAGTTGCAAACCGATGGAGTGGCCCAGGAAGCGACTTTGGTCGGGTTTGGTTCCCATCAGGTGGTCCTCGTAACCCAGTTCCTTGGCCAATGCAAAACCGGACTCCCAAGCTTGGCTGCAGTGCAACCCTTGGTCGAGCACGTCCACCACCTCTTCTTTGATGGTCAGCATGTCATCGAGGCGTTCTTGCCAAGCATCGCTCAGACGACCGGCCACGAACATGCGGGTGGTGTCGACCATGTAGCCTCGATGGGCATGAACAAGGTCGACCAGCACGGGTTCACCCGCTTTGACCTTGGAAAAACCCGAACCCATGCCACTGAGTGGATGGGGACCGGTGCCGCCGATGGCCGAGTCAAAGAACGATGGAATCCCACCGGCACGACCCGCCACGATGACGCCTCGGTCGCACTGAAGCGGGTAGCGACGCATCTGCACCGTTCCACCAAAGCCTTCGCTTCGACTGACGGCTTCCGCCGCCGCCACCATGTCCAATTCACTCACGCCCTCACCGCCAACGGCTTGGACCGCCTCGAACATCCGGATTTGGATGGAAGCCCCGGTGTCCATTTGTTCAAGTTCCCAGGCGGATTTGACTTCGCGCTGACGGTGGACGACGCCCGTGGCGTCGCCCGTCTCGCCCAACGAGGAAAGAGCAGCAGCGAACCGAGCGGTGAACGAGGCCGGGGCTTCACCGAATTGCAGGGCTGGAGCGTCGGTCACGCCCTTGCTCTGGAGATGCTCGGCGAAGGTGGAGAGTCGGGGAAACGCCTCGATGAGGTGCGGGGCATCGTCACCACCGGCTTCCCAAACGGCTCGCTTGAGCGAGCGACGAACAAACGCTACGGGGCCGTCGCCGCCCGCTTCAACGCTGCCACCCGCACCCTTGGCGGGAACGAACAGCGTCCCGTCTTGACGGCCGCCGGCGTAGTAGTAGAGGTCAACGGGGTGTTGGATGAGTGCACCGGGAAGGTTAGCTTCGGCCAAAAGTTCGCCCAGACGTTGCTGACGTGCCTCCAACTCGGACACCGGCACGCGCCAGTCCTCCCCTTCGGGGCCGACGAGGTCGGTGGGTGCCCACTCGGTCATGTTCATCGGTGACGGGCAACCGTTCAAAACCCGTTCGGCGGCAAGTGCCCTCACGTGCGCATCGTCTCAAGTTGCCCTTGAGGGGTGGCGGCCAAGCGTTCCTCGGCGATGGCGCAATACTCGGGTGAAAGGTCCACGCCAACGTAATGCCGTCCGTGCAATTTGGCCGCCACGCAAGTGGTGCCCGAGCCGTTGAAGGGGTCGAGGACGACGTCGCCGGCAAAGGTGTACATCTCAATGCACCGTTTGGGCAATTCCACCGGGAAAGGCGCCGGGTGATTGACGCGAGACGCTCGTTCAGTGGCAAACGACCAGATGGACTTCGTGTGCTGAATGAAATCGTCCCGTGGAATCGTGTCCAGGCGCCCCGATTCCCGTTCTTTTTTGCTACGGGGCAGTTTGTAGTCGCCTTTGGAAAACACGAGCAAATACTCGTGAACGTCTCGCAGGCAGGGGTTGGACGCCGATTGGAAGGACCCCCAAGCGCACGACGAACCGGCGCTCGCGGATTTATCCCAAACGATCTCCCCTCGCATCAAGAACCCAATGTCAGCCATGATGAGGTTGATGTGGGACGACAACGGGATGTACGGCTTGCGACCCAGGTTGGCGACGTTGACCACCATCCGCCCACCGGGAGTCAACACACGGTAGCATTCTGCAAAGACCTCGTGGAGCAGGGTGAGGTATTCCTTGAGCGAGAGGTCATCGTCGTATTCCTTTGAAGCGTTGTACGGGGGAGAGGTGACGACCAAATGAACGCAGTTGTCGGGAAGCGGTAGCGTCCGTGCATCGCCGCACACGACCGAATCCAATCGCTCTTCAGGGAAGGTTTGCGCAGCACCAACCTCACGAGAACTCACCAAGCCCTCGTTAACTCGGCTGGTGTAGTACAGGCTCGCATCGTGACCCTCTCGCCTCGACACGCCGAACGCTGAGGTCGCGGTTGATGCACGCCGACGGGCCCCTTCCAGAGGAGCCTTGTCGTTAGGCGGTGCATCGGCCATGGGGACGAAGGATTTCGCGGGCCTTATCACTTTTCGCGCCCTTGACCGGCCAATGACGCGCGTTGTGCGACCCCACGCCGACGAGCGCGCCCCTTGAATTCGGAGCGAGGAATCAAAAACCGACCGCTCGTGGGAAGGTCAATGGCGAAGGTCCTGTCCTTGGACGACGTCAATGTCGACGGCAAAACCGTGCTGTTGCGCGTGGACATCAACAGCCCGCTCGACCCGGCCACCAAGACCTTCCTCGACGACACCCGCATCCGTGCGATTCTCCCGACCCTCCGAAAACTGTCGAAAGCCAAGGTCATCCTCTTGGCCCACCAATCTCGTCCCGGCCGCTACGACTTCACCAGCACGTTGGGTCACGCCCGTGAACTTGGACGACTCCTTGGACGCCCGGTGAAGTGGGTCAACGACATTCACGGCCCGAAAGCCATGCAAGCCATCGAGGCCATGAACCCCGGCCAGTTGTTGATGCTCAACAACGTCCGCATGGACGAAGAAGAGGCCACGATGAAGGGCGACATCGCCGCCATGGCCGACACCCAACTCGTCCAGCGTCTCTCGAGCGTGGCCGACATGTACGTCAACGACGCCTTTGCTTGCGCCCATCGCTCTGCGCCCTCCGTGGTCGGTTTTGCAAGCACCTTGCCGTGCGTGGCGGGCGAATTGATGAACAACGAGTTGAGCAAGTTGGACCAAGCCCTTGAAACACCAAAGCGCCCTTGTTTGGCGGTCTTGGGAGGCGTGAAGGTGGACGATTCCATCGAGGTTGCCGAAAACATGCTCCGAAACAACATCGCTGACGCCCTGTGGCCCACCGGCGGCGTGGCCAACCTGTTGCTGGACCTCGCTGGCTACGACATCGGTGAAGGCAACCGAGAATTCCTCAAAAGCCAAATTGGCGACCACTGGCAAGCCACCGTGAAGCGAGCCAAGGAACTCGTCAACGACCACGGCAACAAGATCCATCTTCCCGTGGATTTGGCCGCCAACATCGAAGGCAACCGTGTGGACGTTTCCATCGATGACTTCCCCTTGGAAGCCCCGTTCCACGACCTTGGCATCCAATCCGTGCGCCACCTCTCCACGGCCATCAAGGGGGCCGGGACCATCATCCTCAACGGTCCGGCGGGCGTGTTTGAAAACAACGACTTCGCCTTGGGCACCATTGAGATGCTCAACGCATGCGCTGAATCCTCTGGCTTTTCCGTGATGGGCGGCGGCCACACGGCCACCCTCGTGGCCAAGCGAGGTTTGGCCGACAAAATGGGCCATGTCTCCACCGGTGGGGGGGCCTGTCTGGACTACATCGCTGGGCGTCCGTTGCCCGGCGTGGTGGCGCTGGAACAAAGTGCCGTGGCCTTCGGCGTTGACATCAAAATCAAGCACGACGCGTGAAGGAGCCACTGGGGAGACTCGAACTCCCGACCTTCTGATTACGAATCAGATGCTCTACCAACTAAGCCACAGTGGCGGCAACCTGCCGCTGTCCCAATCAAACATAAGACCCTCGGTTCAAACCTCAGCGTTCTTGAAGCATGGACAGCAGGCCTCACCATGAGCGAAGCCCCTCCCGTGCGCTACCGCAACACGGTCCTCTACGACCGTGGAGGGCAGCGCGCCACGGGAGATATCCTGCTCCACGCCGACGGTTCGTGGGCGCCGTCAAACGGTGACGAAGACGTCGTGGAGGACCTTGACGGTTCGAAGCGCCTCATCACGCGCAGCTTCCAAAACTGGCACACGCATCTCGCCATGCAGTTGAACGCCCGAGATTTCAGCGACGGGTTTCCGTTGCACCGCTGGCTAAACGAAGCCATCTTCCCCACCGAATCGCGCATCACGCCCGAGTACGTCCGCATGGGAAGCCGTTGTGCAGCGGCCGAAATGATTCGAACCGGAAGCAGTTTTGCGGCGGACATGTACTTCTTCCCCCACGTGACGGGGCAGGTCCTCAACGACGCCGGGTTGCGTGGTTTGGTCGGTGGCCCGGTCAGCGATTCGGCCTTGCCAAGTCACCCCGACGCGGCCTCGGCGCTCAGCGAATTGGACGGTTTGCTGGCGGACAACGATGACGAGGCGTTGGTCCAATACGCCATCGCCACCCATTCGGTCTACTTGTGCAGCGAAGAAACGCTTCGAAAAGCGTCCGCTTTGGCTGAAAAGCGGCAAGCACGTTTGCACATCCACGTCAGCGAAACGCGCAAAGAAGTGGCCGATTGCCACGCCAAGACCGGCTTGTACCCGGTGGAATACCTAGACAGCCTCGATTTCTTACAACCGGGCACGATTTGCGCCCACGCCTCCTGGGTGAAGAAGAACGAAATCCGGTTGCTCAAAGAACACGAAGCCACCGCCGTCCACTGCCCCTCGTCAAACATGAAACTGGCGTGCGGCGGAACCCTATCGCTCCCGGCCTATTTGGAAGCCGGCGTGGACGTGCGCTTAGGAACGGACGGTGCAGCCTCGTCGGGCAACGGCCTGAACATGCAAGGCGAGGCTCGCTTGGCCACCCTCGTGCAGCGGCACGATCATTGGGACCCCACGCTGTTGCCAGCGGTTGACGCCATGGACCTCGCTACCAAAGGCAGCCGCGACTGGGCCGTTTGGAACCTCGACGATGTCCGCATGCGTCCACGGGGCCGTTCGGACAATCGCCACTTGGCCAACCTCATCTTCAACGGGGCGGAGTGCCTTGACCTGTGGGTCAACGGGCAGGCGCTGCGAAGGAACGGTACCACGCTTACGTTGGACGAGACGGCCATCCTCGACGAAATCGACGAGGCCGTGGCGACCTACTATGACGGCGTGGAGTGACTCACTCCACGCGTGAATACGCCAAGCCACCGATGCCGATGAGTGCGAAAATGAAGTAGGTCGCAAACCCTGCCTGCAATTCAACGCTGTACGTCAAATCGACCACCGTTCCTTCGGGCAAGCCACCTTGATTGAGGGTGCCGATGCCAGCGAAGTACGTGCCTTCTTGAACCTCCCACACCAAGCCATCTTGCCCGTTGCTTCCCGAAGCCACCAGGTCGGTGTCAAACGGTCCGCACGAGTTGGAACCGCCTTCGTTAAAGATCCCGGGAGGTTGAGATTCACAAGTGTTCTTTTCGTCCTCATCCGCGATGACGACGTAGATATCGTCCCGGTCC
The DNA here is from genome assembly GCA_023254355.1 of Candidatus Poseidonia sp. Lineage (GTDB taxonomy): Archaea > Thermoplasmatota > Poseidoniia > Poseidoniales > Poseidoniaceae > Poseidonia. The sequence goes on from JALRLR010000010.1 coordinate 17,622, forward strand.
CACGTCAAGGTCAGCGTGGCGGACACAAACACGGCAAAGCTCTGCTCGGGAAGCGGGTCGTCGGCAAAGAAGGTGCGTTCGGGAACCGTGGGCGTGGTGATGTTGGTTAGTTCGCCTTCGACGGTGAAACCCATCGTTCCCAAGAGCACCAGCACCACCGCGAGACCAACCATGCCGTAGCCGATGGTCTCCTGTTTTCGCACCTTCACGACCTCACATGAAGAAGAAGGCGATGCCCAAGATGGCGTAACACGCCAGCAACATCACGCCTTCCAACCAGTTGGTTTTCCCATCGGCAAGGATGGCGATGGTGATGAACACCGAGACGAAGGTGGCGGCCGTCTCCAGCAAACCAAATTCAAGCGGCAAGCCGACGCCGAGAACCAACCCCAAGAGGACCATGACCGGAGCGACGAACAGGGCGATTTGCACGCTGCTGCCGATGGCGATGGCGATGGAGAGGTCCATCTTGTCTTTCCCGGCCACCAGAACCGCCGTGAAATGCTCCGCCGCATTACCGAAAAAGGGAAGCAACACCACGCCGATGAACAATTCCGGGAGGTGCCATGCCTCGACGGTGGTCTCCAAACTGTGCACGAGAACGTGGGCCATCCACCCCACGAAGACGGTGGCGAGGATGAGCAAACTCCAGGCGTCCTTCACGCTAAGTTGGGGCTCTTCGTGGTCACCGTGACCGCCCGATTCAAAGGAGGCGGCGTGTGTTTTGAGTTGGAACAGCAACGAGCACCCGTAGATGATCAGCAGAATCACGGCGGTTGCGTAAGACAACCTCAGAACATCGTCGCTTGAGCCTCCGCTGTGATGGAAAGCAGAGGGAACGATGAGGGCCACGAAGGCCATCACCAACAACGCCCCGTTCATCTGCCCGCTTTGAGAAGCAAAATCTTGCTCGTTGTGCTTGATGCCACCGTACAGCATCGCCAAGCCCAGCACCAGCAGCAAGTTCCCGAGGATGGAGCCGATGAGGGAGGCTTGCGTGACGGTCACCATCGTTTCGACCAAATCGGGGTTTTGGGAGGCGGCGTAGAGCGCCATGCCGGCGATGATCATCTCCACGGCGTTGCCAAACGTGGCGTTGAGCAAGCCCCCGACGGCTTCACCGGTTCGCAGCGCAATCTCCTCCGTCGCCTTGCCCATCAGGAAGGCCAAGGGGGCAATCGCGACCATCGAGAACACAAACGCCATCTGCAGGTTGTGGCTGAATTCAAAGTACAGGGTGAGCGGGACGGCAAGGAGCAGCCAGTTGAGCTTGTTCTGCAACGGATTCAAACTGTCGAGCAGCGTATGTGGATAGGACTCGTTTTGGGCGCCCAGATGCTCGTTGACAACGGGGGAATCGCTCATGGTGGCCGGGGCTCCTTGGAGGTGGAGGCGCTGAAACCTCAGTCGTCATCGGACGTTCGCTTCACGGCGCGACGCTTGACGGGCGCCTTGCGGGGAGCCGGGCGACGACCAACCGCCCGACGGACGGGCTTCTTCTTTGGCTCGTCGTCGTCGTCATCGTCGTCATCATCGTCGTCGTCGTCATCGTCATCGTCGTCGTCATCGTCGTCTTCCGGTTCCTCGTCCTTCTTCTTGCGGCGGCGTTCTTTACGCTGAACAATGTTGATGGCGAAGGGGTCGTCATCGTCCTCTTCTGGAGCCGATTTCGCCTCCTCCTTCTTTTCCTCCTCAGCGGCAGGGGCGGCGGCGGCACCGGTTCCGGTGACGGCGTCCATGTCGAGGTCTTGGCTGGTGCCAATGAATTCCGACATCCAGGATTCATCGTCTTCATCATCATCGCCCCGTTTCTTCTTCTTTGGCCCCGACATGCCCACTTGGATGATCATCAAGGAAACGACGATGGCCAACAGGTTCACCACAGCGATGACCCAGACGATCACGTACGGCGGGTCGGCAAAGCCTGGCGTGATGGTCTCGGGTTCCACCGGAGGCTTGAGATCCTCCTCGTAATTGCAGACGGTGGTCCCGTCCAAGCGGTTCCGGCAGAAATCAACGACGAATTCCACGCGCTTCTGGACTTCGTTGCCGGCACCGTCGGTGGCTCGTACGGTGATGGCGTGCTTGCCGGCCTCAAAGTTCCCGGCGGTCACCTCCATGTTGGCGGACAAGGAGCGGTGGTTGCCCTCCAAGTCGGTGATGCCGGTCAAGTCAGCCCAAGGCGTCGAAACGGGTGAACCCGTCAAGCCGCCGTAGTGGTAAGTGAACCGGTACTGGAACGAAGTGATGACGACGTCGTCGGTGGCGCCCGCCAACACGTTGATTCGATTCCCGTAGAGGTATTTCGAGCCGTCGGACGCCGGCGTGGGCGAGAAGATGTTCACCACGGGGAGCTGCGCATCGATGGAGAGGTGCTCCCAGGATTGAACGACCACGTTGCTGGACTCGTCTTCCATGGTAACACGAATGACCATGTCGCCCGCATCGGTGTTGGAGAGGATGCTGAAGTCGTAGGTGTACAGCGGCCCGATGTCGGGGTTGTTGCGGTTGTCGTTGAGCACCGCCAACGGTTCATCGTCGTTGGTCAGAACGCCGCCGGTCAGGGTGGTGATGTTGATGGTGGGGGTGGTGCCGAGGTCCTCGTTGACTTGGACGCGGAGGCTGTATTGTCCGGCCACCAACGTGGTGCTGTCGTACGGTGCACCGTCACCGTCCACCACGGTCAGGGTGGCGTTGGGCAAGAGCGTGTCCTCTGCGACCTTGAAGGCGTTTCCTCCAAAGCCAGCGAAGATTTCTCCGTTGAAATTGCCCCATTCGTCGGTGATGGTCACGGCGTACCACACGTTTCGGTCAACATCACTGGGGATGGCGAACTCACGGGTGATGGTTTCGCCGGTTTCCACCGTGGTTTCGATGTTGTCAAGCACCGATTCCCATCCGTCCGATTCAATGGTTGACAGGTCGTTCTCATCCTCGCCAAAGGGCGCTCCGTAATGGCGCCAAATGGCGTACGTTTCGTTGCTTTCGTCCTCGTTAAACCACTCAAGGCTCACGAGGTTCATCGAACCAATGGAATAGGCGTTCTTGATTCGGGGAGGATTGGGGGCCAAGGTGTCTTCAAACGGCACTTGGAAGTAATTCTGAACGAGGTTGGTGTAGTGATAGGTGCCGTTCACGTTGCCATAGAGGGCTTCAGACGTGACCCAATAGAAGGAGTTCGTGCGGTACACATTGGCGGGGACTTCGGCGTCGAAGTATCCAACGCCGTCGCTCACGGTTCCCAAATAGATGAGGGTCTCGTTTTCAACAAACTGACCGGTGTTGACGCGGTAGGTCGAATACCAGACGTGGTAGATTTCACCCTCTACGCCCAACTGGTCGTTCCAGGTCACGCGGGTGGTGCGGTCACCAATGAATTCAGCGTGGACGTTGGTTGGCTCGGCGACCCACCCGTAGAAGGCGTTCTCTTCGATGGCGTTGGTGCAAGAATCACCGGTGGTGTCGGTGTTGATGACGCCGGTGGCGTCCACCGTCACCACGCAGTAGTACGAATAGCCGAGGAAGCCTTGCGGGACCTGAACTTGGTAGGAGTTGATGCCTTCCAGAATGCCGGAAACGACCAGTTCGACGTCGTTGCGCAAGACCGTGACAAAGGGTTGGTCCGAACGGTACACGCGATAGGTTTCGCCCGTTTCGGCGGCCACATCGCCCCAACTGATGTTGGTGTACCCCGTGCCGTCCAGTGGGTTGGGCACGAATTCCGCCGAGAGCAGAATGGGTTGGTCGGGAGGATTGTTGTCCTCGGTCACCGGCCCGATCGTGTTCTGGCCAACGAAACGTAGGTCTTCGTAATCCTGCCCAGGGCCAAACCAGTTTGGCAGGTGGTAGGTGATGGAATAGTAACTCTCCTGTTGGGTGCCGGGCGGAATGTCAACGACGTAGGACGTGTTGGTAGCGTCCACCACGGCGATGGGTGTTGCGGTGATGGGCAGGAACACACCGTTGCTGCGGTCGATGGAATAGGACGTTTGCCAAATCCGAATCTGCAAGGCATCGGGGCCGGTCGTGGGGTGCACCTGAGCGATGGAGTTGTAATTCAACCAGTTCAGCGTGGTTTGGCTCGTTGTGGGGTCAAAAAGAGCCGAGATGATGAAAGGCGTTTGAACCGGCTGGGTGATTTCCTGAACCGGCGTGAAGAGGTGCGACCCGTTGAAGAGAAGTTCAGCGGCTTCGGTGCCGTTGGACAACGAGGTCGTGATGGCGTAGTAAAACGAGCCGTTGGTGCCCGGGGAGACGGGATATTCAACGATGTGTCCCGCATGGGTGTTCTCGTCGCAGTTCAACGGGTTGCCGCCCGCCGTTCCAGCATCGCAAGCCGCCACCGTCGTGAAGGGCGTTAACGAGGCGAGGTTTGAGGCGTTGATGATGGAGGTGTGGCGGTAAACCTTGTAGGTGGCGCTGAACAAGGCGTTGAGCACGTTGATGTTGGTGGATTCCACATTCGTCCACGTGATGGTGGTGGTTTCCGTGGCGACATCGAAGGTGGCGTTGATGTGTTGCGCCTGCAAATTGGAAGGGGTTCCGAGGTTCGCATCGGCCGCTGAGGGAGTGACCGGCGCCAAGGCGAGGAGCATCACCGCAACGAGAAAGACGGCGCGCAAAGTTCCGTTTTGTTCAGCCGTAGGACTACCCATCAACGCATATGTAGCCTTCGTCCGTTATCACTATGTCGCTTTGGGGGTGTCAAAAATCCCGATACGCGGCCGTTTTTACGGTCGCCATCAAGCCGCGGAATCCGGTTCATTGGCGACGTTGGGCTGAGGCAACGGGTCGGCTTGGTCCAGCGCCTGAATTTCACCACGCGCTTGGGCAAAACGAACCAAGAACGTCCAGATGCCTCCCAGAGCAGAAATGAACACGATGAGGCTCATCGGGTTGACGTTGATGTGGTCGTACGGGGCAGGGTAGGTGGCTGAGGTGGACCAACCGGCGATCAGCATCACGCCCATCACCACCAACGAAAGCAGGGTCAACACGGTCCGGTCCGCTCGAGAGAAACCGCGATAGTTTCGTGCACCCGCCACGGCTTGGGCTTGCGTGCCCATGTAGGAACCAAGCAGGGTCAGGAACGCTGCGGCGAAACCCAACGTGATATCGCCCACAAAGACCGAGGCGCTGATGCAAACCACCCACGTGGCGTCGAGCAAACGGTCGATGGTGTGGTCGAGATAATCGCCCCATCGAGTGACTTCTCCTTTGGCTCGAGCAAGCGACCCGTCCAACCCGTCAAACAGCATGGCCAAGGCGATCATCAATGCACCGCCCAACAACCATCCGCCGCCGGAGGTGTCTTCGGGGGCGTACATGGCCAACACGCCACCAGCCACACCAAACGGCAAGGCCAGCCAGGTGATGGTGGCTGGGGAAAATCGGTGAAACGTGCGCAACACGGGTTGAAGCCCCGCTTCCCACTGGCGACGCATCTTCTCAAGAGCCATGGGACAACCACCTGCGAAGGGGTGTTATGGTTTGTGGAGCCGACGAGGTTCAGGATGGCGATTGTTCAAGCCAATCGATGGCGCTGAGAGCGGCTTCTTCGAGGGGTTCACTCGCCAACCCGTCAGCAACCCAGTCGATGACCGCAGCGAGGAGGGAGGCGGTGTCCTGAGCGCCAGCGTCCAATTCCAAAACGGGGACGTCCAATTCAAATTCAAGCAGCTCGGACCAATGACCGGCCATCAACTCCCACTCTGCGTTGGCCTGCACTTTGGAGGGCGAGTAGCGGCGTCCAGCCAATCGTTGGCGGAGCGTTTCGGGGTGGCAGCGCAACAGCACCACGCCATCCACATCAAGGAAATGGGCGAGGTGCCCGTCAACCGCATGCAGCCCCGTCTCGGGCCCTTCCCACTCGTCGGCGAGCCGGTGAATATCGATGGGAGCGGCTCCGTCCGCCTCGTCCGTGTCGCCCAAACACCCGTGTTCCTCGGCCAAGGCGGCCAACGAATGGACCGACCATCCCGCTTGTCCAAGTTGCTGGCAAAGTTGCGTTTTCCCAACGCCAGGGGTGCCGCTGACGGCGAGGAGATGGCGCTTGGTCATGCCCACGGGTCGGTGGCGCTGGTATCTAAAGGGCGGCGACGGTTCGTTGCCGCAAATCAGCAAAGCCTCCATAGCCACCCACCTGCTCTCGCCATCTGTTCCCATGTTCGGCATGCAAGACCCGTCCCAAACGCTGCTCCAAATCGAGCGGTACATGGCCGAAGGTCGGCTCGAACTCTCCGAGGTGATGGCCACGCAGTTTTGCGACCTCATGCTGTCCAACAAAAAGCGGGACCCGCAACAACAAATCTTCTTGCTCAAGGGTCTTCGTTTGATGTGCGATGTTTACCTCCTTCGCAACAAAGCCGACCAGAGCATGAAAGCCATCAAACGCATGCACGGCGAGCGAAAGGCGCTGGTGAAGGTGCTTGAGAAGCACGCTCCACAGATGTTGGCGACCATGCAACCCGAACACGAAGACCACCTCCGTGCCGGCCGATTGTTGGCGGCCGCAGGGAAGACCAAGGCGGCGGCCAAAGCCTTCGCCCGGTGCGAAAAACTCGCTCCAGGCCACCTCGCCGCAGCGCAGGCTGCCGTGGAAGCCCAGCCGACCAAAGCCCATGTTCAACGCTTGCTCGCAGCGATTGAGTTAGCAGGCAACGTCATCTCGACCAACGGTCGCTTTGTCCTCCAACCCACGGCGTCGCCCGAAGTGGAGCTCGAGCGCGTGGTGGCCACCCTCAACACGGCTGCATCTACCGTGAGCGGCCTGGCTTCATCCTGCGAGCAAGCGGCGCAGAAACTTCAGTCCCAGCAAACCGCCATCATGGCCGGCGAACAGGCTGCGAACGCTCGCCTCCAATCAGCGTTGGACAGCCTGCAACCAAAGCACGACTACTATCAGTATGGCTGATGGTAGCGAGGGATGGATTTGAACCATCGATCTCCGGGTTATGAGCCCGACGGGATATCCAGACTACCCCACCTCGCTAACCCCACCGCCACGGTTCACCGTTTTCAAACCACCGTTGGCAAATTCATCCAAAAACGGGTGGTTTCATGAGGAGGAAGCCCCCACCAAGGTCCATGGGAGCAGGTCAAGCCCAATCCATTGGCCTGTTCGCCGTGCTGGTCTTGGGCAGCCTCGCCGGTTGCCTTGCACCGTTGGATGACGAGGGCAACGGCCAACCCATCTCCATGAACGTCCACTACGACGCCACCTCCGGCACCATCACCGAGCGGGTGCAGAACAACGCCGTCATCTCCCAAACGGGCGTAGAATTGGCGTTTGATTTCGCCAGGGTCACCTCAAAGGCCGGGGCGATGAAAACGTTCACGCTTGACCCCGGTGACGACGAGGACGGTTCCAACGCCGTCACCGTCAGCGCCAACGACCAGGCCGAACTCACGTACACCTACCTTACGCACGGGTTGTTCACCGCCGTGCTCAGCGCCACGGACGAAAGCGAAAACAGCGCGTCCATCGATGTGATCATCCGCATCGATAAGCAAATCGATTGGACCCAAACCAACACCGACGACCCTTCCCCCATGACGCTCTCAACCGTGCCCGATTGCCCGTGCGACGCTCCGGAGAAAATCGCCCTCGAATCCACCATCAGCAATCCCAACGAATTGGTTCCTGGAACGCAAGTCACGGTCACCTGGCACCTCAACGACCCGGACGGTGAACAACAAGCCTTTCACACCGAACAAATCGGAGACGGACAAGAAGCAGCGTGGTCGCACAACCAGTACAACCTCGTCAAAGGCGCCTGGAGTTTGGACGTCAGCATCGATTCGGGCAACGATTCCATCAACCTTCATCACGTGGTGAGCATCCTCTACGAGACCGTTGAATCGGAGCCCAACCCGCTTGCGCTTGAGGACCCGGAGGGGGTTCCCGATTCACTTTCAGTTTCGAAAAATCAAAACGAAAAGTGAAAAAACAGGCCGCTGCGAGGCCCCTTCCGTTCAATGAAGCCCCCGCTGAGGCCAGATTCACGGCGAACCCTCCTTCGTTCGTTCATATAGGGAAGGCCGATGAGGTGAGGATTGAAGGGATGAAGAATGCCAACCAAAACGAAAAAGAACGTGAACATCGAAGTTGAAAAGAATGAAGCACCTGAGGAAGAGGTGGCTCCTCCAATGACGGAGGAAGAGGAGGTCCAACTGACCATCGAAGACCTGCCCGGCGTGGGACCTGCTACCGCCGAGAAACTCCGAGAAGCCGGTTTTGAGGAACTCCTTGCGCTCGCCGTGATGTCGCCCGGCGACCTGGCCGAAGAAGCGGAACTGGGCGAAGCGGTCTCAGCCAAGATCATTGCCGCTGCCAAGAAGATGGCGAACATCGGAGGCTTCGTTTCCGGCGATGCCTTGCTCGAGCGCCGCCGAGAAGTGCAGAAGCTCTCCTCCAAAGTGCAATCCATCGACGACCTCTTGGGCGGCGGTTTTGAAACCCAAGCCTTGGTCGAAGTGTACGGCGAATTCGGAAGCGGCAAGACCCAAATCGGCCACCAACTCGCCGTCAACTGCACCCTGCCCGTGGACCAAGGCGGTCTGGATGGCGATGTCTTCTACATCGACACCGAAGACACCTTCCGCCCCGAGCGCATCACCCAGATGGCCCGAGGTCACGGACTCGACCCTGAATACGTGCTCTCTCGCATCCACGTCGCACGAGCGTACAACTCCGCCCACCAGATGCTCTTGGCTGACGAGATCAAGCGCATGAGCAAGGGGCTCAACGTCAAGATGATCATCGTTGATTCGCTGACCAGCCATTTCCGTGCTGAATTCATCGGCCGAGGCATGCTCGCACGCCGACAACAAAAGCTCAACAGCCATCTGAAGGACTTGAAGCAACTGGCCGATGTCAACAACGCTCTGGTGCTGGTGACCAACCAAGTGCACTCCAAGCCCGATGCCATGTGGGGCGACCCCACCAAGCCGATCGGCGGTCACATTTTGGCCCACGCCAGCACCTTCCGCCTCTACCTCCGCAAGGCCAAGGGCGGCCGTCGAATCGCACGACTGGTTGACTCGCCGAACTTGCCCGACGGTGAATGCGTCTACCAAGTCACCGAAGAAGGCCTCCGGGACTGATTCGGCGCAAACGAAGCGGTTGCCAAACCGCTGGCTCGTCCAACGAATGCTGCGGCAGGTTGAAAATGTCAACAACGGAACTTCGCCCATGCGCCATTTGATTGAACGTGTTCTTGAGCTCTCCGAGGAGGAACAACGACTCCCTCCTCGCGAACAGGCACCCGACCAGGGAAGCGATGAAGAATTGCGTGCTTTGTTGGAATCGCTCCAACCGCGAATCCGTGTCTACGGTGTTGGCGGAGCGGGATGCAACGCCGTCAACCGATTGTTCGACGAGTCCTTGTTCGAATCGTCCTACGTGACGGGTTACGCCATCAACACGGACGCCCAAGCGCTGCTTCAATCGCCGATCAAGGAAAAAGTGCTCATCGGCCGTACGGCCCGAGGCCGGGGCGCTGGAGGCGACCCCACCAAAGGAGAAGCCGCTGCGCTCGAATCGGAAATGGTGTTGCGCAGAATCACCAACGACACGCAACTGGCCATCATCACCGCTGGGATGGGCGGCGGTTCGGGAACCGGTGCAGCGGGCCACATCGCCCGATTGGCCAAGGCTCAGGGCGCCCTTACCATTGCGGTGGTGACCTACCCGTTCAAGTCCGAGGGTTCGCTTCGCCGACAAAACGCCGAATGGGGACTCGAACGTTTGAGGGAACATTGCGACACCATTTTGGTGATTCCAAACGAACGTCTGTTGGAAATTGAGGGCGTCAAGGACCTTCCCATCGCCAGTGCCTTCAGGGTCGGTGACGAACTGTTGGTGCGCTCCATCACCGGCGTGACGGAGATGCTCAACAGCGACGGCATGGTGAACCTTGACTTTGAGGACCTGAAAGCCATCATCAGTTCGGGTGGTGGCGTGGCCATGATCGGCCTTGGGGCCGCCAAGGGCCCGGGTCGTGCAGAGGCCGCCGTGATGGAGGCACTCCACTCACCGCTCCTTGAGATGGACATGAGCGATGCTCGAGGCGCCCTCATCAACGTCATCGGTGGCCAGAGCTTGACGCTTGGTGAAGCCGAACGTTGCGCTCAACTCATCAGCGAACAGATTTCACCCAACGCCAAAATCATCTGGGGAGCCGACGCCAAACCTGAACACGGTGATGACCTTCGGGTGATGGTCGTCATCACCGGCGTCAAGAGTCCGCAGATTCACGGCTCAATGGAGAACCGTCAGTTGCGAGCGTTGCGAAATCGCCAAATCGAATTCGTGAACTGATCACGGGCGCACGCTGTACCAAAGCAGCGCACCCAAGACCAGCAAACCGGCGACGAGCAGCGCGCGGTCAAGGGCGTCCACACCGTCGAGGCCATCGTTGGGTTGCAGGTCCCCCGTATGCTCAACGCCCGGCAACACCACCTCAAGGGTGGACCACGCATCACCGGTGTTGGCCAGATTTCCGTTGACCACGTTGCCGTGAACCGTGAACGTGGTCCGACTGCCGTTGTCCTCTGGTGAGGTCCAAACAACGGTCCACGACCGGTGGTTGCTTCCCGCCTCGGTATGGCTCAATCCTCCTTCCATCATCTGCATCAAGGTGGTGTTGAAGGTCAACGTTCCGTTGGAAATCACCATTCTGAAACCCCCTTGGGACCGGTTCTCTACCGGGTCTACGGTGCCCGAGACGGTCAACGTCAGGTTGTAGGACGTGTTGCCTTCATACGCTTCGGGAAGCCCGGAGAGGACCACCTTCGTGGCGTCGGCGTAGGTGTGACATAAGCAACCGTCATTGGCTTCCCTTCCAACACCGTCCGGTCGAGAAGAGGCCAAGCCGGGCAACAGAAGCGCAACGAGGAGCAAGGAGACAAGAAGGCCTCGAAACTCCCCCATGCACCCACCTCTTCGGAGGTTCCGTATGAGGGTTGCTTCATCCCAATCGGTGATGCACGACGGTGCATGGAAAACCCACCATTAAGTAGGATAAGCGCGGCATTCTAACTCATGATGGACGGGTTTGAACTGCCTGAAGACGATGACGAAGACGTCGACATCTACGCAGCGCTGGGTCTGAACACGCCCGTTGACAGCGATGCACTCCCGGTTGTGGACGCTTACGACCCGCTCGCTGCCTTCATGGAAGACGAAGACGATGTTCAGGAGTTTGAGCCTTTTACCGTTCCAACAGAAGCGGCCGCAGCGGTGTCGTTGCAAACCGTTGAGGAATTGCTGGCCACCCTTGCCAGAGAGCTTCTCGATGAGGAACGCTTGATGGCCTGTTTGGACGGCGGGCATGCCGATTTAGGTAGCCTCACCATTCAGCGTGACCGTGACGCCTACCACCTCTCCCTCATCGTTGACATGGGCGGAGAACAAATCAAGCCGTTCGCCACCGTGGTGGCCGCCAACGATGATTGGAAACCGATGACCGCTCCCAAAGGATTGCACGCCCGATGGAAGCCGCTGTACGACTCGCTCTGCCAAGCGCTCACCAACGCTTTGGCCCAACAGGGACGACCTTCAAGCCTTTGAGGGAGCGTGAAGTTCCACCCGCCAATCGATCGTGATGGCCGGGTCCAGCGAATTTGACACGCTGCAGTATTTTTCGTGGCTTTTTTCCACCACGCGTTCAACGAGTTTCAACGGGACATCGCCCACCACATGGTAGACCATCGTCATGGACGTAAAACGACGAGGCGTGGTCTCGGCTCTCGTTGAGTCCAACTCGACCCATGCTTTGGAGAAGGAACGCTCCTTCAACCCGACGACCACGTCCACAAGGGAACAGGCGCCCACCATTTGCAAGGTAAGCTGCATGGGCGAAGGGCCGTTTTCCCAATCCATCTCAATTCGTTGGCCGGCGGCGTTGATGCCCACCATGCCCGTACCCTGGGTCCATTCGACGCGTCCCTGCATGGACGGAGGAGAGGCGGTTCATTCTTGAAGGAGATGCTTGTCGCTGAAAGCGAGAGACATGACAGGTACACCGGTCACCATGGAAAACGGCACGCTGAAGGTTCCCCACGACCCGGTGATTCACTACATCGAAGGCGACGGTATCGGCGTTGACATCACGCCCGTGATGATTCGCGTCGTCGATGCTGCCGTGAACAAAGCCTACGGTGGCGACCGAGGCATCGTTTGGTCCGAAGTGCTTGCCGGTGAGAAAGCGTTCAACGCCACCGGCGAATGGCTCCCGCAAGCGACCTTGGACGCCATGAAGAGCGGTTTGGTCTCCATCAAGGGGCCCTTGACCACCCCGGTCGGTGGCGGCATTCGTTCCCTCAACGTGGCCCTTCGTCAAAAGTTGGACCTCTACGCCTGCGTTCGTCCGGTCCGATGGTACGACGGCACCCCTTCGCCGGTGAAAGCCCCGGGCGATGTGGACATGATCATCTTCCGAGAAAACAGCGAAGACGTCTACGCCGGCATCGAATGGGAAGCCGAAAGTGAAGAGGTCAAGCGCGTGATCGACTTCCTGCAAAACGAGATGGGCGTCGATAAAATCCGATTTCCCAACACCTCGGGCA
>JALRLR010000110.1 GCA_023254355.1 Candidatus Poseidonia sp.
GTGGAGTTGACGTGAATGGTGGTCTTCTCGGTCATCAAGGCTGCTGGAACGACGGGTCGAATGACGTGCTCGATGACCTGCTCTCGGACGAAAGCCTGCTCGGCTTCTTCGGAGCCGTGTTCGGCGATCATGTCCTTGTGCTGGACGGCGATGACGACGTTGTCGGCGTACATCGGTTGGCCGTCGCCACCGTGCATGAGGGTGACTTGGGACTTGGCGTCAGGACGGGCCCACGGCAGCGTGCCATCAAGGCCGAGTTTGCTGACTTGGCGGGTCAAGGCTTGGGAGAGGGCGATGGCCAACGGCATCCAGCGACCTTGGTGCTCAGGGTAGGCTTCCGTTTCATCACAGGCATAGCCGAACATCAGGCCCTGGTCACCTGCACCTTGGTCGTCAACCGATTGGACGACGCCTCGATTGATGTGAGCAGACTGGCTGGTGATGAGTTCGGTGACTTCACACAAGTCCTCGGAGGTGGCGTCCATGCCGATGCCGTGAGAGGTGTAGCCGATGGCGGCAGCCGTCTTGCGAGCGATGGCGATGTAGTCGGGCGCTTTGATGCCAGCAGCGAGTTTGACCTCACCGGCCAGCACGATGTGGGATTGGTCTTCACGGCCTTTCACGAGGGTCTCAACGGCCACCTTGGCCTTGGGGTCGAGCGCCAAACAGGCGTCGACAATGGCGTCGGAAATCGCATCGCACAACTTGTCAGGATGGCCGGCGGCCACCGATTCTGAAGTGAACAACCATTCTTGCGCCATGGTGACGGCTCCGTCTCCCTCTATTCAACACTTACCGTTTGGTGAAATCGCACGACGCAAACGAAATCGCGTGGCTCAAATGGACCCGGTAGGGGGTCTCCGTCGGTATGGTTTCACGTACCGACGGTGTAGTCGTCAAGGTAGGCAAGTTGAGCATCGGTCAGCACGTCAATGCTGAGACCGAGCGTCGAGAGTTTGGTGGTGGCCAAGTCCTGGTCTTGCTCGGTGGTGATGTCGTAGACTTCGTTGCCCATGGAACCGCCTTCCTGAGCCAAGCGGCACAGGGAAAGGAACTGGTTGGCAAAGGACATGTCCATCACTTCCGAAGGGTGACCTTCAGCCGCAGCGAGGTTCACCAAACGGCCACGGGCCAGCAGGAAGATGCGGCGGCCGTCGGCCATGAGGAACTCCTCGTTGTCCTGACGAATGGTTCGCACCGAGGTGGCTTGGCCTTCGAGGTCTTCGATCTTGATTTCGCAATCGTAGTGACCGGTGTTGCACACGATGGCGCCGTCCTTCATGGACTCGAAGTGGCGTCCAACGATGACGTCCTCCATGCCCGTGGCGGTGCAGAAGATGTCGCCGAGTTTGGCGGCTTCGTCCATGGGCATCACGCGGTAGCCTTCCATGACGGCACGCAGAGCGGGCAGCGGGTCCACCTCGGTGATGATGACGTTCGCACCCATGCCGCGGGCTCGCATAGCCAGACCGCTGCCGCAGTGACCGAATCCAGCCACCACGAAGGTCTTGCCAGCGAGCAACACGCTGGTGGCTCGCAAAATGCCGTCGAGCGTGGATTGACCTGTTCCGTAGACGTTGTCGAAGTCCCACTTGGTCACGGCGTCGTTGACAGCGATGACGGGGTAGCGCAGGTCGCCAGCAGCGGCCATGGCTCGTAGGCGGTGCACGCCAGTGGTCGTTTCTTCGGTACCACCGATGACGCCCTCGGCGTATTCGGATTTCTCGCCGTGAACACGAACGATGAGGTCCGCACCGTCGTCAAGGGTGAGCGTGGGTTTGAACTCGAGGGTCTTGTCGATGCACCAGTAGAAATCCTCGGTGGATTGACCGTGCCAAGCGTGAACGGAGTAGCCTTCGCTGGCGAGCCAAGCAGCAACTTCGTCTTGGGTGGAGAGCGGGTTGCAGCCCGACCAGGAGATGTCAGCACCAGCGGCTCGAATAGCCTCGATGAGGACCGCCGTTTCTTTGGTCACGTGGAGGCAGCCGGCCACACGCATGCCAGCAAGCGGCTTGGTGCGTTCAGCTTCATCCTTGAGTTTGGCCAAGACGGGCATGCGAGCGCGAGCCCAATCCACCAGCAAAGCGCCACTCTCGGCGAGTCCAATGTCGCGAACGGTGTAGTTTTCACCCTTGTCCAATTCATCCATGCGCCGCCGACTTGCTCGCCCCTCTTGAAGTCTGCCGTATGCCCTGAATCGTCTCAACGAACAGGTGGGAAGCGCCGAATTTACGGGCGCATTCGGCCATCAGCGGTAGGCGTGGAAGGACATGCGGCCTTGATTGATGGTCTGGCGGAAGGGGCCTCGTCGCTCCACGACGCCCTTGAGGGCTGAGAGGAAGCGCACGGGCAACGAATAGCGAAGCCATGGTCGCTTGGGGTAGACAACCTCAACGCGGGAAAAGCCGAGGTCCTTCAGCATCCCCTTCATGGCGGCCACGTTGGGCGCCCAGTAGTTGGTGTCGTCGTTGTTGAGGGAATCACCAGGGAAATAGACCATCGACGGCTTCCAGCGATGAAGGTCGTCCACGTGCGTCTCGACGATGAGGAGTTCGTTGCACACGTCCGAGGCAACGCGCAGTCCGCCCATCGGGTCTTGCAGGTGGTAAAGAACGCCCAAAAAGAGGACGACATCGAACTTCCCGACGTTCTCGGGCGTGATGTCCATAGCGTCGATATCCAGCGATTCCACCTTTGAGTTGAGGGCTTCATGAGCGAAATTGAACCCGTCCTTTGTTCCCCAGCCTGGCCCAGTCCACGAGAAATGATCAGTGGCTAAGACGCGTTCAGCGCCGTTCTTCTCCGCTTGGAAGGAAAAGAAACCGTCCCACGCCCCGATGTCCAGCACGGATTTGCCCGTGAGGTCCTCGGGAAGGCAGACTTGACCCAACTTGTCGACGGAGTTGTCGAGGCCCGGCGTGACGATGCCGTCTCGCAGCGGAATGGAATGAAACCACTTGATGTCGTTCATCCGCTGGATGAGGTCCTCCTTGTCGGCCATGCCCGTTCCTCCGCGCTTCCGCATTTATCGCTTCTTATGGCGGTCAAACCGCCAAAACGCCTCACTTCTTGTCCTTGTGCAACTTCTTGGCCTGCTTGGCCCACTCGTCACGCTTGACACGACCGGGGAAGAACTCGATGGCGACGTTGACCTCTTCTTCGATCTTCGCCGTCATCTTGCTGACCTGCTCAAAGGTGTAGATGCCCAAAGCGTTCAACTTCTCTTCGATGAACGGCCCGATGCCCTTGATGGACTTCAGGTCGTCCTTTTCGGCGGCTGATGCAACGCCCAGCGTGGCGAAGTCAATCGTTTCGGCCTTGGCTTCAACACGGGCCAATTCTTCGGCCTGCTTGAGCGCCTTCTCGTCCAACTTGACATCTTCACCGAGCAGGATCTTCGCCTGATTCACCCACTGGTCGCGCTTGACACGACCGGGGAAGAACTCGATGGCTTCGTTGACCTGGTCTTCGAGTTTGTCCGTCATCTTGCTGATTTGGAGCCAGGTGTAGATGCCCAGCGCGTTCAACTTCTCTTCGATGAACGGTCCGATGCCCTTGATGGCCTGAAGGTCGTCCTTGTCGCTGGCCTTGGCCGTACCGAGGACCTTGAAGTCGATGCTCTTCGAGCGTTCCTTCACCCGCTTGAGTTCTTCTTCCTTCTTGGCTTCCTTGGTGACCGGCTTGGCGGCAGCGGCAGCGGCCTTCTTGGCTTCTTCCTCAGCCTTCTTGGCAGCAGCAGCAGCGGCTTCTTCCTTGGCCTTCGTGTCAGCCTCGGCCTTCGCCTTCTTCTCAGCCTCCTTGGCTTCCTTTTCGGCAGCGGCAGCGGCGGCGGCAGCGGCTTCTTCCTTGGCCTTCTTGTCGGCCTCGGCCTTCGCCTTCTTCTCAGCCTCCTTGGCTTCCTTTTCGGCAGCAGCGGCGGCGGCAGCGGCGGCTTCTTCCTTGGCCTTCTTGTCGGCCTCGGCCTTCGCCTTCTTCTCAGCCTCCTTGGCTTCCTTTTC
>JALRLR010000111.1 GCA_023254355.1 Candidatus Poseidonia sp.
CAAAAAGGAGGTGGCCTACAAGGGCCAGGTCCTCCGTTTGCCCACAGAACATCGGACGTTTCTGCTGAACAAACCGAGAGGGGTGATCTGCTCTCGCCTCAATTCGCAGGAAGCCTCCCTGGGCAAGCGGTCCGTCTTTGAGTTGTTTCGCGACCACGTCACGCCCACGGAATACGAGCGCTTGGTCACGGTGGGCCGTTTGGACGAGGATACTTCGGGCCTCTTGCTGGTGACGACCAGCGGAGACATGGTTCACCGGATCGCTTCCCCCGAGAAGCACGTGGCCAAAGTGTATCGCGTGACCACGGCAGCGCCCGTCGCAGAGGAACAACGGTCCCGTTTAGCTGGAGGGCTTGACATCGAATTGGAAGTCAACGGTGAGGTCCAGTTGTACCGAACTCGTCCCGCTGAAGTGAGGATGGTTGACCCGTGCATCACCTCCCTGACCCTTTCGGAAGGGAAGAAGCGACAGGTTCGGCGCATGTTCGCAGCGCTGGGTCATGAGGTGGTCGCCCTTGAACGCACGGCAATCGGCGGCTTGCAGTTGGCGGCCTACGAACTTGAACCCGGCGAGTTCACTGATGTGAGTGACGTTGACATTGAGGGTCTCGTTCTCCAAGGTTGACCAGACAAAAGACCTTGAACACCCTCCTCCAAGCCGGCATGAGGATGCCACATGCCCGGTGACATGTCGTGGATGAAAGCGCGTTACGACGAATTGAACGAGAAGTCCCTGTTGTGGGAGCCGCCCACGCTGGAGGGGCCGAACCAACCTCGTTGCCAGATGGACGGAAAGCCCACCATCATGCTCTCGGCCAACAATTACCTCAACCTCACCACGCACCCCAAGGTCGTCGCTGCCATGCAAGACGCCACCACCACCTACGGTGCAGGCAGCGGGTCGGTTCGTGCCATCGCCGGAACCATGGACATCCACCTCGAGGCGGAGAAGAAAGTGGCCGAGTTCAAAGGCGTTGAAGCCTCGCTCATCTACTCAGCCGGTTACACCGTGAACGTCGGACTGATTCCCACCCTTGTTGCCGGCCCTCAAGACGTCATCATCTCCGATGAACTGAACCACGGCTCCATCATCGATGGCGTTCGCCTGACGAAAGCCTCCCGGGCCGTGTACGCTCACAACGACATGGGCGAGTTGGAAGCGGTGCTCAAGGCCCACGAAGGCTCGGACCGCAAACTCATCATCACCGACGGTGTCTTTTCCATGGACGGCGACATTGCCCCGCTTGACGAAGTCACGGCGCTCGCTGAAGAACACGGTGCCATGGTCTACGTGGACGATTGCCACGGCGAGGGCGTTCTGGGTGACGGCGGTGCGGGCATCGTGGACCACTTCAAGCTCCAAGGGAAGGTGGATTTCGAAACGGGGTCCTTTTCCAAAGCCCTCGGTGTTCAAGGCGGCATTCTGGCCGGTACCGAAATGACTCGCACCCACGCGCTCAACCACTCCCGCTCCTGGCTGCTTTCCGGCTCCCAACCGCCAGGTGTCGCCGCCGCTCAAAAAGCAGCCATTGAGGTGCTGATGGACGAACCGGAACACCACGCTCGTCTGTGGGAGAACACCAATTACTTCCGAAAGGAACTCCAATCGATGGGCTTTGACACCGGGGAATCAACCACGCCGATCATCCCCGTCATGTGCGGTGAATCGAGCACGGCCAAGGCCATGACCCAGGCGCTTGGTCACGAAGGCGTCATGGCTGGAGCCATCGTGTTCCCCATGGTGGCCCGTGATAAGGCCCGAATCCGAACACAAATGTCGGCCGGCTTGACACGCCAAGACCTCGATGACGTCCTGGCCGTGTTTGAGAAGGTCGGTCCTCAAGTTGGCGTGATCTGACCTCACTCGGATTCAAAGGCGTCCACGACCTCGAGCATTTCGGTGTCTTCACCAACCATCTCTTCGGCGTCGCCCGAAGGCTCTTCTTTTGGTGGCATCCCGTCAAAGGGGTCCTTTCCGTCTTCAATCATGCACAGGAGGCGCCAACGCGGCGCCCATGAAAGGTGAACGTAAACGGGACCCGGAAGGAGAAGCAGAAGCCAAACGAGCGTGGGGGGAATGGCAAGGAGGTCGGTTCGGTCAATGGTGAGCAGCGCCAAGCCAACAAAGGGCATGGGATACAACACCGTTCGGGGTGGCGTGACCGGATGGCGCTTTGAAAACGCCACCAAGGCCAAGGAAGCAAAACCAGCGAAAGCGCAAGCGACCATCAGCAGCGAGGCATGGTACAACCATTGCACGCCCCAAACATCGTTGTCTTTGTCGCCAAAGGCGTAAGGGAGCACCAAGGCGAGCGCCACCAAGAACCCGTAAAAGGCGCCGATGTTCGCTGGATGGCTCAACCACAGTGGCAGGCGTGTGAAGCGTCGAGACAGCGAGGTGCCAAGAAGCGTTTCTTGCTCCTTCGGGGCCAATTGCTCGACCTTGGACATCCAAGTTTCACTGGTTGGCACGTTTCCTCGTTGAGCGAACGGGTTTTGAAGGTAAGGGGTCAAATCGGTCCAAGAACCTCATTCTTTGGCCCGGAAAAACGAGACCAAGGGACTTTCAATCTCCACCGGTTCTTCATCCTCCAACCACGACCGCTCAAGGAGACCGGTGTCCTGGTTTTCCCGTTCCCTGGCGTCTTCAATGGGGTCCGGTACGTCGTTCACCGCATCGCGCAGGGCGATGGCTTGATTGATCAGGGTGAGGTGACGATTGAGCGTCGGGGTTCGTTCCTTGGCGTTGGTGAAATGGCCGAGAATGGGGAAATCAAGCGTGTCATGGGCCAAACTGAACCCTCCAAGCAGTTCGTCGGGTACCAAGCGAACACGGTGAGCCCCCGGGTCTCGCCATGTGCCGTCGGCAAAACGCACGAGGAGGGCGGCTTCACCGAGCGGTTCATCGTCCATGAAGGGGTGATTCATGTTCACGGCCAACGGCGTGGTAGCGTGGCTTCGATAGCGCAGTAACACCACCGTGATGTTCAGGCTGCCCACGGCGAGCCCTACCGCTCCTGCCACAGGGGCGGCCACGGAAAGCAAGGACAGGAGGCCAAACACCACCACAGCGGCGGCCATGCTGGCGCCCAACCCGATGTTTCGACCGTTCACGAAGGGTTGGGCGATGCTGGTTTGGATGAAGGGAAGCATGCCCGGCGGTAACGCAGAGGCGTCTCCATCCATGCTTGGTTGAGAGAGGGAGGTCACTTCAACCCCTCGTTCGTGGAAATTGATGCGTTGTTGCATCGAGGGTCCACTGGCCGTTGTCCGCAGCATAGGATTCAATGGCCTCGAGATGAGCGTTGACATCCAAACCCCAAGCGACGGACCAACCTTCGAGTTTTGGTCGGAGCTTCACCCATTGTTTCTCCACCCCCGCCTCGTTTCGGCGTTGGTGGTGAAGCAGTAAAGCAGCGGTCTGGATGAACCCCTGCACCAGCAGAATTTCTTCAAGGGGTGCGTGGCGAGCCTTGAGGCGGTTCCACATCGATTCCCACGCTTCGTGGGCGTGCCAGAATTTGGCTTCATCAAACAAGGCCAGCCCCTCTTCAAGTTCGTCCTCCTCAACGTCGTTGAGTGGGCCGGCGACCAAGGGGGTCATGGGGTGAGGAAAGCGTCTAGGTTTGAAACGGTTCGTCTCTCTTCCCACAAACCTTTCATGGGATTTAGGCCGTGGGGTTCATGAGAACCATGACGACCTCTGACCTCCCTTCTTCGGTTGAACCACCCATATCTCCACGCCGCCAAGTCGTGGTCAGCGTTCTTCTCGTGGGTCTGTTGGTTGGGTTTTCTGCCACCGTGCTGCTCCGTGATGGCGGTGGGCAGGCAGACAACCTGCTCCCCGACAACAACGAC
>JALRLR010000112.1 GCA_023254355.1 Candidatus Poseidonia sp.
CTCGTACCACCAACTCCGACCGGCCCTGGCGGGCTTGGAGGGGCATCTTGTCAACAACCAACCGATGAGTCCCGCCGATCAAACGGTGGCCAGCAAGATGTTGGAGCGCGTGGTGTCTCAAATCCCGTTGGACTTCACCTTCGTTTGGCAGCCCGTTCGAGCCATGACCAACGACACCGGTTGGATTGAAATTTCCAGCACCGACACGTTTGACCTTCAAGGCTCACCGGTCGACCGCCTGGTGCTGAAGATTCAGGACCGCCTGTTGTTCCTGCTTCCACCAGACCAGCTTCCCGTTCACCCCAGCAGCACCTCGTTCCCCGGCGATGTCCCGCTCAACGCCACGCGAGTGACGCGGACCGTAACGGTGAACGGTACCTTCTCGGGCTTGCCCAGTCAATTTGGCTACGCCGGAGCGCGAGCCGACGGACGCCTGAGCACGGGGCTGTACGCCGCCGCCGGTGAAGTCGTGAACGTCACGGTACCCCAACACATCGTGGGCACCGGCGTGAACATCTTGGTCGGGGCGCACACCGACCACCTCTGGAACAAGAACACCCTGAGTCGCCACCCGGTGATCTACCGGACGTTCCCCGCCGACAGCACGACGTTCTCGGTGGGCAACGCCTTCGGTGGAGCGGTGTATGTTCGTGTCCCCGCCGGTTCGACCCTTGGCGAGTTCAACGTCACCATCGAGCACGCGGTCCTTGCCCCGTATTGGAAGCAAGGTGAAACCAGTTTGGCTCTGTGGAACAGCACCCTCCGTCATTACCCTGCTCCATGGGCGGAGATCGAGTCCGACCAATTCATTTTGAGCGTGCCTTCGGGTGATATCCGAGATTTGGACACGCCCAACGCCACCATGGCGTTCTGGGACTTGGCCCTTGAAATGGAACATGACCTCTCGGGTTTCACCCCGTGGCCTCGGGTTGAACGGGCGGTGTTTGACGTCCAAATCAGTGCGGGCTGGATGCACAGCGGCTACCCCTTCATGGCCCACACCGCCTCCTCAAAAGGCGTGCTCAATTCAACCCAGATGTGGAGTCAAGGCGACTGGGGCATGTTCCATGAACTGGGCCACAACCACCAGTGGATGCCTTCGACGTTGCCCGGCACCACGGAAACCACCTGCAACCTCTACTCGGCGAAGCTGATGACGGAACTGGTGGGCGTTGACCTTGGCGCCGGCCATCAAGCCATGAACACGCAAAGTCGGGAAAGTCGAACCGAGACCTACTTCCAAGGCGGAAGCCAAATCGCATCGTGGTCGGTGTGGACGGCGCTCGAGACCTACATGCAGGTGCAAGAAGCGTTTGGTTGGGAGCCCATCACCGAAGCGCTGACCGCCTATTACACGATGGCTGACCCTCCCACCAACGACGAAGAAGAATTCAACCGATGGGTGGTGGAGTTATCGGAAAGCACCGGATACAACCTCGCCCCCTACCACGAAGCCTGGGGCTTCCCGCTCACGCAGGAAACCAAGGACGATTTGATGCATTTGCCGGTCTGGGTGGACGACCCGCTGCGCGGTTGGGTTCACGAATACGACCCCGTGTTGCTCAACCTCACGACCAACAACGTCACCTCGTCCAGTGCCGACCTCGAATGGGACGTGTACGACAACGGAACCGACACCAACCTCACGCTGTGCTACGGTCAAAGCAACGGCGGAACGTCCCGTACAGCGTGGTCGACCTGCACGAGCGTGGGGGCGTCAAGCGTCGGCCACGGCCTCGTTACGCTCAGTGGGTTAAGCAGTTCGACGGGCTATTATGCCCGATTGGTGGGTGACAACGCCAACGGCGACACGTGGTCGGATACGGCGACGTTCACCACGACCTGAAGTCACGGACCTCGGCAGCGACACCGAACAGTGTCGCCCTTATCCCACGGCAACCTTGATTCAGTTGAGGCGGTTGAAACTGCCATCGCCCATCATTTGCCAGCGAACGCCGTCAGGTTGGACGTAGATGGTTTGTCCCGTGGATTGGTCGTAGGTGCCGCCCGGCGGCAGGCCCGTGTAATCGGCCACCGTCATGGGTTGGGCAGGGGGTGGTGGAGCCGAAGCCATCACCGGAGGTGCTGGCGCCGTTTGAACCGGTTGTTGGACCACGGGTTGAACCGGCTGCTGAACCATCGGCTGAACGGGCTGTTGAGCCACGGGTTGAACCGGCTGCTGGACCATCGGCTGAACGGGTTGAACGGGCTGTTGCATCATCGGTTGAACCGAAGGCATGCCCATCGCACCTGCGGAACCGTCGTTCCAAAGTTGGTCGCCGAAGTCCTTGCCACCACCGTCGTTTCGGCCACGGAGCACCACAACGGCCACGCCAATGATGATGCCGAGCACGCCGATGGCCGAGCCCGCAATGAGCATCGTGTTGGAGGATTGCGATTCGCTGTCCGACGTGTCGCTACCGTCGTTGGTCGTGTCTCCCTGACCGTCGTTGTTGGTCGTGCCGTCGCCGCCCACGTCCACGGCAGCCGTGTTCGTGCCGTCGTGCGACGAGGTGTCGCCCGAGACCACGGCGTTCTCGCCAGCGGCCACGGCCGTTCCGTCGAGCGTCGAGGATTCGGTCACAAACGCCACGGAAGCCGCGTGGGCCACGCCGCCGTCCAGCGTCACCACGTTGAGTTGAACCGTGTATTCGTGTTGTGGAAGGTCGTCGGGCACGGTGAAGGTCACCGTGAAGGCCAGGTCACCGTTGGCATCGATGGCGCCCCAGGTGATGACGGCGCTGTCGAGGAGCGCCTGATTGTAGGGCTCAACGATGACATCGAGCATGCCGCCCAGACTCAAGTCCAAGCCGTTGTGAGCGTTGATCACGCCGCTCACCGTCATCGTACCGGTGGTCAGGAGCTGTTCCCGGTTGTCAATGTCAAGCGAGAACTCAGGTAGCGAGGTGACGCTGAACGTGATTTCGTCGGAACGCACCGTGTCTCCCGACGCCCCCGAGACAACGACGGTGTAGTCGCCTTCGGCCAACGAATCGGAGATGGTCAGCGTGAGGACGGCCATGAACGGAGCCGTGCCGGAAGCGAAGTCAAGTTCAGCGGTGACGCCATCAGGAACCACCGCTGAAAGGGTGACATCGGCGCCAAACCCGTTCACGGGTTCAATGAAGATAGGGGTGGGCACCACCCAAGGTACGCCGCCGGGAAGCACGATCCACGGGTCCATGGTTTGGATTTCGAAATCGGGGGTGTTGTCCACCGTGAAGGTCACGGTGAAGGAGCGATCTCGGCCGTCTTGTGTGCCGGTGACGGTCAGTTCGTAGTCACCGCTGCTGAGGTTCATCGTGTCAACGATGACGGCCCCAAGGTCGTTCACCGCCAAGGTGGTTTGGTCGTAATAGACCGAAGCGGCGGGGTCGTTGACCGTGGCGCTGATGTCAACGGATTCGCTGAATTCGTTGAAGCCAACCACGTTGAGCCACACCGCAAACGGCAAGCCGAACTTGGCCACATCGTCAGGAACGCTGGGCAGCAGGGTGAAATCGGGCGTGGCCCAGTCATTGTTGCCCTCACGACCTGCAAAAGATTGGATACCGGTCGCCGTGTGTGCCGTGGTGTCAACGGTGAAGGACTGCGTGCCCAGATGACGGTAGTTAAGGGGCAGAGCGCCCGAGTCCTCGAAGGCGATATCGAGGATGGTGCAACCCCCCATGAGCACTTGCATGGACATGGAACCGCTGCCTTCAGCGGCTTCGCTCCACACCTTGCCTTCGGTGAGCGGGAAGTTGAGTTCGTTCATGCCCTCAGCGTAAACGAGGTCCATCTTCATCGAGGTGGATTGGTCAATGCCTTCGGGGATGCAGCCATCCTC
>JALRLR010000113.1 GCA_023254355.1 Candidatus Poseidonia sp.
TCGAGGCCAAGGTCTACGAAACGGCGCAGAAGAATTTCGGGGTCAGCACCGAGCGAACGGACATCACGGAACTTTGAATTCAGTCCACATCGACGCCTTCTTCTCGCAGCAAAGCGCGTTTTTGTTCCACGCCTCCCTCGCCACTGTACCCCCCGAGTCCGCCGTCCGCCCGAATCACACGATGACAGGGAACATCGGGGGCGTAAGGGTTCTTTCCGCAGGCGTTGGCCACGGCTCGGGCGGAGGTTGGATGACCGATCTGCACCGCAATTTGGGTGTAGGTGCGCACTTCGCCTCGAGGGATGGTCTTGAGGGCAGCCCAGACCTTTCGCTGAAACGGGGTGCCTTGTTCCATGGCCGGAGACATGAGGCCGACCTTTTCAGGCCTTTCACAGAGGCTGCTCGACCAACAAGAGTCTATTGTGGCGATTATAGTTCTCAAGGAAATGCAGAGAGAAAGTGAATGTCTCTGTGAAATCAACACGCATCATGCGCAGATATGTTGCACTGTTTTTGATGGCCCTGATGTTGATGTCCACCAGCCTTGCAGGTTGTTTGGACGGCGGTGAATCCGACGAGAATGACAAGGACGACGAGAATCAAACCACCATGATTTCACTCGAATCTGCGAGCACCACCGATTGTGCTGACGGGGGAACGCTCATCCATTCCGGCGTGGACAACGACGGTGACGGGGTTCTTTCGTCTTCGGAAATCACTTCCACATACAAGGCGTGCAACGGTGCTGACGGTGCTGACGGTGCCAACGGTGCTGACGGTGCTGACGGTGCTGACGGTGCTGATGGCATGGATGGGGTCGATGCAACCCCTTGCTTGGCCGTTGACACATCGGTGCACCTGGCCTTGGATTGCGGTGACCACTTTTCCGTGCTCGGTCAGAATGCACGTGATTCTGGTATCACTTGGAAGTTGACGGGTCAATACGACAGCGGACTTGGCGAAGGCGCCAGCGAGATTTCCGCTTTCGATGCAACCTCACACCGTTCCTTTGTGGTCAATGCCGTCGAGGGTTCAATTGACATTTTGGATCTTGCCGACCCATCCACCCCCGAGCTCTTCG
This sequence comes from Candidatus Poseidonia sp., assembly GCA_023254355.1. Lineage (GTDB taxonomy): Archaea > Thermoplasmatota > Poseidoniia > Poseidoniales > Poseidoniaceae > Poseidonia. The sequence goes on from JALRLR010000113.1 coordinate 1,082, forward strand.
CTCGAGTGGTCATTGCCAACGGGGAGCCAAATAGCGTGGACGTTCACGATGGCTTGGTAGCCGTTGCCGTGGCCGGGGTTGGTGCCGAAGGCTCCGGAATGAGCAAGCAAGACCCAGGTCATGTCATGTTCTTTGACACCGACGGCAATCTCTTGTCCACGGTTCAAGCGGGTGCACTTCCTGACATGCTGACCTTCACGCCCGATGGTACGGGCGTTCTGGTGGCCAACGAAGGGGAGCCGAACAGCCAATACACCATTGACCCCGAAGGGAGTCTTTCCTATGTGGACCTCTCGGGAGGAGACGCTTCGGCCCTGACGCAAAGCGACGTGACGCAAATCAACTTCAACGCCTTTGAGACCCAATCTGCCCAATTGGAGGCCAGTGGTGTTCGATTGTTTGGCCCGAATGCCAACGTGAGTCAAGATTTGGAACCGGAGTACATTGCCATCAGTCCCGATGGAACTCACGCCATGGTGGTCCTTCAGGAGAACAACGCCTTTGCTAAGGTTGATCTCACCACGCTCACGGTTACCGACATCGTTGCCATGGGGATGAAGGACTACAGTCAAGGATTGTACGATTTTTCTGACAAAGACGACGGCGTGAACCTGCAAAGTTACAGCAACGTCTACGGCATGTACATGCCGGATGCCATATCGACCTTTGCCGTCGGTGGCAACAGTTACTACGTGACCGCCAACGAAGGTGACGCCCGAGATTACTGGTTCGATGCTGCGGATGAAGCCGCCTGTCTCGCCGCTGGAGGCCTTGAATTTGACGAGGATGATGGCTGTTTGGCCTATTCTGAAGAAGTTCGCCTTGACGACCTTGACCTTGACGATACCGTGTTCCCCAACGAAGCTGACCTGCTGGACAAGACCTCGCTGGGCCGTCTAAAGACGACCACGGCCAACAACTGCGGCGACACCGACGGTGATGGAGACTTGGATTTCGTCTGCTCCTACGGCGCCCGCTCGTTCAGCATCTGGGACAGCAACGGGGCCTTGGTGTGGGACAGCGGCGACACCATCAGCGCTTTGATGGTCTCGCAAGGCGATTACATCAACGGTTACACCCAAAGCCGCAACGACGACAAGGGGGCTGAGCCCGAAGGCGTGGTCGTTGGCGAGATGTTCGGTAAAATCTACGCCTTTATCGGCCTCGAGCGTTCCGGCGGTATCTTGGTTTACGACGTCACCAATCCGTCCGCCCCGGTCTTCGACCAGTACATCTACTTGCCCACCCACGAGAGCCCTGAAGGACTGGACTTCATCCCAGCCGCTGACAGCCCTAACGGCGCCCCCATGCTGGTGGTAGCCCACGAAGTCAGCGGAACGGTGGCGGTGCTGCAGCCGTTCCTTTGATCGGTTGGACGATGCTGCCGTCTCGGCTTACGAGGCTTCCTCGGCAATACGCCTGAGCGGGGGCTTCCATCGCCCGTTGTTGCGTGCAAAATCAAGCACGTGGCAATACACCGTGGTGATGTCCGTCTCGGCGGCTTCGACCAAACCTAGGTCGCTGGGCTGCAGCAAGGGCCCAATCCGTCTCCAAGACCGGGCAGCGAGCCACGAAAGGGGAAAGCGAAACAAGGCCGGCCCGTTGACCGGAAGGGTCCAGCGGGTCAACCACGGCCGCTCGACCACGCCTGCAGATGTCATGGCGCTGGTGACCGACGACCAGCGGTGTCCAGCGGCTTTGTTGCGTACCAGCCACGACGGGTTCACCGAGGAATCAACGCGGTAACCGTGACGAGCCAGTACCTCGCCCATCCAGGGCGCCACGTACCCGTTGGGAGCCCGGAAATAGGGTCGGAACGCCTCACCCGCATGCTGCTTGAGCAACATCGTGGACCGTTCCAACATCGCTGAAAACCCATCCACGTCCTCGCCCCACGCCGACCACGAGCGATGGGTGTGGCCGTGGCAGCCGACGGTGAGTCGCTGAGGAAACCTCGTCAGTGCGTCGCTCAACATGGAGGGAAAGGCCTCGCTCTCCAACAGGTCGGTGATGACAAATAACGTCACGGCTGCCTCGTGGGTGTCCATCCAGGCCATCAGCCCCCCCCATCCTTGAACCAACGCCTCGCTTGGTTCCGTGGCCGGACCCTCGTAGGCCCTTCGGCTGCGGGTTGGATGGCCTTGGTACTGAGGGAGATGGCGCAGGTCATCGCTGTCAACGGTGAACCACGTCGGCATGTCAGGCCTCCGGCCGCAGGTCGACAAGGTGAAGGTGGTGCGGCACGGTTCGTTCGTTGAATTCGATGCCGATGAACTCCTCAAGTCGCTCGCCGTTCCACCGTTCGCAAATCGCGCTCGCCGTTGCGAGTCCGGCGGTGTTGTGCGGGTGAACGGCGATTTCAACGGTGGTCGTCGTGGTTCGTTGTTCCAACCATGAAAAAATGGCATCAACGCATCTCGTAGCGATTCGCTGCTGTCGGAAATGGCGTCGAACCCAATAGCCGAGGTTGAAGTCAGAGTGCAGCGATTGCAACTCATCGCCCAGGCCGACCAAGCCGACGAACTCGCGGGTGTCGCGCCGGTGGATGGACCAAAAATGGAGCCGGTCGGTACCGGCTTGAGCTTGGATGTCATAGAGCATGTCACGCAACTGTCGCCGAACATCGTCGTGGGGGTCGAGCCACGGCAACGCCGTTTGGGCGGCGGGCACGTCCTCATGATACGCTTCAAGCATGGGGTTGAGCACGGCTTTTTCGGCCGGTTGAAGCACCA
>JALRLR010000114.1 GCA_023254355.1 Candidatus Poseidonia sp.
CTCGCCGGGATGGGCGCTCGTTCCCATGCAACGCCCCACAGGATGAGCCATTCCGGTGGGGCGACGCCAAAATCCACCGGTTCAAGGGGCCGAGCGATGGCGTCTTGAATCTCTTTGACGGTTCGCTCGCCCACTGAAAGCTGGAACAAGGCGTTGGCAACCCTTCGAACTTGATTCCAAAGAAACGCTTCGCCCTTGATTTCAAATCCGATCAGGCGACCGTTGTCCATCCACGGTGAAGCCTCCAACACGGTGCGAATGGGGTTTTTGCCCTCTTCCAAACGAGCAAAATTTCGGGCGTCGTAGGTTCCTACGAACAGTTGGAGCCACGAAGCAAAGGCCTCATGGTCGGGTTCCTTCCAAAATTCCATGCCCTCCAATCGGTAACGGTAGACTCGATGGAGCGCCATTCGGGGATTGAAATCGGATTCCACCTCTTCAACGGTCAGGAACGCCACGTTGTCGTCCAATCGGTCGTCCACGGCTCGAATCATTTTGCGAGGGGTCAACGCCGCCCACAAGGATGCATCAAGGTCCACGATGCCCCCGTTGATGCGAACATGAACGCCGGCGTCCGTGCGACTGGACAGCACCAACAACTGCTCCTCTTCGGGTCCGCTGAGCCATTTTAATGAGCGAAACACCCGAATCAATTCACCTTGAACCGTTTTGACGTCCGGTTGGATTTGGCTGCCGTGAAAGGCGTCACCCAAGTAGCCGATGCGAAAGAAGAGCCTGACTTTGGCCTCGGCCACCCAAACCTCTCCTCAATCGTCGGAGCTCAAGGTGGCGATGGCCTCCTCGGTGGAGTAACCCAACGCCCCAACGGCCCATTCGAGGGCTTGCTTCAACCAAGGTTGGACCATGGCTTCTTTGCGACTGGGGTCCATGACTTCGACCGCATCCACGATGTTGCGGCTGGCCGTGAACAGCACCTCGTCCACCGGGATGTCTTCGAGTTCAAGGCGTCGAGCGTATCGCTGGAACTCCTTCACCGCCACGGGGATGCGGCGGCATTCGAGGGCAAATGATGCGAAATCGGCGATGTACTCCATGTTTTCCTCATCAAGTTCCATGGCTTTCTTGTAAGCGTTCATGATCTTTCGGCCAGGGATGACGTCTTCTTGGGCTTCCATGTTCTTCATGTTGGCAAATTCAGCCCACATGTGGTGAAGTTCGGGAACATCAGCGTTGCTGGCCAAGGTTTCTTCGAGGTTGGCCAAGGCGCCATCAATGTCGCCGTTTCGGAACAGTTCAATCGGTTTCTCTAACAGGTGTTCAACCACGATGCTCATCTCCATTGCGCCGTAGCCACTCGGGCTTTTCAAGCCTCGCTCGCCTTCCAACGACTCAAGCTTCGTCGGTCTTGTTGGTCAAGGCGCTCTTGATGTCTTCCAGCATGTTGGATTGGGAATGCTTTCGGTGCATCTCGTTGAGCATCATTTTGATGTTCTCCCACTTTCGAATCTTGTAGAAACAGTGCTTTGGATCGGGGTCAACTCGACGGGTGGTGCGCTGGTACGACAGAATGGCAAACAACGAGCGCCACACCCCCTTGCGCACCATCTCGGTGGCGCTTTCATCCCCGGTGCCTTTGGAGGCGGCTGCGGGAGCACTACCAGCGCTGACGCCGACGGATTCTTCGACCAAACCAACGCCGGAGTCCGTCATGATGGTGACGGTGGCAAACCCGAGCATGGTGCCCACCGGGGTGCGCTCAACCATGACCTCGGAAATGCGGTCAAAGAGGATTCGGCGATGGGCCCTGGACAGGAGGAACTCGTGTTGGAAAATGACGGCGTTGGTGGTCACCGCATAGGAAAAGCTGCGCTGATACTTGTAGGTCAGGCCCCAGAAGGCCAGCAAGAAGGCCACGCCCGCCCAGAGGTAATTGTAACCGAACGGAATGACATCGTAGGCCCCGTCCTCGGCTCCGAAAACACCTGCAATCATGCTGATGAGGTCGTCAATCGTGATGAGCACGGGCAGGAACGTGGTCACCAACAACGCGAAGGTGACCCAACGACCCGAGGTTGAGACGTTGAGCATGCGGTTGGCCCACGTCACGAAGAGCATGACCATGACAAAGCCGATGGGCACCGTTTCGCTGTCCGTAAGTTCGATGAGTTTTGCCGTCAGCTTGAGCATGAACGAAGCGTCGTCCGCTGGATTCAAGCCGTTGTTGAACAACAGGTGGACACCAAACACCAAGGCTCCAAGGATGTACATGCCCAAGAACGCCAGCGTGCTTGGCCTGGCTTCACCGTTCTCCAAGACTTCTTCACCTGCAATCAAGCGGTATTTTTTCTGTGCAGATGCCTTTTTTGCATCGGCATCGGCGTTGGAATCGGGTGCAGGTGACGCGACGTTTTCGGTCGGCTCCTCGGCAGGTTCGTCTTCGGACATGGGAAGGCCTCATCTCTTCTTGGCACAGGCTCTATGAAATAACTTCCCCCCAAGCCGGTCAGTTTCTCAATGAAGCATGCCCCATGCGTGTTCGGCGTTTCCTCGTGCCCAGCCGTAATCCTTCCGAGTCCGGAGGCCAAACTCATCGTTGATTTCAAGCCGCTTCAGTTCCAACGGATATTCGTTGTACGTCAAGTGGGACCACAGGCCACCTCGGGTGGGTTGGTCGAAGTGCCAATGCGCCCGTTCCACCGCTTGGACCTCCAGTTTGATGCTCGTTCGCCCGTTGTACATGTGAACGGTGAACGTCGGGAGCGGAGCATCGGGGCTGTGCCCGTGCGGCCCTTCGGTGTGCTGGGAGGCTCCTTTGACCACTTCGACCCGAGCGAACCGCTCGGTGCGCTGATGCATGGCGTCGTGGAACAATCCCCCCTGGGAGAGGGAGATGTGATTGATGTCACGTTTTTTCCAAGGGCGAGCGTCTCGGGCGGAGAGGGTCGGGGCGAGATGGGGCAAGAACCAATCCATGTAGGAGCCGTCTTCGAAATGCAGCACGCCCCAGTACCACGGGGGTGACGGGGCTTGAACACAGACTTTCTGAAAGTAGGCTGTCCCCTGAACTTCACGGTCATCCACGGTGCCGTGCACCCGGGTGCCGTGCACTCGGAGGATGTCGTACCCCATTCCCGCAGCGTAGGTGGCCGTTGACGGCCGAGCAACCGACATGGCGGGGTTCCAAGGCGTTAACGTCAACGCCATGGCGGCCGGTGCTCCTCCAGCGACGGCTTCCTTGTCCCCTCGAAGGTTGAGCCAAAACGAGGATTTGTCGCTTCGCAGACCCATCGAGAGGTCATCGGGCAACAGCGGTACCACGGCCCCGCCGCCTTCGCCCTTGCCGCCTCGTCCGGGCCATTTTGGGTGGGTGTCGGTCATGGCGATCATGTTGCAAGTTCGCTTGATGTACGGCTCGTGCATGCGTTCACCGTCAAACCACCAAGCGCACACCATGCCGTCCAGCACCAAGGCGCCGTGTTCATCCGAGGATGGACGTCCTTTGGGAAGCCACGGGAAACCGTTGACCTCAACACGGTCGTTGTCTTTGGTGGACCACAACACCATCAATTGTTGGCCGGCCGGTCGCCCTTCTTCGTCATCGAGCATCACCAACCACCACCACCAGTCCCAGGTGAGGTGCCACAGCGGCGGGCGCCAACCAAGCCCCCACATGGTGGAAAAATCGCCTTCAAACGAGGTGGGTTCAACCGCTTCCATGGTGTTCCCTCACTCGATTTCCTTGGATTTGAACAGCGTGCTCCCCAAGAACCAGCAAGCAAACGCTTGAAGCACCAAGACCACGCTCGACACCACGATGGTGGCCAATGCGCCGAGGTCCAAT
>JALRLR010000115.1 GCA_023254355.1 Candidatus Poseidonia sp.
CGCGCTTCGTCCAACTGGCCTTCCGAGAGATGAACCAAGGCGATGTAGTGGTGGACTGCGGCGGTCAAGGCTTGGGCACCTTCCATGGTCTCCGTTGATTCGGCCAGAGCCAGAAAGCTCTCGAGGTTGGCTTGCACGTGTTTCAAGCCCTCAAAACGAGCCCACCCTCGCTCTTCATCGGTGCCGGCGACTTGCATGGCGTGGTCCAACAACCGCTCCACCAACGCCGTCTCGCCCAACTCCTCGGCCAGCGGCATCAGTCGGAGGGCCAATGAGGTGTTGATGTGGTCCATGGAACCCCCGGCCGTCAAGACCTCGAGCACTTGCCGTGCGCGTTCGGGCGACACTTCGCTTTCCATGCTCTGCACCTCAAATCGACCGAAGTCGGCCGCCATCCACCGCCAAACTCACGCCACGAATGCCGCCCGAAGCGGGCAAACAAAGGAAGGCGATGGCGCTGGCCGTCTCGAGGGGGTCGATGAGCCGTCGGATGGGCACTTGGCTGAGCCAACCCTCACGGACGTCTTCAGCCGACTTCCCGGTGCGCTCCTGAATCGAGGCTGAGAGGCTTCCCAACCGGTCGGTGTCGGTGAATCCCGGCAGGACGTTGTTGATGGTGATGCAGGGTGGCAATTCGTTGGACAGCGATTTGGCCCACGAAGCCATGGCTCCTCGCAAGGTGTTGGACAGGCCAATGTTGGGAATCGGCTCCTTGACTGAAGTGGAGATGATTTGAACGATTCGGCCGAAGCCTTCCGCTTCCATCCCTGGGACGGCCGCTTTGACCAGCGTGTGAGCGGCGTGCAGGTGACGCTTGAACGGGGCCTCAAAGTCGTCGACCTCGTTGTTCAACAGGGGGCCGCCGGGAGGTCCGCCAGCGTTGTTGATGAGGAGGTGAACGGGTCCGAACGTTTCCTGTGCCGAAGCAAAAGCGCCCGGGAGGCTTTCGGTGTCCTCAAGGTCCACCATCAAGGCTTGATGTCGGCCCGTGCCCAGTTCCGCCAAGGTTTCACACAAGGCGTTCAACGCCGCTCCGTTGCGGGCGCAAACGGTGACGTTGGCTCCGGCTTTGGCCAACATTTTGGCCGTGGCTTCACCGATGCCTTGGCTGGCGCCGCACACCATGGCGTGTTTCCCTGCTAACGCCGAGGTGCTGTAGGGAAAGTGCTCGTTCAACAGGTCCATGGTTGGGCGACCGGGCCGGAGGTCATAGGCCTTGGCCTCACAGCCAATCCAGAATCGTGTTGAGTTGAACCAACCAATCGTCGGACGCCACGTCGATGATGTCGTAATGGTTGCCGGGGAGCCACACCTTCTGAACGTCCGCTCCCTTGGCCTTCATCACCCTCGCATAGGTCTCGGATTGTTCGAGCGGGACATCCTCATCCTGCTCGCCGTGGAAGAGCAGAACGCTGGTATTGGGGGGTTGATCAACGGGATTCAACCGCTTCCAAAGCGTTGCGTTTTCTTCGGGGGCGCACCCAATCCAGCGGCGGACGGCATCTCCCTCATCCGAAAGTCGTGCATGGTCAGCACCGACCAAGTCCGTGATGGGTGATTGGGCGATCGCCAACCATGGACGTCGCTCTGCTTTCGCACTCATGAGGAGCGCCAAGTGACCGCCCGCCGAGTGGCCCATGACCATGGAACGCGTGATGTCGATGCCGGGAAGAAGGGAGAGGTGGCCCCAAGCCCGCAGCACATCGGACAGCGTGTCCATCCAAACGCCTTCGTCACCGGGTGACCAGCGTTTGAATTCGATGTTCCATGCCGCTACGCCGGCTTCAGCCAAATCCTCGGCGATGGGTTGCATCAAGTCCAGCGTGTAGTGTTCTTTCCAAAACCCGCCGTGAATCAGCATCACGCAGGGGATGCCTTCGTCCTTCTGGAACGGCGAGGGGTCATCGGGCATGAAGAGGTCGGCGACCTGCCAGGCCTCGGCACCCCATTGCACCCGGTTGACCGCCATGACGCGATGTACGGTGCCCCGTGTATCACGCTTGTGCAGCGGCGTGGTCGTGGCTCAGGGGCAATGCCGGCGTAGGTCACGTGGGAACAGGACGGTTTCGCGGACGTTTTTGGCGCCGGTCAATTTCATCAAAATCCGTTCAACGCCCAAGCCCCAGCCGGCATGCGGCGGGACGCCGTGGCGGAAACCTGCGACGTAAAATTCGAATTCTTCAGGGTCCAAGTCCATGGTGCGGAGGTTCTCAACGAGCACATCAATTCGATGTTCACGTTGCCCTCCAGACGTCATTTCATCCCGTCCAAAGTTGAGGTCAAAGCCCCGTGAGAGTTGTTCGCCGGTGCTGCCTTCTTCTCCGGTGATGTGGTGGATGTAGAACGGTTTCAAGGACATGGGCCAACGAGGAAGGAAGTAAAACTGGGGGAGGTCTTGAGCCAAAAGGTCGGAATTTTCGGCATCAATGTCGTCGCCCCACTCGATTTTCCCACCTTTTTCCTTGATGATTCGAATGGCGTCGTCGTATTCCACTCGGGGGAAGGGCAACTCCGGAACGATCACTTCCACCAACTCCTCACCTTGTTCGGTTCGGTAGGCGTTGATGGTGGCGATGAGTGCCTGACATTCTTCTTCCTCGGCCACGGATTTCCAAATGTGGTGGAGCATGCGCTCAAGCACGCCCATCACATCGTCGTCGTTGGCCCACGAACACTCGATGTCGAAGGAAATGAATTCAGCCAAGTGGCGATACGTGTCGCTTTTCTCAGCCCTAAAGGCGGGGCCAATTTCGAAGACACGCTCAAGGCCCCCGCTCATGCACAACTGTTTGAACAACTGAGGGGATTGGTTCAGGAATGCCGGGCGGTCAAAGTATTGCATGGGAAACAAATCAGCTCCGCCTTCCGTGGCCGTTGCCACGATTTTTGGCGTGTGGGTTTCGATGAACCCCTCCGAGATGAGATGCTGACGACCGAATTGGAGCACCTTTCCTCGCAGCCGGAACATGGCGTTGACATGGGCTCGGCGCAAATCGAGGAAACGGTTGTCTAACCGAGTGTCGAGTTCTGCATTCACCGTATCGGTCACGCCGAGTGGCAGCGGGGCCTCAGCTCGGGCAATGACGTTGACGCCGGTGGCGATGACCTCGTAGGCCGGCGGCGGGGTTGGTTCGCCTTCCTTGACCTTTGGAGGTCGCTTCAGGGCCACGGTGCCCGTGAACTGGAGCGTGGATTCGCGGGTCATGCGCTGAACGGTGTCCAGGGCTTCCTCGCCAACGTTCTCGCCCTTGAGGAAGATCTGCGTTTTTCCCGTTCCGTCCCGAAGGTCCACGAAACAGATGGCTCCCTTTCCGCGATTGGCTTCCATGAAACCGATGACCGTGACTTCATGGTCAACGAGATCGGCCCCGTTGGCTTGCAATTCTCCGAGCGTGTGCGTCCGGTAAGCGGTGGGCACCCAAGTGGTCATGGTTCGGGGGCATCGGTGAAGAACATGAAGCATTCGCTAAGCATCCATGGTTGCTTTTCGGCGCACTGCCCAAAGCGGTCTCGCCTCCCGATGGTGTTCGGTCAGCGGCGGCACGCCACGGGGTTGGGCGGGTTGTCCCCGTTGGTGAAGCATGAGCAACAACCGTCGCCTCGGCCCGAAATCTCTTGAAGAGCATCCTCTTGGTTCACCCATGTCCAGCCAACGGACCCGAGCCGTTTCGTGTGTCCTCGTGTTGCTCGTGATGAGTCTCTCACCACTCGTGACCCCTGCCGCCGCTTCCGACGCCGTGCTGCTCTCCTCCAACACCGCTCACGTCGTGTTGGTCCC
>JALRLR010000116.1 GCA_023254355.1 Candidatus Poseidonia sp.
TGGCCGGCGGGGTCGCCTGGCTGAAGCAACTTGACGAGCAAGCCCTGATTGACGGAAGCGCTGCCGCCCGGTCTCATGCCGAAAAGGCGTGTTCATGGAGCGCCAGCGTTGAGGTGGTGGAATCCCTGCTTCAATCCTTCAACAAAGACGCATAGAGACGGCCCCACTGCTGGGCGACGCTGTCCACGCGGTGGGCCTCGAGGTCAACCTCAACCGTGGTTGAACCGCTGAGAACGCTTTCAACCGCCCGTGCCCAATCCTCAACGCTTGGTCCCGCTCGAACGACGCCGCTGGGCAACGAGTGGAGGTCTTGAGCGACGACCACGGGCAGGCCGCACGCCAGAGCTTCCAGCACCACGAGCGGTTGACCTTCCACACTGGAAGGCACGAGCAGCACCGTGGCCGATTGAAGCAGCTCAAGTTTGGTCGCCTCGCTCACCCAACCCAGCGCCTGAACGAACGGCAGGGGGGACCGGTCCTTCCCGGTCAGCGTCAAACGGAGGTTCGGGCGGTCCTTGGCCAAACGAGTGCCCACCTGTTCAGCGAACGCATGCCCTTTCACCGGGTCGTTGCGACCGAGCACGAGCAGGTGTTCGGCGTCCCGAGCACGTTGGCCGGGCACGTACGTGGGCGGGACGGGATTGACCACCGCTTCGGTTGGGCCAACCAGCGGGGTCAGCACGCGCTGCCACGTGTCGCTGAGAACCACTTGGGTCACGCCAAGGCGAGCAACGGTCGCACGGTGGCGTTGAGCACGCGGTGAATTCGCCGTGCCCATCCACGCCGCCAGTTTGCCCGAGTGGAGATGAAGCACCACGGGCACGCCGCATGAACGCACCCGCCGAATCAAGCGAAGCTTACGACGCAAGGACCAATCCGAAGCGGCGTGAACGTGAACGACCGCCGGGCGTGATTCGGCGTTGGTGCAGCGACGCTGGAGTTCGCTTCGAGCCCGCCGATAGGCTCGCCATTTGGTCCACCAACCGCCGGTAGCATGGGAGGAAAGGAGTTCCGCTTCCCAACCGTCAGGAGGGAACTGGGCCAACGTGTGCATGACCGTGGCCATCCCGCCCGGTGTGTGGCAAGGGCCGACATGCAACACCTTGCGCATGACCCCTCCAAGCGGTGCGGGGTGATGAAAGCACCCGAAAATTGGTCGGCGACAAGGTGAGAACGGACGGAGGAATCAAGGAGGGAGGCGTTGGGTGAGTCGCATGGTCGTGGTGCCCGCCATCGTCGAAGGGGTGGCCCTTGGTGTGGCGTTGTTGCCGTTCGTTCAGCACCGTTGGGACATGTACCGATGGGACCGTGACCATCGTCACGACCACGCCCCCAAAGGCGTCAACCACGCTGAACCGTTGACCGTCTTGCTGCCGGTTTGGAACGAAGCCTTGGTCATTGAACGAAAGTTGCAGAACTTGGCCGAACAAGGGGTGGAGGCGAGGTTGCTCGTCATCGATTCCGCTTCCACCGACACCACCGTTTCCTTGGTCAAGGGGTGGCTGGCCAAGCATCCCGACGCCTTCCTTCACGCCGAAGTGGTGGAAATGGAGCGCCGGAAAGGAAAAACGGCGGCGGTCATCCAAGCCTTGCAACACCTCGGTCAGCACGATGAGGGATTGGTGTGCATGACCGACGCCGATGCACTGCTGGAGCGTGGTGTTCTGCGTCGCCTGATGCAGTGGTTTGCCGACCCGATGGTCGGCGCCGTGGGAGCCTTCCCACGTCGTCTGAACGCCCGTCCCGAAGAAGCGGGCCATCGCGAGGCGTGGGAAGCGATGCGTTTGGCAGAATCCATGGTCGACAGCACGCCGTTTCTCGAGGGGTCGTGCATGATGTGGCGCGCCAAGAGTTTGCCCATTGACGACCTCTTTGCCGGAGCCAATGCGGACGATGCTCAAATCGCCACGGCGGTCCGCTGCAAAGGCTGGCGTACCGTGGTGGACCCGATGGCCCGATTCGTGGACGCAGCACCCAACTCACCGAGCGAGCAACGCCGTCAGAAGATTCGTCGGGCTCAAGGCCTCCAGCGATTGCTGATCCGACAACGAAAACAGGCGGCCGGTCGCCATCAGGGCATGTTTGGCCGAATTTTTCGTCGACAAACCCACTTCCATGTCACCGCTCCGTTGGCGTTGAGCGTGGCCACCTTCAGTGCCGTGATGCGTTGGGCCTTCATCGGCTTGTACGGATGGCCCGCCACCTTCACGCTCGCCAACAGCTTGCACCTGGGCTTCACCCTCGTGGAAGCCGTGTGCGTCGTGCTGTGGTGGCGCGCTCGAAGCGGCCAACGCACCGGCCCGCTCTCGCTGGTGGGGCAGTGGCTCGCCAGCATGGAGTTGTTGGGACGCGCCTTGATCACCACCGCACGGGGCAGCTCGCTCCACGTGTGGGAACAGCATCAAGACGTGCGTGAACGCCTGTTGGATGTCGAAGTTTGAGAAAAGGCCTCACCATCCGCCGTGGCGGAAGGGGAAGCGTTGTACAACTCAGTGAGTTGGAAAAAGACCTGTCACCAGAACAAAATCACTCAGCAGCGACGTTGTTGGTGGTGTCGATGACCTTCTCTTCACGGGTGTCCGTGATGGTCACGTCAATGCTGCAGGTAGAGCTGCAGAGGTCTTGGCCGGTCTCGACGACGGTTACACCATCACCAACGGACCAAATTTGGTCGTCGGTGTTGCCAAACTCGAGGAGACTGCACACAGAGCCGCCGATAACGCCGGGGTTGTCACAGGTCACAGGGGCACCGCCGTCAATGCTCAGCTTGACGGAGACCGCAGCCCAGTTGATGTCGCTCCCCATGTCCATGGTCAGCATGATGAGGTTGTCCTCGGTGCCAACAGTTGGGGAACCTTGGGCGTCCTGTCCGCTAAAGGAGTAGAGTGCCAAGTTTCCGTCGCTGCCCCCGTCGGTGGTCTCGTCGTAATGGAAGGATTCAACGAACAACGCACTGCCTGCACCGTGTTCATCGATAGCAATGAAGGCCAGCATGGCGTGGTAGACATCGTCATAGTCAAATCCGTTCAATTCGTTCATTGCAGACAGGGGGAGGGTAAAGGTCGTGAAACCCGACGAGTCGGAAACGGAGAGGTCGATGGTGCCGTCCAAGTCGGTGTCCCAACCCATGGTCATGTTGTCACCGTCCACGTCCACCGCTGCATAGTACAGCATGAATTCGAATCCGGTGAGTTCGTCATCGGCATTGTAAATGGGTTCAGATCCCTCGGCTGCCAATTCGTTCAACGTCTCGGAGGTGGTGAGGAAGGGCGCGTTGTTGGTCTCGGTGGCTCCGTTGGTGGTTTGCCCGTCAACCGGGGGGATGGCTTCATCATCGATGAGGCCGAAGCATCCGGTCAACATGAGAAGGGCGGCAAGGGTCAGAACGTTGATGGTTCGAGTTATTTCCATGCGGAGGAGAATCGGAATGAAGGATATGAACCTTCTTCCTGCATAGCATGCGCGGAAAAACAATTCCCTTTCAAAGTCCGCGCATGATTGCTTCCTTTCATGCTTGCGTTTGTGCTAAGTTCATAAGCCGTCGCGGAGGGCTTTCGTTGGGAGAGGGATGAACTCATGTTGAACGTCACAGCCCGCCAGGACTTGATGAGCAAAATTGTTGAAACGCTGAGCGTGGTGGTTGAAGACGCCCGCTTTGAATTCAAAGAAGACCGCTTGCAGGTCACCGTCGTCGACGCTTCGCACGTCGCGATGATCGACCTCAAGGTGGACGCTGC
>JALRLR010000117.1 GCA_023254355.1 Candidatus Poseidonia sp.
AAATCTCGGCCGAGGTAAGCGACGTCGGCCTCCATCTCCTCGAACAACGTGAAAGCGGCCGTGGTGGTGTCACCGAGGTTCATCGTTCCCTCGTTGACGTGGGAGAACACCATCTCTTGGTCGAGGTAATCGACACAGCCGGGGTAGTAGCCGATGTTGGAGGTGATGGGGTAGTCCTCGGTGGCGATGAAATCGTCGTCCGCTGATTCTTCGGCTTCAGCGTTCAGCACCGCTTGAAGAACGGTGTGAGGGATCTCGGCCTGAGGACCACCCACGATGAGGCTTCGACGAATGTCCACGTAGGAATCGTAGTTCACGAGTTGGGGGCAGGCGTTGGTGCAAGCCGTACAGGTGAGACACGAATACAGCGGCACGCCGTCGTCCTCGTTGTTCCAAGAGTTGTAAATGATGTTGAGTTTGTCCCCGCCGTTGAACAAGCGAACGGGACAGGCATCGTCGCAAAGGTCACAACCGTAACATTTGTTCATCTCAAACTCGTATCCTCGGGCCATGTAGCGCAACAGCACGAACACCAAGGCGCCAAACGTCACGCAAGGAATGAACATGGCGTAAGTCAACTTGGCGTCCAACGCCTTCGGGTTGGTGTGATAGGTGGGGTTCTCGATGGCCGAGAACGCCGATCCGCCCAAGGCCATTTCCTCAGCGTTGCTGAGGTTCACGGTGTGACCTGCGAGGGCTGCGGGAGCATCCTCGTCCCAAACGAGGAGCGGTTGGTAAGAAGCGATGGTGAAGGCCGTTTCGGTGGTGATGCTGTTGTTGAGCGCTAATGCACCGCTGACGGCGACGTCGTAAGTGTAGGTGTACGTCCCTGGCACCAGCTCGACGGTGGCCCCTTCGCAATCAGCAAAGGACACCACGGTGGCCCCCGATGCATCGGTGACGGTGAGCGTGGTGGCGACCATGGTTTGGGTGGAGACGTCGTTGATCTTCCGCTCACTTGAGCGGAACTCACAGGACAAATCGGTGGTCAAGCCGGTCACGGAATCGTGGTGGCCTTCGGGGAAGAGGGTGGGGTCTTCGGTCACGGCGAAGGTCCCGGTTTCGGAGAAGCCCTCACCGCCGTTGAACGTGGTTCCACCAGCGGCAGCGTTGATGCCGTTGGCTGCATCTTGATGGCCGTTGGCGTCGGCAAAGTCGATGATGATGTAGCGGGCGGGCTGGTAGATGTTCCAATCCAACCAGGCCGTGGTGGGCACCACCCCGCTTTCCGACCATCCTCGCTCGTCCGTGAATTCGTTCACATCGTGGACATGGACGTCGGTGGGTTGAGTTCGCATGGCCTCCAATTCTCCGTAATCCTTGATCGTGAGCAAGCCTTTGGCGTCCCAGAAACCGTTATCGTAGGTGTCGAAGGTAGCGACCGTAGCGGCCGAGGAGAGAATCAAAGCCCCTACCAGCAATTGTCGGCTCTTGGCCACGCTAAAGCCGGTGCCCCATGCCTTGATGAGCAAGCCGCGTCCAACAAAGTAAATCACGATCCACATCAACACGCCGGTCATCACCCACGGTATCGAGTTGAAGACGTCCGCTATCCACGGTTCACGCACACCGCACAGGAGGTCGCCGTGCGAGTCCAATTTACAGTAGTCTGAACGGTTTTTCCCGTATAACTCAAGGAAGATGTTGATGGAGAACACCGAAATGAACCAAATGTGGGCGAGGTAAACGGCACCGGCCGCTGCGAACCAAGGGTCCTCAACGGGGCGCTTTTCTCGTCCACCAAGGAACGGAGGAAGGGCAAGAATACCCACGGGGATACCGGTCAGAGCGGCGCCCCACCAAGCGGCGTTCCAGGGGAACATGGGTTGACCGACGATGTCACCGATGAATCCGGTTGGCACAACGAATTGGGGCAAGTACTCCCCCCATCGCAAGTAGCCGTAGGAGAACAACACGTACCAGTCAGGGAACACGAACCCCGCTTGGGCGTAGGGATCGGCGGCCCCGTGGAGGGGGGGTGGGATCAACCACGCATAAAAGAGCAGAATCGCGAGCATCGAGGAGAAGATAATGGTGTCACGAAGGACCTCATGTGGCCAAAATCCGTGACCGGTCCGGGTTCGCTTTCGCTTCTCTTCGGCTTCCTGCAAGTTTGCTTTCTCCTCCATGTACATGGAGGCAACACGGCCAAAATTGTCAATCAGTCCCATACATCTCCCTCCGTATCAATGCGGCTCCGCAATTCCTTGTACCCAAACGATGAACAGGTGAATGATGATGAGGGTGGTGACGATGACGGGGAGAATGAACACGTGAATGAAGTACATCCGAGTCACCGTCAGGGGCGTGAGCTCGGAGCCTGAAAACAGCAACGTGGCGATGTACTTGCCAACCAACGGGCTCGAGTTGGCCAGGTTGATGCCGATGATGGCTGCGCCGTAGGCAAGGCTGTCCCATGGTAGCAAGTAACCGGAATAGCCGAACACGATGGTGAGCGCCATGAGCGCGACGCCAATGAGCCAGTTCAGTTCACGAGGGGTCCGGTATGCACCGGTGAAGTAGACACGGCACATGTGAAGGAACACGCTGGCCACCATGAAGTGCGTCGTCCAGTGGTGAACCGCACGCAAAATGTAGCCAAAGGGAAGTTGAGTCATGATGTATTGCATGCTGGCATAAGCGGGCGAAGGGTCACCCTCGCCACCGGGCACGTAGTAAATGCCCAGCACCGTGCCGGTGATGACGAGAATGATGAAGGAGAGGAAAGAAATGCCTCCAAGGCAATACAGAGGGTACCAATACCAAATGATACGGAGTTTGTACTTCTCGGCGTGCGTCAGCGGCATTTGACGGTGCATGTTGTAGTACGCACCTTTTGACATGTTCCAGTAATCCTGCAGGCGAAATCGCGTGTCCAGCCACGAGAACACCCAGAGGAACGAGCGTTCGGCAACCCCCATCTTGCCGGTTGATTCAACGGCGCGAAGAATGTCACGTCGGGGCATTTCCTCGTTTTCTTTGCGCAGCGTGAACGCCACGATCAAGACGAGGAAGACGATGAAGAACCACAGAATCCAGAACATTGTTGTCATGTCTTCACCTCAATCACAGTACGTGTACCAGTCCACATAATCGGTGATGCCTTCGATGACGTCACCGTTGAGTTGAATGGGGATGATGGGCAGACCAACGGGAGCGGGGCCACCAGCACGGCGAATGCCGGCGTAGTTGAAGGTCGCCCCGTTGGAGCGGTTTCGGTTCGTGTTCATCTCAAGAGCCGTGGGGTCAAACCGAGAGGAGTGGCAAATGCAGAACATCTTGGTTCCACCGTCGTCCCCGCCTCCGGGGGTCCAGGAATCCTCCGTGAAGGAGTTCGACACGAGTTGCCATCCTGGAATGCAACAAAGGTGCGTGCAGCGACCGAACACCATCACCAAATCATCGGAGGGCATCAGGCGGGGGTCGGCTTCGGCAAGGTCTTCAAAGTGGCCGACGTATTTGCCGGTCTCATCGTAGCCTTCCATGAATTGGAAGCGGGCTTTGCCGTTGGACTCAGGCGTCCCAGCGTACTTGGAGTGGGTCACGTAGTTCACCACGACGGGAACACCGTTCCACACACCGGCTGCACCGGCCGTACCGGTGGAGGACGCAGCGGCTTCGGCCTCAAAGTCAGCCTTGGTCATGGGCTGAAGGTG
>JALRLR010000118.1 GCA_023254355.1 Candidatus Poseidonia sp.
GATGGTTGGAAGGTTGGATTCGCCAACCCAACCGTCTATCTTGAGCCCCGCGAGGAAAAGGTGGTGCGATTTGGCGTGATTCCACCCGCCCAAACGGCTGCCACCACCTCAGCGTTCGAACTGGTGGTGTTCGTGAACGCCAGCAACAGCGGTCGGTTTGTTGAGGCCTCCCAAACGGTCACCGTTGGCGTCTTGGATTCCATGTTCGGCAACATCACCACCGAAGAAACCGGTGAGCGGTTGCTCCAAGGCATCTCAAGGACGGATGGCCGAACCACCACCCTCGTTATTCGTAACGACGGCAACGTTCCGTTGTCAGCTGATCTTTCCACGGATCTGCTTGACAAAGACGGCGAGTTGCGCACGGATTGGACCATCCGCCTTGAACCGAACACCATCACCGGCCTTGGTGTTGGAGATGAGCAGAGAATTGAATTGACCTTGACGCCCAAAGACAACGTCGCTAGAGGAATTGGCAATCTGCAGATTAACCTCTCCTCGGATGGTCTCCTCATCGCTCAATTGGATCTTGAAGTCAGCGTGGCCACCGCTTCTGGGTCAACCGGTCTCTTCAGCGTTCTTCCTCCGGCGGTAAGCATTGGCTTGGTAGCGGTTCTCCTGGTGGGGGCCGTGGTGCTCGCCCGACGGATGAAGCAATCGGGCACGCTGGCCGATGACAGCGCTGATTTGGTCGCCCCTGACACCCACGGTGACCCCGATACGCTCGGCCTACGACGAGGAGAAGCGCTCGATTTGGGTACGGCGGTTGACGAACTTACCAGCGGTGAAGTGAGCGATGAAGAGATCGCTCGGGCCATCATGCAGTCGATTGATGTCCCTGTCATTCCGGCCGCCGTCCCCACGGGTTTACCTCCCTCTGGATTGCCACCGAAGGTTGTTGTTCCGATGGGTTTGCCCCCCGCCGGTATGCCGCCAGCCGGCCTGCCGACCCCGAAAGCGCTCCCCCCACTACCGCAACCAGCCCCACCTGCTGCCACCACCCCGCTTCCAGCGACCACGCCACCGGTTCTTCCCGAACCAGCCAGCGTTGCACCGCCTGTTCCCGCAGCAGGCCTCCCTCCGGGCTGGACGATGGAACAGTGGCAACACTACGGCCATGAGTGGCTCCGCCGACAAGGATGAAGGTTGAAAGGGAGGACCATCTCCCAACGCCATGGGCAGCATCGTCTTGTTTGGGCCACCCGGCGCAGGAAAAGGAACGCAGGCCCAACGCATCATGGAACACAGCGGCTTGCCCCAGGTCTCGACAGGGGACATGCTTCGTGCAGCGATTCAGGCCGGCTCACCTGTTGGATTGGATGCGAAGGCCTACATGGACCGTGGGGCATTGGTCCCCGATGACGTCATCCTCGCTCTCATCGAGGAACGCTTGAACGATGACGACGCCGCCAACGGCGTCATGTTCGATGGATTCCCTCGGACGATTCCTCAAGCGGAAGCGTTGAGTCATCTCGCAGAAATCACCCACGTCTTGGCCATCGACGTGCCTGACGAGCGTATCGTTGAACGGATTTGCGGCCGAGTGACATGCGGGTCGTGCGGAACCGTGTATCACGATACGTTCAACCCCGTCCCCTCCGATGGGTGTGTTTGCGGATCGTTCGTTGAAAAGCGAAGAGCGGACGACAACGAATCCACCGTCCTTTCGCGGCTGAGCGCCTACCACGAGCAAACGTCTCCGCTGGCGGCTTGGTATGAAGAAAGGGGTCTTTTCCATCGCGTGGACGGTGACCGAGCCATCGGCGAGATTACGGCGGATCTGCTCGCTTTGCTCAACTGAGGACGAAGACATGGGTCGACGGCGAAAACGCTCCAACGCTGTCAACCGGCAGCGGCAGGCGGGTGTCGCTCAACGCCACTTCGACTCGGTCCTTGCATCACCGGAGGACCACTCGGAGGTCGTGCTTTCTTCGGCGGCTGTTCATTTGATGAAAACCTCTCAGCGACACCGTCTTTCACTTTCGAACACGGGACGAGAGCGCGTGTGCAGAAAATGTTGGGCTCATCAAGCCACAAGCCACCGATTTCGTGTTCGCATTAAGGCCGGCATGCGAGTCAAAACGTGTTTGACCTGCGGGACCATTCGGCGTTTCGGAGGTGGGCCAAAGCACCATCGTCAACGTGGAGGTGGTCGACCTGACTGACATACCGAAAGATGTGGTCAAAGAGGCAACATCACGTGAGTTTCGCCCGAGCGTTCGCATTGGAAAAGGCGGCCTAAGCGATACGGTATTGGAAGAGATTCGCCAACAACTTTCAGCCAAAGGTCTGGTGAAGATTAAAGTCAACAAGGGCTTGTTCGAGAGGGACCAACGAACCGATGTTTGGGCATATGTCGCGTCCGAGACCCAGAGCACCTTGGTCTTGCAACGAGGAAACATTGCCGTTTTATGGCGTCGTTAATCGGGAATGAAGCAAAGGGTCAAAGGGTGCGTTCAACCCCCGAAAGGCTAGAGGCTTTGCCATGAATGCGCATTTGTTCACGAATCGAAGCCGCCAAATCGCCTTCGGATTCCTCATGTTCATCGGGGCGATGATGATGGTCAACCCCTCAAGCGCTGGTGGAGGAGGAGGCATCGACCTTGGTATCAAAATCCAGGAGGGATTGGAAACACAAGCCGTGTACGTCGGGCTTGCCATTCTCGTGGGCGTGTATGTGCTCATCATCTTTGAAACGGTCCACCGCACGCTCGCTGCCGCTGTGGGAGGCCTCGTGGCCTTGCTGGCCCTGAACCACTACAAGGTGGGCCCTGCCCTCACGCTCGCTGAGGTGACCACGCTCATTGATTGGGAGACCATCGGGTTGCTGTTGGGCATGATGGTGATGGTCGGCATCCTCTCGAACACGGGGGTGTTCGAATACTTCGCTGTGCTTTCCTACAAGAAAAGCGGAGGCTCGATTTGGACGCTGGTGGTGATTTTGTGTTCCGTCACGGCCGTGCTATCGGCCTTCCTTGACAACGTGACCACGATGTTGTTGCTCACGCCCGTGACCATTCAATTGGCCAAAGTGCTTGACATCAAACCCATTCCCCTCCTCATCTCCGAGGTGTTGTTTTCCAACATTGGTGGTGCAGCCACGATGATCGGTGACCCGCCCAACATCATGATTGGTTCGGGACTCTCCTCGGCGAAAATTGAGGAAGCCGGCTATCCCGCTCTCGCAGAATACGGCGTCACCTTCAACGACTTCATCTTTGAAATGGGGCCGGGGATTTTGATGTGCGTTGTCCCGAGTTTCATGTTGTTGAAATGGTACTACGCTGACGAGTTCTCCGGCTCTCGCATCCGTGATGTTGCTGAGTTGGAGGCCAAGTACGGCATCAAAGACCCCCAGATGCTCAAGGTTGCCGGCTTCATTCTGCTCCTCGTCATCCTCAACTTTTTCCTTCACCCCATCACTCACATCGCCGTGTCCTGGATTGCCCTCGTTGGCGCCGTGGTGATGCTGTTGGCAACGGACCGACACGAACTTGAGGAGCCGTTGCACCACGTCGAGTGGACGACGCTTCTGTTCTTTGCCGGCCTCTTTGTCTTGGTCCACTCTCTCCAAGAAATGGGCGTGATCAACTACATTGGAAAGTACGTCATGGCGGCCATCGAATTCTTCGGCAGTGATACC
>JALRLR010000119.1 GCA_023254355.1 Candidatus Poseidonia sp.
CATCGTCATGGTTGTCCAAAAAGATGATCAGATCCTCCGGATGCTCGTACAAATAGTCGCTCACCAATCTATAATACAACTCCCCCGCGCCGGTATTCCAACCAAATTGCTCATGCTCCACCGCGCTGTACATCTTGTGGATGGCACGCCATAGGGTAAAGTCCGTCACCGCATCATTATGGGAAAAATGCCCCTCGTACATCTTATTAGGAGCGAAGTAGGCCTGCGACGCTTCGCTGTAGGACCAAGTCTCTCCAAAGATGAAAATGTTGGGGTAGAGCCGCTTGAGTAATTGGTTCATCTTCCGCAAAAAAATTCGGTCCGAAAACGCGTAGGTATCGCAGCGCAAGGCGTCCACCTCAAACATCTCGATGTACCACAGCGTCGAATAACGCAAGTACGATGCGGTCAAGGATGGCGTTGGTGCTCACTTCACTGATGCTCGTGCCAATGGCAGGAGCTGAAGAGCTCGTCACCCGTGTGGCACTCTCCGATGAGGGCGTGTTGGGCGAGAACGACCTCGGTATCCGTGCAGGGGCCGTCTCTCCAGCAGGAACCGATGTGCTCGTGGTGGGCATGGAGGGTTTCGCTCGATTGATTTCCGCCGATGATGCCGGCAATCGGGACATGGACGTGGAGTTGGTCACCGGTCGAAACGTGACCATCAACGATGTTGTGTGGCATCCTCGGGGGAACACGGCCCTGCTGGTGGGCGACGGCGGTTTCGCCATGCGTTACGATTCCTATGATCACAGCATCACTTATGTCAATGGAACCTTCACCGTACTCGGCTACGACCTGACCGCCGTGGTTTGGCGACCTTCGGGCGACTTTGCCTACGTGGCGGCCGATGACGGTTCGGTTTGGAAGTTCGCCGAGCACACGGGCTTTGAGCGCTTGGAAAACCTCGGGCAAACTCGGGTGACCGACCTTGCCTGCCACCGGACTCGGAACATCTGCTTCATCGCCACGCTCGACGAAGGCATTGCGGTCATTGACGGTGACCACAGCGTCCGATGGGTCGGTCAAACTTCTGCCCAAACGTGGGTGGGCATTGATTGCTCCAACCCCGTTCTCAACGAGTGCGTTGGTTTTGCCAGTGGTCTGCTCAGTCGCACCATCAACATCAACACCCTCGACCCGCACCAAACCACGGTTGGTGAAGCCATGCAAATCGCGCTTCCGTCCGGTGAACACACCGGGGTGTCCCGAGGTCACGACGGGACGGCGTTGGTTCATCTCGCTCCCCTTGGTTTGGTTCGTCACGATGCCAACACCAACAGCGCCTTCACCGTCCTGATGCCCGAAGACACCGCTGCATGGGATGCAGCCATCGGAGGGCGAAGTTTGTCGGTGGTTTGGGAAACGGGCTACCTCCGCGGGTTCTTCATCACCGAGTTTGGAAACGTCGTTTCGTTTGTGCCAGCGACCGAAGAAGTGAACACCGGCATCATGGATGTTCTGGTGTTGGGGGCCGTGGCGATTTCCGTCCCCGGGGTGATCCTTGGCTTGATTTACATGAACAGTCCTTGGCTGCAGCGAAAGTACAGCGAACTCCGATTCGGAAAGAAATGAACCTCTTCGCCATGGAGGGGCGAGGGGTTATGTTGATGAAGCACCCGCGTGGCAGGTCCTTTGAGGGACGCCCATGGAGCCGTTTGAAGGTCTGGATTTTTACGACATTGAAAGCCTCCTCACCGAAGAGGAAATCATGATTCGTGACATGGTGCGCGAGTGGGTTGACGAGGCGGTCATCCCGAAAATTGAACAGGCGTGCGAAGAGGGCGTTTTCCTTGATGAATGGCGTGTAGCCTTGGGTGAAATGGGTGTGCTCGGGGCGCCGCTCAAAGGCTACGGATGCCCAGGTCTCTCCTACGTGGCTTACGGCTTGATCTGTCAAGAATTGGAACGCGGTGACAGCGGGCTTCGCTCCTTCGCTTCCGTGCAAGGGTCGCTCGCCATGTACCCCATATGGGATTTCGGCTCCGAGGAGCAAAAAGAGCACTATTTGCCAAAAATGGCCTCCGGTGAATGGGTCGGATGCTTTGGTTTGACCGAACCCGATTACGGCTCGAACCCCGGTGATATGGTCACCAAGGCGGAAGACATGGGCGATCATTACCTGTTGAACGGGGCCAAGATGTGGATCACGAACGGCACCATCGCCGACATCGCCGTGGTGTGGGCCAAACTTGACGGCGTCATTCGAGGCTTCATCGTTGAGAAAGGCGATGAGGGATTCAGCGCTCCGGAAATGAAAGGCAAGCATTCCCTGAAAGCCAGCGTGACCAGCGAGTTGGTGTTTCAAGATTGCAAGATTCCGAAGGACCGCATGCTTCCCGGTGTCAAGGGCCTGCGTGGCCCCTTTTCGTGTTTGAACAACGCACGTTATGGCATCTCTTGGGGGGCGCTTGGTTCGGCCATGGCTTGTTTCCACAGCGCCAAGACCTACGCCCTTTCGCGCATTCAATTCGACCATCCCATTGCGTCCTACCAACTCGTGCAAAACAAGTTGGCCTGGATGTTGCGGGAAATCACCAAGGGACAACTCTTGGCCTACCACTTGGGCCGCAAGAAAGACGATGGGACGTGGTTCCCCGAACAAATCTCGTTGGCCAAGATGAACAACGTGGACATTGCGCTTGAAATTGCACGCGTCGCCCGAGACATCCACGGAGCCAACGGCATCCTCGACGAGTATCCGGTGATGCGCCACATGGCTAACCTTGAGTCGGTGAAAACTTACGAAGGGACCCACGACATCCACAACCTCATTTTAGGCCGATACATCACGGGCATCCAAGCGTTCACCCGAGAAGCGTGAAGTTCGGAGAGGTTTGCATGGTGGAACTTGGCCATTACGTTCTCTATGTCAAAGCCATGGCGCCCATGGTCAAGTTCTACACCGAGGTCGTTGGCTTGAACGTCGTCGGCACCACCTTTGGCGGGAGGGCAACCGCCATACCGTAGCCTGGAATGATCACAACGCTATCTGCATCGTTCAAGGCAGCCGCAACGGCATCTGCCTCAATCGCGACTTGTTCACCCTCAACTTCCATTGCAGGACCCGCAGCGCCACCGAAACCACCAAGGATAACAGAGACAAACGAACGGTTCATCGCCTTACACATGATGTAGGATAGGATCGCACCAGAGGAACCAACAAGCGCACCAACAACGATCAACAAATCGTTGCCAAGGCTAAAGCCGATCGCAGCCGCAGCCCAACCAGAATAGCTGTTCAACATCGACACAACAACAGGCATGTCCGCGCCACCGATACCCATGATCAAGTGGTATCCGATGAACAGTGCCGCAACCGTCATGATGACCAATGGCAACATATCGCCAGAGTTCATGTACATGATCAATGTCACCGCTGAAATAACAGCGGCCGCTGCGTTCAACATATGACCACCTGGCAATTTTGTTGCCGCTGATGTGACGCGACCAGACAGTTTGCCATAGGCAATGACCGAACCTGTAAATGTGATCGCACCGATAAAGACACCCAGGAACAATTCGACACGCAGGATCGAAATTTCAACAGATGATTTTTTCGCGATCAATGCGGCAAAGCCCTCTAAT
>JALRLR010000011.1:0-241 GCA_023254355.1 Candidatus Poseidonia sp.
CTTCGAGAGGACATGCGTCGTCGGCTTGGAACTCAACCCCAAACCATGAGTCCGGAAGAGGAGGTTTCCCCGGCAAGATTGTGGAACGCGTTGCGGCAGGCCACCTCCGAAGACGGCTTCCTCACGGCCGATTCAGTTCGGTCTCATCTTCACCGATTGGGGGTTGACGCCACGGTGGAGTCGGTGATGGAGCAGGCCGAATTGGAAGGGCTGGTGCTCCGAGCTGGCGAAGGCCGCTGGG
>JALRLR010000011.1:251-29506 GCA_023254355.1 Candidatus Poseidonia sp.
TTCATAGGTGAGACCTCGTGGCACACATCAAGGGCGTATGGGTTAGTTTGGCCTATACTCGGGCGTTTGGGACGCTTGGACCCAAGTTCAAATCTTGGTACGCCCACCATTCTCTTCGGGGTGCGTGATGCTGTGGACCCAAATCAAGTGGTAGCCAAACTGGGTCTTGATGTAACCCTCTGGCAATGTTTCAAGGGCCGATGACCACACCGCCTCCTCAAAATCTTGAACCATTTGGCCTTCAACAAACTCGCCCAAATCCCCACCTTTTCGCCCGCTTGGACAGTTGGAATGTTTCTTGGCCAGTTTCTTGAAGGTCCGAAGGGGTTTTTTGGAGGTTTGGAGTTCGTCAAGGATGGTTTTTGCATCCGGTTTGGAGGCGACCAAGATGTGGCGTACATGGGCTTTCCTTGGCTTTCGCCTCCGGTCATGTCTTCGCATGGTGACGTAACTCCCGATGCGCCCGTGCAGCCATGCGGTCAAAAAGGTGCGCAAGACCCCAAAAGAACAGGAGCAACACAAGGGGAGGGACGCCACGCTCAAACAACACCTGTTCGAGATCGTTGCTGATCATGGGAAGCACGGCAGACCATCCCAACATGTAGGCCATCAACGCAAAGAGGCTGTGCGGAAGGAGGTTCGGTGGCTTTACCCAAGCGATGTTTCGTCGATGATGCTCCAACGCCATCATCCAGCCGACAGAGGCGAAAAAACGCCCCTTCTTTATCCCGCTTCGCTCGTTTCTATAGATTGATTGTACAGGGACTTCCGCTGTCCTCCAACCGCCTCTTGACAATCGAATCCACCAGTAGTTTGGGTAGCCGTAACCCTTCCAGGACGTGGACCAATCCCATGCTTCCAGGAGTTCCGATGAGGTGGCCGTGTAGCCGCATTGCGGGTCCGTCACGGGGACTCCGCTGGCGAGGGTGGTGAAGAGACTCAACCACGTCGAGGCCCATTGGCGAACCTTCGGCATCCGGTTGTACCCCTCGCTGTGACGCCTTCGGTTTCCCTTGACATGGTCTGCCTTGCCCTCCAAAACGGGTTGAATCACCAACGAAAGGTCGTCAGGATTCATTTGCCCGTCGCCGGCCATGACCACACTTACGAACGGTTTTGGAAGGGTTTTGAGCAAGTGGAGGTGACCCAAGTCAATCGATGCCCCCACTCCATTCCCGCCTCCAGTCAAAACATGAACCTCACAGGGGGCCTTCGCCGTTTCTGCCATGATTCGGGTCTCGTCGGTTGAACCGTCATCAACCACCACGACGAGATCGACGGAGGGATGCATCGTCTCCAACACTTCTTGGATATGCAAGGCCTCGTTTCGGGCTGGCACCACCACGCCGATGTGCCACGATGCCTCCATGGTCATCGCCAGGTGATGGGCGTGTTCAACCTATGCGTGAATCACGCTGGTCGGGTGTTCTCCAAGAACAGGTTTCATAGCCTTGGAGAAGGGCCAAGGCGACGTGAGCAAACGTCTGGAGCGTGTGGTCCTGATTGGGCGTGACCTCGAATTGCGAATCGTATCGCTGGCCGTTCGAGCTCGAGAAGTGGCCAACGACGTGGTCCTTTTTGACACGGGCTCGAACGATGAAACGATGGAACTTGCGCATGAAATCGATTGCCAAGTGGTGTCGTACGGAGGTTCGCTCCACCCGCGGGAAGTCTGTCAAGCCCTTGAATCAAACAATCTCGATGAAGGCACGACGCTCTTCCTGCCCATCACCGCTCAGTGGAAACTCTCCGAACTGCCGCTGAGCGTGAATCGGTCAAGGGAAGGTTGGGACATCCATTACGTCTATCTCCAGGAAGACGACCATGACGGAAAAGAAGGCGACCCCGTCTTGGATCAAACCAATTTGCGCCATCTCATCGTCAGTCCCGCAGGCTGCCGTGCTCTGGCCTCTTTGCCCGACAACAGCCCTTCCTCGATGTTGGACGATGGGCTCAAGGTTCGCTTGGTGGAGGCCGAGCAACCCATTCAACTTCCTCAGCGCCAATCGCTTGCAACCGCCTCTCGTTTTGCTCAACTCTTCTATTGGATGCTTGAATCCAAGCATCCGCTTCTGTTGTTTGGCATCCCTGGCGTGGTGCTGTTTGTTCTCGGATATCGCCTCTCCGGCGACCTTGCAGGCATGTTTACCGAACTCAATTCCACGTCCATCGGGGTGACGCTCGTGACCATTGCCATGACCTTGATCGGTCTCTTTGCCATGATGGTGGCGTTGATTCTCTACATCATGGGGAAGCAGGTTGCACGCGTTCAGCATCAGTATAACTGGCCAAACAACAACACGAGAGGGTGATGCATGGTTCGACGCTTGGTTTGTCTTGACATGGACCGAGTGCTGGTCGACCATCTGTCAACATGGCAGTACGTGTACGATGGTTTGGGCATTTCCAATGAAGAATCGTTTTCGCTTTACAATCAGGGGTTGCTGGACGAATGGTCGTGGATCAAACTCGATTTGGAGTTGATTAAATCCGCATCAGAGACTCCCATTTCAGACCAACGACTCCGTTCGCTCATGGAAGGAATGCCTATGATGAACGGCTGGCGTGTCTTGATTCAGCACTTGTTGGACCACGAGGTCTTTGTTGCCATCGTGAGCGGTGGTTTGCAGAAGACCGCTCGAGACATTGCAGCAGAATTTCCTGCGACGACGCCTTGGGTTCGACGGTGGGGCGGCATCGATCGCCACACGGCCAAAGAGCGATGCCAAGGCATGGACACTCGCTTGCACGTGTTCACCAACGGGTGGCTCATGGATTCTGCCCTCGATGAAGGAGGCTACGGAATCGGTGATTACGGTCGCTATCAGGTCCAAATGAACGGAAAAGGGGCGATCGTGAAGATGCTTCAGCGTCGACTTGGCGTCTCCAAGGCCAACACCGCCTCGGTTGGTGATTCAATGGGCGATGCTGGCATGTTCGAAGAAAGTGGTTGTGCGGTTCTGTTCAACCCGTGGGACGACCGTCCTCGTCAGTTCGCTCATCATGTGATTGAGGAGAAGGACTTGCGTCTTGTTCTTGACTGCATTTGCACGGCGTTTGGCCTGCCCAAACCTTAATCCGGGAGCGTCTCGGAGGGAACAGCCATGTTCGACGACCCGCTCACGTCCATCTGCCCTCATTGTGGCTTTTTGCTCGGGGCGTTCATTCCAGGCATGCCGTGTCCCATGTGTGGCGAACCGGTGCTCTAGGGAGTCACGCGCCGAGATGTCCGTGGGAAGGGAATGACTTCACGGATGTGCGTGGCTCCAGCCAACCAGCTCACGACCCGGTCAACGCCCAATCCAAACCCTCCATGGGGTACTCCACCGTAGGAACGCACGTCAATGTAGAATTGATACGGTTCGCGCGGTGTGCCTTCCTCGTCAATCCGTTCAAGAATTTCGGCTTCGGACCAGGTTCGCTCGCCTCCACCAATGATTTCTCCGTACCCCTCGGGTGCCAAGAGGTCGTGGCACAAGACGTAGTTTCCGTCCTCGGGGTCCACTCGATGGTAGAATGGCTTGGCCACTTTCGGATAGTGGGTGAGGAAATGGGGCACGTCAAAATCTTGAGTCAACACTTTCTCCTTGGAGTAGTCGAGATCTTGACCCCACTCCACCTTCACACCCTTGCTTTGCAGGGTTTCAATCGCTTCATCGTAGCGCATGCGAGGGTACGGGTTATCGGCGTACCGTGCGATGAGGGACAGGTCCCTCTCAAGGTAAGTAAGTTCATCTTCACGTTCTTCAAGGAGGGTTCGCGCGATGTGGCGTACCACGCCTTCACCGTGGGTCATGATGTCGTTGTTCGTGGCCCATGCCATTTCCATCTCAGCGTGCCAAAATTCGGTAAGGTGGCGCCGAGTTCGTGATTTTTCAGCCCGGAACGAGGGGGCGATGGTGTACAAACGTTCGAGGGCGGGCATGGCCGCCTCGGCGTAGAGTTGCCACGATTGCGTCAAGTAAGCCTGTTTGCCAAAGTACGGCACTTCGAACAACGTGGACCCGCCCTCCACCGCTCCAGCAACAAAGTTGGGTGCCTGGTACTCGAGGAAATCATGGCCACGGAAGTACTGGTGGATGGCCCCAAAGGCCGAACTGCGAAGTTTCAGCATCGTTGTCGCTCTCGTGGTCCGAAGGTAGAGGTGACGATGGTTCAGGGTGTGTTCGGTCCCACCGTAGGTTACCTCGCCGTCTTCGTCTTCCACCAGCATGTCCGCTTCCGTGATGGGAAAGGGTCGCTCTGAATTGACAGGACCAACCAAGGTAACGCCCGTGATATCGAGTTCGTGACCGCCGTCGGCCCGCTCATCGACTCGGACCTGTCCCTCGAGAATGACGCTGGTTTCAATGATCATGCCTTTCAGGCTCTCAAACGCTTCGTCGCCGAGTGCCTCGCGTTTTCCAACGCATTGGATGGTGCCGGTTGAGTCTCGAAGCACCACAAAGCGAATTTTGTTGCTGCCTCGGGCACGCTTGATCCATCCCTTCAACTCGATGGTGGCTCCGTCGTGCTTTCCTTTTTGCACATCACCAATCCAAACGGTCTTCACCATGCTCGCACCGTCTAAAGGCACCTTGCTTGCCTATGTCAATGTCTCCCTCCCGTCCGCTGAGAAAGCCCCGAAGTTCCCTCACACAACGGGCAAAGTGTCAAAGCCTTCCCAGCGAGTTCTCCTGCATGGCCAAGTTGGCGGTGTATGCGTTGGGAGGCAACGCCCTTCTTGCTCCGGGGGGTGAGCCATCGGATGCAATTGAGGTGGTGGCCAAGGTCATGAGCGACGTTGTGGATTTGCTCGAGATGGATTGGCGTGTCGTCATCACGCACGGAAACGGGCCGCAGGTGGGCCATCTTCTCGCTCTTGACCAAGGCGGTCAAGAAGGCCTGGACCGTTGGGTTGCGGCGACTCAAGGGATGATTGGGCATGAACTTTCGATGCACCTTCAAAGCATTCTCCATCGGCGTCGTCGCCCCGAACGGACTGCCGTGGTGCTGACTCACGTTGAAGTTGATGCCAACGATGAGGGATTTTCGTGGCCCACCAAACCCGTTGGACCTGCCCTTGATGCTGAAACGGTCATGTCTGCGGACTGGGACATTGCCCAAACGGTTCACGGTCCGCGGCGTGTCGTCGCCAGTCCCGTTCCTCTTCGAGTGGTTGAACTCGATGTCATTCGGCAACTGGTGGACCTCCAAGGCGTGGTGATTTGCGGAGGCGGTGGCGGTATTCCGGTGGTTGACCACAACGGTGACCTTCAAGGCGTCCCAGCGGTGGTCGACAAAGACCTGTTTTCGGCCTTGTTGGCGAGTGATTTGGGGGCCGATGCTCTGATCATCACCACCGGAGTGGACGCCATTTACACGGATTTTGGGACGTCTGAAGCAACACCGCATCCTCACCTTACGGTTGAAGAACTTCTGAACATGCATCGAGACGGGCAGTTTCCTGCAGGTTCAATGGCTCCCAAAGTCAAGGCTCTCTGCACCTTTGCAAGTTCGAGCACGGACGGACAAGCGGTCTTGTGCCAGCCAGGAGCAGTCTTGTCCGCCTTGAGAGGGGAACAAGGGACAACGGTACGCCCCTGACCCCAAGGTGTTTGAAGAATCATGTTCTTATGGTTGGGCGGATTGGCAAGACCATGAAGACCCCACTTGTTGCACAAGCCCACTGCGATGGACCCTGCGGCGTGTACGACCCCGCCAGTGCCCGAATCGCCGCAGAAGCCGTCCAATCAATGACCAAGAAGATGCTCGCTTTGACTCCCCCCGACCCCAGCGACGGTCCGGCCATGGCCGCTTACCTCAACACCATGTCTCGCTATGCCTCCATCAAAGAAGAAGAAGCACAAACCTGTAAGGACGAACTGTTGGTGTTGTGGACGGATTTCTTCA
Source organism: Candidatus Poseidonia sp. (assembly GCA_023254355.1). Taxonomy (GTDB): domain Archaea; phylum Thermoplasmatota; class Poseidoniia; order Poseidoniales; family Poseidoniaceae; genus Poseidonia. The sequence goes on from JALRLR010000011.1 coordinate 6,144, forward strand.
AGCCTCAGCATCTTGAAGCCAACCCCGACTTGCATGACACCTTCTGGCACGCTGCGAAGCTCTGCTCGGCTTGCAAGGTTGAAGTTTCAGCCGAGCACGCCCAAGAATTGATGGACGCGTGCGAAGCGATTCACGAGATGTTCTGGTCGGCCAAGGGTCGAGAAGTCCCCTGGGTCCGTGCCTCTTGAGGCCACTGCATGCCTGAATCGGTCGATGTGGTCCTTGAAGGGGACAGCATGTGGCCCACGTTTTCAAACGGCGACGTGCTCGGATTTCACCTCAATCCCGACCCCGAATTCGTTGCCGTTGACGATGTGCTTTTGGTCAAGCATCCGCTTAAGCCGGCGGTCTTGATGGTCAAGCGATTGGTTCGAATTGAAGCTGATGGACGCTTGTTTGTCGCAGGGGACCAACACGACCCCACGGCATCGGAAGACTCACACAATTTCGGCAGCCTTCGACCCGACCACGTCCTCGGGGTGTGGAACGGAGAAGTCAAGCGGGCCTGACGGGGTTCGAACCCGCGACCGATGGATTAAGAGTCCATCGCTCTACCTGACTAAGCTACAGGCCCGTCCCCGCCTCCTGCCGCGTCTATTTAATCGTTGACGCAGGAGGTAAAGGAAATGATATTCAAACGTCCTTCTCGAGCACGGCGACGCCCTCGCTGCTTGCAAGGATGACCACCTCGCACATCCCGTTGAACAGGCCGACTTGGACCACACCGGCGATGTTGAGCAGGTTCCGCTCGGTCGCGACGGGGTCGTGAATCGTTGGCCCCGTGTGCGCATCCACAATGTGATTGCCGTTGTCGGTGACCAGAGGCTTGCCTTGCTCGCCTCGGACGGTGCATTCGCAGTTCAGTACCTTGACGATGGCTCGCCGAGTGGTTTCCAAAGCAAACGGCGTGACCTCGATGGGCAACGGAAAGGCTCCGAGACACTCAACCTGTTTCCGTTCATCCGCCACCACGATCATTGTTGTCGAGGCTTGAGCAACAATTTTCTCTCTCAGCAACGCCGCACCTCCGCCCTTGATGAGTTGGAAGGCTGGGTCAAATTCATCCGTGCCGTCAATGACAACATCGAGGTGACTCAAGTCATCCAATTCAGCCAAGGGAATGCCTTCGGCCTCGGCCAGATTCTTGGTGGCGATTGACGTTGGCACGCCGATGATGATCAAGCCCTCTTCGCGAACCCGACGCCCGAGCTCCAAAATGGTGTATTTGACGGTGGAGCCGGTGCCAAGACCGACGTTCATCCCCGATGTGACGTACTCACAGGCGGCAACACCGGCCCGTCTCTTGAGTTCTTCAACGTCCATAACGGGAATGGACGAAACGCATTCTATGGACTTTCCCTCAGCCACTCGGAAGAACACCGTTCCGAAGCCTTTAGACCTTTGAGAAGACGTAGCAACGCCATGAGGGGGAGCGCAGCGAACGTGGTTCTCGTCACGGGCATGATTTGCTTGCTTTTTTTCTCCACTCTACCGCTCCAGAACCCTCCGGCTGAGATTGGAGATCGCCACCTTGTTTCTGAATCCACGCCCGTGGGTCAAGCGACCAAACTCACCATCGGTTCATGGCCCGACGGTGCGAACCAGCGCGTCCAACTTGCGGTTCCCGACGGCCACGCCATCAAGTCAATTGACATGAGCATTGAAGCCAGTACCCTCTCAAATTCCGTCGCCACCACATTAACCGATGCAGGTGATTTTGATGCCAACAGTGTCTACGATGGCATGGACGCCAACACCTCAACCTTGGGCATCTTGCCTTCGGGAGCATTTTGGGACTTTGAAGACCCGTTGCACGGATGGACCCTTGGCGGGACCAACGTGTGGATGGTGGGGTACGACACCAGCCTTGGTTCGACCAGCGGGGTTTACTCGGGTGCAAACGCATTGTACACTTACAACGGCAATTATCCCAACAACATGGGTCAGTATTGGGCCACTTCCCCAACGATTGATTGTTCTGGGTGTTCAGGTGCTTGGACCCTGAATTACATGCGTCGTCTTGGCGTGGAATCCAGTTCTTGGGACCATGCCTACGTGCAAGTGAAGAACCCCTCGGGAAGTTGGGTGAACATTTGGTCCAATTCTGGAACGATGAACGAAGCCAGTTTCACCCAAGTGTCGCACACCATCTCCAACTACATCGCCGGGAATTCAGCTTTTGCCGTTCGATTCGGTATGGGCACGACCGACAGTTCGGTGACCTATACCGGCTGGAACATCGACGACGTAACGATTGAACCCACCGGCGGCAGCAGCGGCAACGGCGAGGGGAACTGGACCAGCGATGCGTTTGGCCCTTCGTTGGATGGACGCGGCGAGGAAGCCAGTCACGGTTTGCTTCACATGGACCACTTCGAATTCCCTGGTTCCGTTTTTGAGTACCAAATTCTCGATGCCATGACGGGCACCCCCATCGAAGGATTCGAACGTCTCTCAATGCCCTCCATCGACTTGGGAATGATCGACGTGGAACAACATCCGCTCCTCCGTCTCCAGGTTCACATGAGGGAGGCCGTTGGAGGTGGCGCTCCCGAAATTCGAAGCCTCTCGTTCAACGGGCATGTTGCGAAATCATTTGACACGGACCCGAGTTCAGAAGGCTGGCAAATCCAAGGAGGAAGTTGGGGCAACGGGGCCATTGCCTCCAGCGGGCGGGTTCTTTCAAACAGCTATCAGTTGCGCAGCGGTTTTTCCGCCATCGTGACCAACAGCACCCACAGCGGCCCGGGGCTCTTGGAATTCACCACCGATGGCGGACAAACTTGGGATGCCATCGATGCGCAAGGACGCGTGGATTTACCTGCTCCCGCTTTCTCGGTTCAGTTCCGAATGGAAAGCACCGGCGGCACCTACACGTGGCAATCGTTTGAGGCAGAAATGGTTCGTACGTCCGTCCCTCTCGGCCTCCGTTTCGACGTCGGCGTGGACGGGACACCGGAGTGGTCGCTTGACCGTGACGCCATCGGTCCGTTGGGCTTGCAAGACCGTCTTGTAAACGGTGAACGATGGACAGAACGTCCGATTGAACCCGCCACCACCGCTTCCATGGAAGTAGCGTTGCCCGTTCGTGGTGTTCAGTCGTTCTCGTTTGCCGTGGCCTCCCCCTCTTCGGTGATTGCCAATCCGTTCATGGCGGTGGCCGTCAACGGGCAGGACATCTTGAGCCGGAATTTGGCGAACATCGATGCCCTCACTTCGGTGGAACTGACTTCAAGTGAACTTCAGACGCTGAACGGTGCCTTGGCCCAAGCGACCAACACCTTCGGCGTTGATGCGCTACCCATGGCGACCGTGGAGATTCGCATTGGTTCGTCCCTGAGCACCTCGACCTTGATGTTTGGAGGCTTGTTTGCTCCATACGAACCATCAATGAACCTGACCATGAACGCTGCGAGCCCGTTGGTCACGGGCCTCAACACCGCTCTCTCGGGCGTCGTGCCCACCTCGGGGCAACGAACCGTCGACCTCCCCGTCCGGATGGACGGGACGGGTTCGGTGTACTTGACCGTGAATCAAATCGAGACCCAAGCCTCGGTGAAGGCCTTGACCATGGACATCACCAACGTGACCGATACGTTGGTCCCTGGCAACGATTGGGTTGAGGCGAAAAGCACCTTTGACTTCAGTCCAATCGGTGTGCAGGATGCGTTGACCCACGCCCGTCAATCCAACTGGGAAGTGGAACTGCGCTTGGTGGGCGAGTCGCAACAATCCAGTTTGCGTTGCCCTGTGGCGAGCCTTCCCATCACACCGCTCAGCATGTCAACCTGCACCGCCTCTGGGACGGCCCTGCTTTGGTTTGACGAGGGTGCATCAGGTTCGGTATCCGCAATCGCATCCAGCCAATATCTGGAAGTGCTTCATCACTTCAAATTCCCAGATGGCTGGGACGATGAGCCCTCGGCTGTGCTGAGTGTGCATTTGATCTCAAGTACCGGGCCCATGCTTCCCGTGACGCACATCTTCGGGCTTGGGCACGACCAGGGTGTGGAGAACGACATCGAAGTGCTTGAATGGGGTGTCGAGTTTGCCGACGGCATCATTTCCGACCCCGAATTCCCTTACCTTCAATCAGGTAAGCTCGTCACGGTGAAGGTCATCATGGGCTTTGAAGGGACGGACGAGAGTACGCCTCGGTCCGGTCAAGCCCTCGTTCGTTTCTTGGTGGACGGGAACGAATACGCCACCACCACGGTCTTCAACGACGGTGTTGCCCGTTTCCCTTGGAACGTTCCAACCGGTCGCCCTTCCATTGATTTGGGCGTTGAGGTGGTTCCGTTGCGAGGTCAAGATGTGGTAAGCGACCTTGATATGTCCCACACATTCCTTTTCGACAACGTTGCTCCAACCTTGATGAGCAGCAGCGTAGAGCGCTTTGACAACCGTGATGTGTTGCCGACCAACCAATTGTCCTTCCTCGTTGCCGATCGCCCCAACCTTCCAACCCACGCCCTGGCTTCCGTTTGGCATTCTTGGGAGGACGATACAAACGAAAACGGCGTGTTTGATTACGGGGAGGAGCAACGCCTCTCGCTGACGATCCCCGAGAATCTGTCGAATCTCATGGGCTCCTACACGCTTGACATTGATACGTCGCAAGCAAATCAAGGAGATTACTTCCTCGGGTGGTTGGAAATCGCCGACAGTGCTGGCCATGTGATGGCGGATGGAGGCTCAGCCACCACGCCCATGTTCCATGTTCAACTCAATAACAACGGGGCACCATCCTTGGGAGCGACGTCTTTAGGGTGGCCAAACGGCGAGCAAGCACCGTGGTTCCACCCAGGGGAACAGAACCAAATCCGCGTTCCTGTTTGGGAGCAGAACGGTATTTTTGATTTGGCCGAGATTCAACTTGCACTTGCGGGAAATAAAGTGCAGTCCTCAACGGTGGCATGGAATCAATCCACGAATCAATGCACATCGAGTGATGTTTACATCGAAATCGCCTCCTGTTCGCTGGTACCAACCGAAGCGGATGACTTGTTCTCAAGGAATGGGGAATTCGTGGTGAACTTCACCATTGAATGGGGTTACGACCCGGATACCTCCCTCATTCGGATTCCTCAACTCACGATGAGAGACCAATCGGGACAGACCAACATGTTCACGCTTGAACCCCTTGGGTGGCGATTCTCCGGGGAATTGGCCATCGACCCCACCTCCCTTGAAATTGCCCTTGATGAGGAGGACCCGTCCTCGCTTGGCTACTGGGTCCAGCCTCGCACAGCCTTTGGCGTCACCGGCGATGTCGTGTGGTTCCGAACCGGTGATATCCCTCAACAAGACCTCGATGTTGAACTTCAACTCGGGGAAAACACGGTTGAACTTGAAGCGGTGAACGGGTCGTTCTCGGGGAACATGCTGGCACCGTTGCAAGACGGGACATACGGGTTGTTTGGTGACCTCTTTGATGCCCCCAACGGGGCCGTATACCGTGGAGACGGGTCCGCTTTCGTTTGGTTCATCGTCGACAACGAAGCCCCTCGCGTCACGGCGGTCGACAAACCCGGTTTCAACAACGTCTTAGGCGAAGAAATGTGGAGCGACTTGAAGTTTGAATTGCGTCTTGCTGAGAACGCTCGCCTCGACGAGTCCAGCCTGAGGCTCCATTGGTCGTTGAACGAAGCAGGGCTCGGGCTCAATTCGTACACCTTTGACAACGGAAGTTTGCCCCTCACCGTGATGGGCGAGCGATTGAGCGGTGAATCGATCCCCGTTCAATGCACCCTGGACCTCGACGGTGTGATGCTTCCGGTCTTCCGCACGAGGGCCGTTGAACTGCGGATTTGGGTCACCGGAGAAGACGAAGCGGGCCAAACGATTGACGCCATTTTCAACGACATTGATGCCCCGTTGCGAGTATGGGCTTTGGAACAACGCGTTCCCCAGTTTACCATGTCCGATGTTGAGTTCAGTCCAAAGTCGGACATTCGGAAGGGCGATCTCATCGAGGTTGCAGCCGTGGTCAACAACATCGGTTTGGCTGATGGTGAAGCCAGTTTGGTGTTGGAACTGGTTGAATCCAGCGGCGCTCGGACCCGACTTGACGCCCGCACCATGAACATTCAATCCAACGAACAAGTCATCTACCAGTACCTCTGGAAACCCGGTCGTGAAGGAAGCCAATGGCTTGAACTGAGCATCATCAACGGCCCGAACGCTCAATCCCCGACGGTGCTCGTGGATGAAGAGCGAACCGAGGGTGTCCTGGGGTCCATCAGTTCGGTCAACCCCGTGATGTTGGGCGTGGTCGGCCTCTTGGTCTTGGGCATGCTCGGTTTGCTGGTGGTTGGCCTCCGGCGAGAACAAGCCCCGGCTTTGCCGGTTGCTGCACCTGCCAAGGCCGTGGCAGCGATACCGTCTCAGCCACCATCCGAGGGCCCTTACGGCACCCAGCAGGTTGCATCTCCTGGCGAAAACCCCTATCAGTGAACGCTGAGGAGTGGCCGACTGCTTGAAATGGCGGGACGCTTCGCCACGACTGGAGGGAGTAGGAGGACCGCTGACAGAGTTCGACTCTGAGGAAAGTCCCCTCTCCATAGTGCAAGCGGCTACCAGAAGGAAGCGAACAGAAATGGTCGGGTTCAGGCTGAAGAAACGAACGATGCAAGGTGTGTACGATGACGTTGAAAGACCGAGGTTGCCTTGTGGTCGATGAGACGAGCCACCCCGCTGGAGCAAGTCCAAACCGTTCCGTTGACTCGGCACGACGAGGGACAGGTAGGATGCACAGTTGAATGCGGTCACCGAAAGGGAACAGAAAGGGGCTTACTCCCTACTCCCTCCACTCACGATTCCAAGACCGCGTCCATCGTTTTCATGACGGTGCCTTGCCCGATGGCAATGTCTTCGCCAAAGTCGATCCACGAGGGATGCTTGTTGATTTTGGCGCGTGTCACATGCTCGGCCGTGATGATGGCGGGCAGCAAAAACGCACTCGTCAGGAAGGCGAACACGATCAACAAGCACATCAGCATGAAGAAATTCTCCAGTCCCGGGAACGCGGCCAAAAAGCCCGCTCCAATCCCGGAGATGGTGGTGATCGTCGTTTCAAAGATGGTTTGGCCGGTTTCTTCAATCGCGGAAGCCAGTCCATGTGGCGATTCACCTTCTTCCCGAATTCGATGCATGACGTGGATGGCATCATCGACCCCGATGCCGAACACGATGGTTCCAATCATGGCCGTGAAGATGTTGACGTTGACGTCACCGCTACGCATCAAGAGGGGTTGCCAAAGAATCACCACCGCCACGGGAATCATGGTGTAGATGCCCAGTCGGGCGGAGCGGAAGACGATCATCAACAACACCGTCAGCACGAACAGCGTCAACAGCGTCGTGGTGCTTTGCGTGTCGTGGATGCCGTCGTTGATGTCCAATGACACGGGGAGTCCCCCGGTCAGGAGCGATGTGCGCGTGTTCAGCAAACTTGGGCCGTCGCCCAGAATGTCATCGATTTCATCTCGCAACTCGCCTGCAACGTTGAGATTCATGTAGGGTTGGGCAACGTAAACGATGGCTTTTGTTCCGCCTTCATTGAGCAACATGGATTGAACTTCAGCTGAAAGGGTGTCAACCGCGACGTTCACCATGTCCTTTCTCAACGCATCCCGTTCACTCATCGGGACGAGGGACCAACCCGGGCAGCTCGGGTCGATGAGCGATTCGCTTTCCCAGCAGGGGTCGTGCAACAGGTCCCAAAGGGACCCCTCTCCAAGCGTGACGCCATCGGTCAGCGTGATGGCCGCCGGAACCGCCTTGAGGAAGGTGATGATGCTCGTGGTTGAGGTCTCATCAACGCCGTCAACCGCCAGTTCCACCTCGTTGAGTGAATCCAACACCGGAAGGTCACGAATGTTATCGGTGTTGTTCACGTTGGGTCGCTGTGATGCGTCGTAGATGAACAGGGACGTTTGGCCGCTGCTGAATTGGCGTGAATATTCGGCGAGTGAATTCAGGGACTCGATCCCGTCCGGCGCCTCGGAGGAGCCGGTGATGGGTTTGTTCAACTCGTCCATGTTCGCCACACCGTACAGCGTGACGGAGGCACTGAGAATCAAGATCAACAGGAAACCACGAACAGGTGCTTGGCCGATGTTCTTCCAGACGGAGGGGTTTGAGCGCTTGTTGAACTTTAGCAACCACGCCAAGGTGGGAACCAACACAATGCTCAACAGCAGGGTTGAGGAAATCCCAATCACCAGCGTGATGCCCACCGATCGTATGGGGCTGATCGGGACGATCATCGGTGCGATGAGCACGGAGAACCCAACAATGGTCGTCATTGCCGAGAGGAACACCGCAACCCCGGTTGACCGCGTCATTTCCATCACGCACGATTTGTAAAAATCCAAGTCCCATAATTCGGGCACCGGTTCAGGAGGTTGTCCACGTTTTCGTCGTCGCTGGTTTTCGTCGTTGGCTTTGTCGATTTCTTTACGTCTCACTTCTTCAATTCGGTTGACCATGTGGAGCGCATAGTCAACGCCCAAACCGATGAGGATGGGGAAGGTGGCCACGATCATGGGTGTGAGGGTGATGTCAAGAACCACCGATGAGCCAAACGTAATGGCCAGCGCCATGAGAATGGGTGTCCCGGTGATGACGACAACCTTCGCTGACCGATGAAGGGCCGTGATGACCAAAATGGTGAACAGAACGGACCATGGAAGAATCATGAGCAAATCTTCGTAGATGGCGTCGGAGACATCCTCCAATACCTTGGTCAAGCCCGTGACGGTCATATCGGTTGACCGGTACTCCCCTGGTCGGTTATCGATGATGTCTTGAAAATGGTTGAGAATGGCCGAGAAATCTTCCCAGTCGCCGGTGACAGAGGGATTGTGGTGCAATCCAACCACGATGGCGGTGGTGTCCCAAATACCATCTCCGTCCATGTCATTGGTGAAATTCCCGTCCCCGTCGCTGTCCACGGTGGGGTCCATGTCGTTGGTGTCCTTGATGAGCGCATCGAACGCCCCGTTGGACTCCTCGATGATTTGGTCAATTCGGTCTTGACTTGGGATGGCGTATTCTCCCCCGGTCTCGACGCTGTCGCAGTCAAGGGCGAGCGGAAGTCGGTTGTTCGCCACATGCTCGCACATGGAGGCGTTGAATCGCCCATCGGCCGAATTGATTTCTTTGATGACCTGGGCCGGTGAAATCACCCACAAGACGCCGTCGTTTTCACCATGGTCGTCTTTGTCGTAATCCAGGCCTCGCCCCGTTGAGTCGCCGTCGATGTTTCGGTCGTCGCCTTCGATCCAACTGATTTCGTTCAAGATGACTTCGTCCGTGATGTTGGTGTTGTCGTTTGGATTGAAAGCGTTGGGTGTCCGAATGTAAATCACCACGAGGTCGGTCGACCATTCTTCTCGTACTTCGAGCAGAAGGTCGGTGGATGAGGCACCATCGGGAAGAAAAATTTCCACATCGTCGTCAATTTGTTGTTGAAATGCCATGCCCTGTTGGGCGAAGACGGCGCTGATGACGACAAACAGGAGCAGCACGGTTCCGGGTGAAGCCAACACGGTGGCGTACAATTTTTCCAGTTGTTGACTGAAGGTGGTTTTGAGATTCGTAGCGGTCCGGTCCGCAGCGAGGCGGAGGGCGTCAAGCGCCGAGACCTCGCTGTCCATGAGCGGACGAACCGGTGCAGGCTCAAGAATCATTCCGAAGAATGGAGGGTAACGATGCCTCAGCAAGCATCGTAGGCTTCGATGAGGTATTTCGTAAGCGGGCTGGTCCAAGCCAGTTCGGAAATGCCGTCTTCCCCTTCGACGGCGTAGGCTCGAATGACGTCACGGACGCGAACGTTCCCCTCGGCCGAGCGGGCGAGGATCATCGCACCTTTGATGGGTTTGCCGGTGCCGTGCGGGTCATAGACCGTATCAAGCGCTTCTGCAAGGAACCAATCGGCCTTCCCGCCGGGCTCGCCCTCGTAGGTTTTTTTGGCTTTCTTCGCACCAAAGAGGCCTCCTGCCTTCGGTTTTGCAGGTGCGGGTTTAGCGGCTTCCTTCGGCTTCTCGGCCTTGGCAGGGGATGGGGAGGATGCCTCGGTTTTCTTGTCGTCCTTCTTGTCCTTGGCCTCTTGCTTGGCCGGTGAACTCCCGGAGGAAGCGGCTTTTTCCGCTGCTTTTTGGGCGTCGCTGAGTTGGTCCTTCAGGTCTTGAATCTCATCTCGGTAGGCGGCTGCGAGGTGCATCAGGGACGCCTGCATCGCAGCTTCGAGTTGGATGGTGAGGCCATCGGTTGACATGTCCGTCCATTTTTTCCATTGAAGCATGGCGTTTGCATGAATGTCAGAGCCACACTTCGGACAGAAGCTCTTGTTCGGCGGTTGCATGACCGGAAGGGCCGCTAAGGCATCGCTCGCAGGGAGAACCGCCCCTTGGGAGACTTCCAACAGATGGAGGGTGGCTGCGCGACCGATGTCCATGGCTTGCGCAAACGCTTCGCTGTCCTTCTCAAAGGCGCCAGCGGCTTTCAAATCGGCCAATTTTGTCCCGTTGGTGGCCAGTTCAATGGCCGCCTCGGCCGCAGGGTGGCCCCACTGGGCGTTGCGCAAACCGGGAGCGACCACTTGGTTTGCTGCTTCAACAGCGTTCGTTTCCGTCGGTTCTCCGTCGCCGGCTGCAGCGATACCAAGAGCGATGGGGTCGGCTCCCGTCTCAATTTGGGCGATCATGTCGAATTTCTCCGCCATGGACAAATCATCCCTGATTCGTATGACATCCTTCAATTGATTGAGGTCGTGGCCCGTGGCCGTGATGGGCCCTTGGACGTTGAGGTCATGGCCGCAGGAGAGGCAAAAACGCGCGGTAACTTCCACTCCCGCTTCGCAGGTGGGACAATAGACTCCTCCCATGAGTCAAGAAGGGCGGTGACACCTTTTGAAGGGTGTGTTTAGATTCCAAGAACTGAAGTGGTTTGACCCCTGCCCGTGGGGCGGGACCGTTCAAGCCTCCAAGCAAGCGTTGACCAAGTCCAGCATGGCGTCTTGGTCGCACGTGGCAAGAATGGGGGCGAGGCGAGGGCCGCGTTCCGCTCCCATGAACACGGCATAACTGGCTCTATAGACGTCTCGCATACCCACTTCTGCCCGCTCAGCGGCTTCCTTGAGCGCCGCCGTGATGCTGTCGGTGGTCCAAGAACACGCTCGAAGTGCATCATGGAGTGGGCCAAGAACGCCCTTCTGTTCCGGAGAAAGGGCGGCAAGGGCGCCCGTGTCGGGGTGTGAGCGAATGTTGACCTTCATTTCTTCAGGGAAATGGGGTGACGCAATCCACGTCCGCATGCGTCGCAACCGGTCGTTGAGTTCGTCCGTGGGTTGGCTTAGGTTGTGTGATTTCGCCAAACTTGTCCAAACTTGTTCATCGTCCGTTTTGATTTGGGCCAGCAACGCAAGGTGACGGAAACTCACCGAGGTCGACGATGCTTGGTTCGTCTCGTCAGGCGAGGCGAGGGCGAGCGCTGCCATGGCATCCTCCAGTTGTACGCGTTGTCGTCGACTCAGGCTCTCATCGGCCAACTCCGCTTCAAGGTCGCGAGAGGCCCATCGCTCAAAATCGTCGGCGAGGTTGACCAGACCCATGCCGGCATCAAAATCGATGGCCTTGCTGGGCTTGGTGTCGGCAATGAGGAACCTCAGGATTTCTGGGGGGACCAATTCGAGAGCTTCAATGGGGCCGATGGTGTTGCCTGCTGAAGAGGACATGGCGCCTTGGCCCTTCAGGCTGATCCATTCGTACGTCAACGGGACGGGGGGCTCATGACCGAAGAACCGTGCAATTTCTTTGCCGGTGTCGTAGGACCCTCCAGCAGCGCCGTGGTCTTTCCCGAAGGGCTCGCAGGTGATGTTGTTGAAACCCCATTTCGCCGGCCAGTCCAATCGCCACGGGAGCTTCCCCTCGCCTTTGGAGATGTCCGATGAGCCCGAGACTCCGTGGCGGTCCGTCCAATGAACCGTTGGGAACTCATAGCCCGTCACGGTAAGACCGTCAAGCGACCCTTGGCTGTCAAGCGGTTGCCAAGGAAACCATTGGTCGGGAAGTTCTCGACCGGAGATGCGCTCAATGATTTCACGAATGACTTCGGGTTCATCGCATGCTTTCTTGGCGGCATCGGCGAATTTTCCCGAGCGGTAGGCTTCAAGATTTGGAAGCAAGGTTGGTCGCACGCCAATTTGTGCGAGGGCGGCAAGGAACGGTTTCAGAAAGTGGTCACCATAGGTCCATCCTTCGGTGTGGAACCGGTCCCAATCTGGCTCGCCGTTTTCGTCCGGGGCCGGAATGGCCCCCAACTGATGGCCGACCATGGACTCGTAGGCCTGGCTGAGGAACGGATACACCTTTCGCAACGGGTCGGCGTTGTCAACGACGAAGACCAAGGTGGCGTTCAAGCCCGCTTTGCGAGCGGCCCTCGCAATCATGTCGCCCGTGAGGATTTCTCTGAGGTGGCCGATGTGGAATTCCCCACTCGGCGTGATGCCTGTGGCGATGATGTGGTCGTTTCCGCGTTCGGCAAGACGTTGTGCCATCACGTCCGACCAGTGCATGGCGCCACCTCACACCGCAACGGCCCGCACCAAACCCCGCAACGGGACATCGTCGATCTCGTTCCGAGTGGTCTTGTTGACAAGCACGATGGCGAGCACCACGTCACCACCGACTTCTCGGATGGCTTGAATGGTCTTGGACATGGTCACGCCAGAGGAGAGCACGTCGTCGATGATGACCACTCTCTTTCCGGTCACTTGCCCGTATTTGTTCGACAGCGAGCCGCTCCCTGTACCTTCGTCGGTGGTGCGAAAAACGGTGACGTCGGATTCGAGGGTGCGAGCCACCTCGTAGGCGAAGGCGATGCCGTTGATGGAGATGCCAACCACGGTGTCAATGTCCTCGTAGCCGACCTCTTCGTCGGCGACATCCGCCATGATGGACCCAATCGCTGCGATGCGTTGTGGCCGGACCCCGAGCGTGCGCCAGCCAATACGTACATCGCTTGGGCGATCACCGTCTCCGGTTCCGGTCAGCAGCCAGGTGATGGTGTCTTGGGAAAGGGACAATTCATCGGCAATCTGTTGCGTGTTCAACCCCTCTTTTCGGAGGTTGGAGGCCAAGACTTTCAGTTCCTCAATGCTCAACACCATGGTGCTCGCTCCTTCCTGCAAAAGCCCACTCATCAATGCTTTCCTGCTTTGGTGTGCTGGGGCGAAAGTCTTGAAGGGGTGGAGATGGGGCGAGAATCATGGGCGACTTTGATTACGAGACCCTCCTCGACCGTGCTCGAGAAAACATTCCGGAGGAGATTTCCTCCAAGTCCCGTTGGCGGCTACCTGCTCCTCAGATCTTGATTGAGGGTTCCAATACCATTTTTCGTAATTTCAATGAAGTCGTCTCCATGATGGACCGTGATGAAAATCACGTCTACCAATTCATTCTCAACGAGTTGGGTACTTCCGGTTCTCGAGACGGCCCTCGTGCTCGATTCAAGGGGCGGATTCCTCCCAAGCGAATCAAGGGCACGATCGCCAACTACGTGAACACCTACATCAAGTGCAGTCAGTGTTCGGCTCCCGACACCCACTTTGTGAAAGAGGACCGAACCACGTTGCTCAAGTGCCAGGCTTGTGGTGCAACACGGCCCGTGAAGTTGTGACGGTTCAGTCCATCACGAGCCGATGCTCCTCAGCGATGGTTCCGGTCTTGAGGTGGTTCAAGACGCCCTCAATAGCGGCTTCGCCGTTGAGACGGTACCAAACGCCCTCGGGGTAGACCACGCAAGTTGGCCCGTATTCGCAGTGGTCCAAGCAGCCCGCTTTCTGAACTCGCACACCTTCCACACCGCTCTCCCGAATGGCCTGCTTGAGTTGTTTCATGAGGTCAAGACTCCCCTTGGGAAGGCACGATGGCCGCGTGGCGCCCTGCGGCCGTTCGTGACCGCAAACAAAGGCATGGCGGACAAAGCCAGGCTCTTCTCTTCCTTTTGGGTCATTCGTCATCGCTCGCCCTCAGTTGATTGATCGCCTCGGCGAGTTCAAGGTCCCGATTGGTGATGCTTTCGGTGTCGTGGCTGTACGTTTCAACCACGGCATATCCCCATCCGAAATGAAGTTCTGCGTGATGGTTGAGTGTTTCGCAAACTTCGCTAACGCCGTCGATGAAGGCTTTGGCTTCGGCAAAGTCGGTGAACGAAAACTCTCGCATCAACCGGCCTTCCACCACGGCCCATCCATTGGGGGGATTCAAAGCATCACCCCCAGAGGTGAGAATCGTCGTTTCCGGTGGTTTCTTTCTCCACTTTTTCATGGAGTTTCGAGCGCCGTTTCATGTCTTCACGTTCGAACGCAAGGAGTTCTTGGTCGTCGATGTAGGCTGGTCGGGTATGGGCGATGAGAACGACATGGACGATGACTTCGCGTGAAATGAAATGGCACTGACCGTCTTCACCCAGAATTTCAAGGCTGCTTTTTCCGCTGGAGATGAGTCGGCCACGCAACGTGGCGTCCTCGGGGTTTGCAAACGCCTGAACGTTCATGAAGATTTCAACAAAATCATCCCGACGTAGGCCTTGACGTCGTTCCATCAAATCCCCGTTGTGGACGGGCTCCAAGCCTTCAAGGGTCGGGCTGCCCATGTCTTCCCACATCGTTTTCGCCCAACCGGGGAGGTCAACACCACCTTTCTTCGCCATGATTGGGTGGAATCGGCGAGCGTACTTGAACCCCCCCTTTCGTCACGATAGGGTCGCAATGACGGATGAGTTCTTTTAGGGGTGGAGTGGGCCAACAAGCGGAGGTCTTTGCATGAACGTGTCGTGGCGCACCCTGGCAACGGTGTTGTTGGAGGACGAAGTGCTCGACAAAGCCTTCTCACGGGCCAAAAAAGCCGCCGACCGCGTCGACGACCCCGACCGAATTTTTCGGGTTCGCAAACAAATGACTCGCATGGTTCAAACCGCCGCCGACATCATCGCCACGGAATTCCAAGAATTGGTTTCGGCTTGGCCTTCCTTGGATCAGTCACCGTTGTTTGATGTGGCCATGATCGACGCCTGTGTGGGTTGCGATGAATATCGCAAAAACCTCGCTACCTTGCAATGGGCAGCGGGCCAAGTGCAGCGAATCGCCTCGCAAAACGCCAAGAAAATCATCCGAACCGGTCGCACGGATTTGATGCACGAAGCACGCCGGGAGGCGTACGGACGTATCTCGTCTGTCATGCGTCAGGTTGGTCCGTCGCTCGCTTGGTTGAGCGAGGCCCGCGAGACGTTGAAACGCTTACCAAAAATCGACCCCGTGTTGCCGTGTATCGTGGTGTGTGGCGCTCCAAACGTCGGGAAATCAGCCTTTATCTCGGCGCTGAGCACGGGGAAGATGGAAGTCAATCATTACCCGTTCACGACCAAACAAATTCACGTTGGACACTTCACGCACCGCCGCCTCCAGTACCAAATGGTCGACACGCCGGGTTTGTTGGACCGTCCGATGGAGCAGAGAAACCACATTGAGATGCAAGCCATTGCTGCTTTGGAACACATCGGTTCGTTGGTGCTCTTTTTGGTCGACGAAAGCGAGTCGTGCGGAACGCCCTACGCCGAACAGCTCAACCTGCTTGAGGAAGTCAAGACCCTGCTGCCCGACACCGAGTTGATGATGGTGAGCTCGAAAGCCGACTTGCTCCATCCTCGCCCGGCCATGTGGTCGGAGGTGGTGGAGGCCGAGACGGCCTGGCGGGAGGCCGGTGCCGAAGGCGAACCGATGCTCCCCTTGTTGCTGGACCACGCCGACCGCGTGAGCATTTCGGCGACCGAAAACATCGGCCTCGACGCCATGCGGCTTGAAATCGTGCGTCGAGTGAAGTCCGCTCGCCCCAATAACCCGATGGAGCTTCCCGAGGGTTGGTATCGTCAAGACGTTTGATCACATCGTCGTCAGGGGTACGATGCCCAGCGCTTCCATTCCGGATTTCATGGTGAGGCGAGCGAGTTCAGAGACTGCGAAGTAAAACATGTTCACTTCGTTGCTCTCCATCACGTGGCAGTCACGATAAAACGCGTTGAAGGCGTTCGAGAGTTGAAGCAAATATTCAGCGAAGAGATGCGGCCGGTGCTCTCGGATGACTTTCTCGAGGCAGTCGTCTCGAACCGCCAAGGTGCGGAGGAGGTGCACCAACCCTTCGGGCATGGCGTCCACCGTTGGAACGGGGGGCGAAGGCAGCGCCTGGACGCCAAGGTCGTGGACTCGCTTTTGGATGGAGCAGGCGCGAGTGTGGCTGTACATGATGAACGGAGCCGAACCCGATTCAAAGCTCAACGCATCTTCCCATCGGAAAGTGAACCCTTTTTCCGGGCTCACGTTGATGATGTTGAATCTCACGGCCGAGGTGCCGACCGCCTCCGCAATCGTGTTCACCGTTCCCTCGTCATATTCGGGGCGAAGGTCGGTCACCACCGCCGCTGCTTGTTCCCTCGCCTCCTCAAGCAAATCGTCCATGAACACCACGTTGCCACGGCGAGTGGACATCTTCCCCTCGGGGAGTTTGATGAACGAGTAAAACATCACTTCAGGGCGGCGTTCGCCAAGTTCCTCCAAGGTCAAACCCACTTGTTGGGCTTGCAACTTGTGGTCTTCGCCAAGCACGTTGATGAGTTCGTTGCACTTGCTCCATTTCCACCGGTGGTAGGCGATGTCCCGTGTGGCGTACAGGGAAGAGCCGTCGCCACGACGATAGAAGAATTCGGTTTTCCCTTTGAGGCCTCGTGCACCAAGGTCAAGGAATTGAGCCCCGTTCTCGGCAACGCCGTTGATCTCCAATGCTCCCAATTCCTCCATCAATTGAGCCACGTCACCGTTGGTGACAAAAACGGATTCCTTGGTGAAACGGTCATAGGTAATGCCGAGCCGTGCTAAGGTCTCCAACATCCCGTCCAAGACGGGTTGGTAGGCATTTTCAAACGACGCCAACACGCTTTCATCTCCGTGTTCGCTGGCGTGGACGAGTTCGCCGATGGCGGTTTCAATGTTTGCTGCCTCCTCGCTTTCCTTTCGCAGTCGTTGAGCGGCCTGGTACCAGCGGACCCGTTGATGGTCGGGCTTGCCAGACCAAAGCGGGTTGCCCCCTTCCCGGTCGGCAAGCAATTCGTCAACGGCGGCTTCGTCGAGATGCTCCAAGGCCCAAGCGAGGACGGCTACTTGTTTCCCCATGTCGTCGACGTAGTATTCGGCGGTCACCTCGTTGCCCCAAAGACGGTGAAGGCGAACCAGGGTGTCGCCGAGGATGGCGTTGCGTGCCCGCCCAACATGAAACGGCCCGTTCGGGTTGGCCGAGGTGTGCTCAATCAGAACCGTTCGGGGCGTGCGTTCCATGCCGTTGTCGAGGCCATCGGACAGCAATTTCGTGGCCAACCACGACGGGTCAACACGGATGTTGAGGTAGCCGTTGACGGCGTGAATTTCAAGGACGCTCGGATGAGGTTTGATGGTGGCTGCCATCGCTTCGGCGATGGCGACCGGGGCTTTGCCCAGTGTCTTTGCAAACGGGAAGCAGGGCAGGGACAAATCACCTTGGTCGGCTTCACGGGCGGGTTGGAGCAAGCGTTCTACCAACGCAGGGTCTCCGCCCAACTCCGACAAGGCCTCTTCCACGAGCGGCTGAACGTGCTGTTTCAGGGCATGCATTGCGTTCACCTCACATCAAAGGGTAGCGGAGGATGGCCGCCAGCCCGCCGAAACCTTGGATGAGTTGCGAGCCTTCTTCGGTGTCCACCGAGATGTAAATCACTTCCGTGTTGCTTTCCTCAGCCAAGACGGCCAACGCATCGATGATGGAGGTGGTCGAGCGCTCCTTCACCGAGTCGTTGGAGGCGTCGCACTTCGGGCAATCGGGGAATTCTTGTTGTCGTGTTAACCGCTCTTCCCATTCGTCGTTGCTCCCGTGCTGACATTTTTTGCACTCAAGGGACACGATGTTTCCTCGTAAGCCTTCGGAAACCAGCAGGGTGTCGACGGCGCCCTTGGCCAAGGCGTCTTTGATCATCGCTTCACCGTACGTCGCCTTGGGATGGGTGCGAATCAATTCGGTGAGGAATTGATTCATCACTTGGCGCTCCGCATCCAGTTCAATTTCACCCATCAATTGGCCGGCGTTGTCCACCAATTCTCGGACACCGGACTCGTTGGAATAGCCGACATCAAAGGTGGTTTTGGCGATTTTTTTTGCGATTTCATGGTGGAAGTATTCGTTTTTGACGACGAAATCTTTCGTGCCGCCGGGCCCTCCGATGATGACGGCCTGAATGTTCTCAAGATTGGGCAACCAATAGGAACTGGCGTGCTCGGTCGCTCGCTTGAAAAAGTTGTGAGCCGCCTCTTCAATCAAACGTTCGAAACGCTGGGCGGATTGACCACCTTGTCGGTGCTTTCCCATGATGTTGGAGACGAGATGTTCTTGCACGTGGATGCGCTTGCCCGTGGCGATGCCGTAGGCGGCTTCCGACCGGTCAATCACAAACAAAGCATACGATTTCTTATCGATGAGCATGTCCTCAAGTTGCGTCAACTCGAAGCGGGAATCGCATCGGTAGCGAAACGAAATCAAGGGTTGGGGTGGGTCTTCCACCACCACGCTGACCATCCTTGATTTGTTGTTGCCGATGATGATGGAGCCGACGAAAATGGCCAGTCCGTTTTCACCGGGTGTTTTGTATCGTGAGAGGGTGGAAATGGCCGATTCAATGGCGCCTTGAACGTTTTTCCGTGTGCCCTTGGACTTGATGTTGGCCGCTTGCCCGTGTTCGTTTTGGAGCATGGAGCGGGCATCGGAAATCTGTCGGTCGGGCGGGATGATGAGGGTGACCAATTCGGTCCCAAAACCCTTCATTTCCCTCAAATCTTCGAGGGCCAATTTGAGTCGCATCCTTCGTGCTGACAACTTCGCATCTTCTGCCATGGACGACCCCCCGTTAAACGGGTCGGGGTGAGGCACTTCAAACCTCGCACACCCTTTGGCGGATTTTTGGGCGTGCTTGGCGGGGGATAGGATGAAAGCATGCCCGCGTTGAAGGGTTTCCATGAGCCCCACGCATGTGGTCGCCCTCGGAGGAAGTTTACTCCGACCTGAGGAGGCCGAGGCTCGGGCCATGTGGATGGGGCAATGGCGCCAACTCGTGGTCCACCTCGAGGGCAACGGTCGTCGTGTGGCGTTCGTTGTGGGCGGAGGGCTTCCGGCCCGCGAAGGCATTGAATTGGCGAAATCCTGCGTGAAGAATCCACGCCGTTTGGATGAAATTGGTATTGCCGGCACCCGTTTGAATGCGACCGTGCTTCAACAAGTCCTCCTCGAGATTGGCTGCGACGTGGCACCGACGGTGCCCTCCACCATCGACGAAGCCAGGGCTTTGCTCGAAGCGCATCATGTGGTGATCATGGGCGGCACCGTTCCAGGGCACACCACGGACACGGTGGCGGTCAAACTCGCTTCAGCGGTGCACGCCCGTCATTGCATCATCGCCACCAACGTTTCCCACGTGTTCTCGAAGGATCCACGCGTCCATGACGATGCTGAAGCCATTCATGAGATGACGCTTGCCGAGTTGGCCGCCATTACGGGCATCGGCGACCCTCTCGAGCCGGGGGCGTCCGCCGTGGTTGACCCCGTGGCGGTGAAGGTGGCCACGGAGGCCGGTTTGGATTTGGCGGTGCTTGACGGGCGAGACATCTCGCAGCTTGACCGTGCATTGGACGGCGAATTGTTCGAAGGAACGTTGATCAGAGCGTGAGGTGAAGTCATGGTGGATGCACGAAAGGTCAAGGACATGGCAGCGAAAAAGGCGAATCAATTCATTGGGGCCGCCGCAGGAAAGGTGCCACCGCACCAGCATTGTCGAATTTGCCACCAGCCGATTCCCGTTTCGGCCGACCCGAGGGTTTGCAAAGAAACGGCGTGCATCGAGAAGAACCAGCAGGACGAGAAGAATCAGCGAACCGTACGAATCGCGATGTTTGTGTTCTTTGGTCTCTTTGCCGTACCGTATGTTCTTGCTTTGGCGGCCCGCGTGATGGGCTGAGTCAAGCCTTTCAATCAAGGCCAAACTCTCGAACGAGAAGAAGGCGTAGGAAGCGTTGGGCGGACTGCAACACCAGCCCGGTGGCCATCAGCGACAAGCCGAGAAGACCCACCCAAACCGCCGAGATGCCCGAACCAATGATGCTGTCGAGCTGGAGGGTGAAATCTTGGGCCGTTCGGAACCCCATGGCGGCGGCGGCTGCCAGAAGACCAAAGCCGGGGATGCCCAAGACCAAGAGCGGTTTCTTTTGGGAAAGCGAGAGCATGGCCCATGTCATGACGGTGAACCCGTGGGAGACAGCGGTGAAATTGGAACCTTTTGGCACGTCGTAACGGATGACGGTCGGGATTTCCAACACACGCAGTTGCTTCTCGTGAGCGTCCTCGAGCATCTCAAGGGACAACTCCATGCCCTCGGCATCAAATCGCAATCGGTCAAGCGCCGTTCGCGAGAAGGCTCGATATCCGGATTGCGTGTCTTTGATGCCCAAATCGCTTGAGAGGTTGGACGCCGCCGTGATGACCTTGATGCCAAGGCGGCGGTAGGCTGGCATGTCGGTGCCTCCACCTCCTTCCACAAAACGAGAGCCGATGGTGAAATCCGCTTCTCCACTGAGAATCGGCTTGAGCATGTTGGGGATGTCTTCCGTTTCGTGCTGGCCGTCCGAATCGAGCAGCACCAATGCATCAGCGTCCATCTCACGCGCCTTGATGAAGAGGGTTTTCAGGGCGCCCCCGTAGCCCCGATTCACGCGATGGCGAATGACGGTGGCCCCGCAAGCCTCGGCAATCCGGGCACTGGCATCCGATGATCCGTCGTCGATGCAGATGACCTCGTCAACGTGTCGCAGAGCTCGAATAACCACTGAGCCGATGGTCTCTTCCTCGTTGTACATCGGCATGCCAGCAACGATGTACGGCTTGGCCGTTTCGGAAGGAAGCCCTTCGTGTGGCACGGTCTCCCGTCCGCTACCTTCTATATATGGGTGATTGATAAGGGTCTGAAAAAATGTGGAAAGGTCTCGCTGTTGGCCTTGGCCAACATCGAGGCGTTGTACTTCTCGGTGAGAAGGATGGTGCTCACCAGCGTGAAGTTCAGTCATGCAACTGGGTCACGGTGGTCACGGCCCGTTCTCCGGCGAGGACTTTCTCAAGAGCCCCCATGGAGATGACCAGCGGGACGTAGGATTGTCCATCACTGGTCATGTACGTGCTGCAGTCGGCGAAAGCGGCCGTGTTGATGGAGAGCTTGAGGGCACCACCGGCGTTGCTTCGTCGAACATAACCAACCAAGATGTTGTTGTCTTGCGCTTCAGGTTCGTTTTCGGATTGCGTTTTCTTCATTCATTCACCTCCCCCGAGGTCGGTTCCTCAGGAACAGCAAGCATCACGCTAACGATTATCAAGGCCTCGCCGAACCATGTGGGATACCATTCGCCTTATACGAGCGGGGCCGGTGGTGAAAACATGCGGGCCTTGGTCACCGGAGGTGCGGGTTTCATCGGTTCTCATCTCATTGACCGTCTTGTCGCTCGCGGTGACGAAGTGGTCGTGTTGGACAACCTCTCCAGCGGCCATCGCTCCTTTATCGCCGAACACCTTGAAGCGGGGAACGTGGAATTGATTGAAGGTGACATCTGCTCCATGGAGGATGTTTCCACCGCTATGGGCAAGGGCATCGACACCGTGTTTCACCTCGCTGCAAACCCCGACATTCGTCTGGGCACACGGATCACCGACACCGACCTCAAGCAAGGCACCATCGCCACCTACAACATCCTCGAAGCCATGCGAGTTGCTGGGGTTCAACGCATTGCGTTTGCTTCCAGTTCCGTGGTGTACGGCGAGGGGGCGCCTTTGCCAACCCCCGAAACTCACGGGCCTTGCATGCCCATCTCGTTGTACGGGGCCAGCAAGCAAGCTGGCGAGGGCCTGGTCAGCAGTTGGGTCGGGACCTTCGGCCTTCAAGCCTGGATTTTCCGATTCGCCAACGTGGTCGGGGCTCGGGGAACCCACGGCGTGATCTTCGATTTTATTCACAAGTTGAAAAATGACCCGAGCCGATTGGAAGTCCTCGGCAACGGTCTGCAAGAGAAATCATACATGGAGGTGGGGGACTGCGTTGATGCGATATTGCATTACATGCAACACACCAACGAGCCGTTGAACCTGTGCAACCTTGGGAGCCACGACACGGCGTCCGTCCGACGAATTGCCGAAATCGTCGTCGAGGTCACGGGTTGTCACGATGCGGTCATCGAATACACCGGTGGCGACCGAGGCTGGGCCGGCGATATTCCAAAAGCCCGGTTATCGATTGAGCGAATGTTAGAAAGTGGCTTCGATGTGCGCATGAACAGCGAGGCAGCGATTCGCCACACGGCAGAATGTCTGCTTGAGGAAATTGGACTTGAGGAGTGAACCACATGAGAATTCGCATGCAAAGCGATGAAGAAGCCGATGTTCGAACCGACGCTGGAATCAAGATTTTGGCCATGTTTTTCGTGGCCATCATGGTATTGGCGTTCACCACCAACCCGATTGCCACGGGCACGAAGGTTGGCGAGCGAGCCCCGGCCCTTGAAGGGAAAGCCTACAACGGCGGTGGTTGGACGGAGTTCGACATGGATTCGTATTTCGATTCGAATTGGACGAAAGGGGATGTCAACAACGGGTCGTGGATGCTCATTGATTTCATGGACACCGATTGCCCGTTTTGTGTTCGCTCAGCTGAAGACGTGGCCACCTATTCCGACTACTTCATGAAAATTCGAAAAGACGGCAACGGCAACCCTGAATGGCAGGGCCCCACCGTGACGTTTGTCGCCAGCGCCACTCAACTTGACATCCTAGGTCACGAATCCAGCCGCGATGAAATCATCGCGTTCCGAGACAAGTCGGGCACGGAAGAATGCGATGGAAGTTCGTGCGCAACCCGCCCTGGGACGCCTCACAATTTCATCTACATCGATGACCTTGACCAAGACAACATGAAGCGATGGAAGGTGCCAGGCACACCTTCCTATTTCCTGATTCAACCCGACGGTATCGTAGCTTGGTCGTCGGCCGAAAGCAACGGTGAAACGTTCTACGAGGCCATCGGCCGATTGACCCTTGCGGAGGCTTGACCATGAATCAAAACCTGTTCATCGTCGCCTACGCTGTTCCCCTTCTCTTTGGCCTCGCCTTGATGACCCGAGCGGGCGACTCCATGGCGGAGACCTTGTCCAAACGAAACCCGTTGATGGTGCACGCTCGACGCCGTCACATGCT
>JALRLR010000120.1 GCA_023254355.1 Candidatus Poseidonia sp.
TGTCGGCGACATACAACGAATGAGCACCGTCGGCCGAAGTGGCAATGTCGGCGGCCGTCCAAGAAGGGTTGGCAATGTTGAACGATGTGACCCAGGTTCGTGTTCCGGTCTGCTCGTACCACGCAATGGTGTCGTCAGATTCTGATGCTGAAACGATATCGAGGTCGCCGTCACCGTCCATGTCAGCAACGAACACCGAATAAGCACCCTCGGCCGTCGTCGCGATGTCGGCCGCCGTCCACGATGGATTGGCGGCACCGTTGTTTTCATACCATGCAATGGTGTCGTCCTCCCACGATGAGGAAACGATGTCGAGGTCGCCGTCACCGTCCATATCGGCGACGAACATGTTGGTAGCACCGTTGGCCGAAGTGGCGATGTTGGCTGCTGTCCACGAAGGGTTGGCCGCACCGTCGTTTTCGTACCATGCAATGGTGTCGTCATTGTACGATGTTGAAACAATGTCAAGGTCGCCGTCACCGTCCATGTCGGCAGCAACCACCGAATGAGCACCGTCGGCCGAAGTGGCAATGTCGGCGGCCGTCCACGAGGGATTAGGGATCGTGTACGACGAATTCGTAGCATTGTATTGGAAGGTGATGTCGGTCATGGCCTGGTTGAGGGTGAGGTTGGAATTGGCGGGGGTTGCAAACAAATCTACCGACGACCCATAATTGACACCCAAGGTGAAGTTGCCAACCCCTTGCCACGTCGAAAAGTTGGCCGTCACGGTGTAGGTCGTGTTGCTTGAGGCCACCGTTGGTGTACCGCTGATGGTGCACGTGCCGCTGTCGATGGACAGACCAGCTGGAAGGGAAGGTGAGATGCTGCAGGATGCACCGGTGACGTCGGTCATGCCGCCACCTGAGCCGCTGCCGGAGCCAGAACCCGTATTTAATACGTAAATTCCCCAATCTGAGCCGTTGTATGCTGAGAAAAACAAGTTGTTTCCTACATGAATGAGGTTCTTGGGAGAACTGTCACCGTTCGGATGTATATCTTGGACCATCACGGTACCTGCATCGGTTCCATCGCTCTTCCATAGTTCGCTTCCACCGTTCGATGCGCCTGCTTCATAATAGAGCGTATTGCCAACCACCACAGGATAACTGGGGACAGAGTCGCCTGAACCGAGATTCATATTTTTCACCATCACCGTACCGGAGGCCGTTCCATCGCTTTTCCACAACTCACTGCCGTTCATTCCGTCTGTTCCGGAAAAGAACAAGGTGTTGCTTACGTTAACGAAAATATCACCAATAGGAAGACCCGAACTTGAGCCGTTGTGTAGATCTTTGACCATAACTGTACCCGATGCGGTTCCGTCACTCTTCCAAAGTTCTTTTCCGTGAGTTCCATCGTCGGCAGAAAAGAAGAGCGTGTTGCCTATGGTTTTAATTCTACAAAGGTCGCCTGTACCGGGATGACTATTTGAGGATCCACTTCGGATGTCCTTCACCATGGCAGTGCCTGATGATGTTCCATCACTCTTCCACAACTCCACTCCAGATGTTGAATTATACGCTGAGAAGAAAATTATGCTACCCATCGTTGCGAAACATTTCGGACTGCTGCTTCCGCTACTCCAAATATCTTTGACCATGCTCGTTCCTGAGGCAGTCCCGTCCGTCTTCCACAACTCCGCTCCATTGGTTCCATCTGAGGCCCTAAAATAGAGTTCGTTGCCCATCTCTGTTAGTTGATAGAGTTGATACTGTGACGCTGCACTTCCTCCAGACCCCGAATTGATATCTTTGACCATGGTCGTACCGGATGCGGTTCCATCACTCTTCCACAACTCAATTCCGTTGGCTCCGTTGTTTGCTTGAAAATACAAGGAGTTTCCAAAGACTGTAATTCCACTAGGATAACTGCTGCTACTTCCGCTGTAAATATCCTTCACCATCACCGTACCCGATGCGGTTCCATCGCTCTTCCATAGTTCTTCACCGTTTGTCCCGTCATCGGCTGTGAAATAAACCGTGTTTCCAAGGACTGCGAATTTCTTTGGATTGCTGCTACCACTGGGATGGATATCTTTGACCATCACCGTACCCGAAGTGGTTCCATCACTCTTCCATAATTCGTACCCGTTGGTTGCATCATAACCATAAAAATAGAGTGTGTTGCCATTTCCGACTGCTTCTGATAGGCCAAATTGGTTACCGCTGATCACAAGGGTTGCCGTTGCGTTGTTGCTTGGAGAGCCGCTGCCCGAACCGCTACCTGAGCCGCTGCCCGAACCGCTTGCCGCACTGGCATTGTATTGGAAGGTGATGTTGGTCATGGCCTCATCGATGAAGAGATCCGCACCTTCGACGCTTGCGGTGAGGTTGGAATTGCTTGAACTGGAGCCCCCTGTTCCCATGACCTGGGTCGTCTCGTCCAGCGTTTCTTCGTCTCCCGACCAGGCGTTCATGAGGTCAAGGTAACCGACCTGGGTCATCAGCACCATCAGGATGGCCAAGATGAGGGGGGTTCGAATTTCGGCAAAGCGTCCGCTGGACATGCATTTGCTATTTCGCCGAGATGACATAACCCCCCACCCTATCATGAACGAGAGGGGCCCGTTTTCTGACCTCAGGGCTCGTTGACAAAGGCGTGAATGATGGTCGCCTCGGCCGATTGCAAGTGTTCGCTGACGGTGGCTTGTTTGATGTTCAAGGCCTCGGCGATCATGCGCTGGGTGCATCCGCGGGGACGGTCATAGTAGCCCAACTCAACGGCCTTGTCCAGCACCATGCGTTGGCGGTCCGGCAGCAATTCAAGGAACTGGGTGTTGTGCAGCGATTGAGCGCCGAGCTTGAGTTTGAAGGCGTCACCCAAGAGGTCGGCGATGCCGTTGCGCACGGTGCGGAGGGAGGCACGGGTGCCTCGGATGGTGAGCACGAAGCCGTCGGCGTCCAGGTACGTCGGGGCGACCCACCAGACGTGCTTGAGCACCGCAAACACCCGAGGGATGGGCCCGGTGAGAAGCACTTCAAGCAACGCCGTGGAGGTGCCTTGCTCCACCACCTCGACGATTTCAAACGAGGCGTAGGACCGCTCGAGCGACCTCGGGTCGTTGAAATGGACGCGGACCAAACACCGGAGGTGGTCCTCCACGAGGTTGATGTGGGCAAGGAATTCGACGTGCGGAAACCAATCCATGAGGTCCGCCCCCGGCAAGTTGCCACCGACTTCGGGAGTGATGGTCAACTGCATGTACCGAAGGTCCGAGTCGCCCATGAGTCTATCATGAACGGGTCTTTCCTAAAAACATCCCCTTTCAAATTTGATACAACGTTTTCCGAAGAGGGCCGACATCGCCCGTTTTGGGGTTCAAGGCCCAACGCCTCAGTTGTCGCCGGCCTCAAACATGCTCAGGACGCGGTTCAGTTCTCGCAGGGAATCTTCCAAGCCTTCTCGCTCGGTTCGGCCCAACTCGGGGTCCTTGAGTTTCTCCGTGATGGCCTCGATTTCCCACTTGGCTTCGGCACGTTCCCGCTCGAGCGCCTTGTCTTCCTTGATCATCTGCAGGCGAGCACGACGCACGTTGGTGGCCTTGCGCTGCTTGTTGTAGGATTCCTTGAACGTGGCACC
>JALRLR010000121.1 GCA_023254355.1 Candidatus Poseidonia sp.
GCCGGTCTGGTCGGCACGCTCGGGATGATGCTTTCCGTCTACATCATGCTGGGTTGGCCCGTTGAACGGCTCAACGGTGTTGATGCGCCCGATGCCTATCTGGCCTTCATCGGCATGCTCGTGAGCGCTTACCTCCAATGGAAGCAAATCAAGCGAGAACGTGCCAAGGAGATGGAACCCGAGGTGGAAAAGGAATACGTGTTCTGAATCACTGGCCCAAGACATCGCCCAACGCAAGTCCGAGGCCGTACGAGAGCACGGTAATGAACACCAGAATGCCCAACATTTCAGCAAAGCGTGGAAGGAACGCAACGTTTTGCTTTGACGACCACCACGCATTGAACGCTGCCACGACCCCGACGCCAAGCAGCAAGGTCAGCCCAAAGGCCGCCACGTGAGCCTCCAAACCGGCAACCTCCCCCTCGACAAGCAAATACGGCGAAATCAACAGCACGACGACGGCAAAATAGGCGGCCCATGTGGAAAAGGCGGCCTTGAGGGGAGAGCCCCCGTCAGGTTCCGCGCGTTTGGAGAGAAACTCCGAGGCCCCCATGCTGCACGAGGCGGCCACGCCCGTGACCATGCCCGAAAGGGCAATGAGGGACATGTCCTGGAAGGCAAAGGTCAGACCGGCCAAAATACCGGTCATCTCAATGAGGGCGTCAGAAATACCGAGCACAACGCTGCTCGAGTAATCGCGCTCCTCTTCCACGCCTCGCCCAGCCAACCGACAGGAAAAAACCCTCGCCGCCGACTTAGGCGCACCGACCAGCCAAGGTTATGACCTTGGCACCACAACCTCGTCCATGCCCGTCGCCCTGGTCACCGGAGCCAATCGGGGCCTTGGCTTGGAAATGGCACGCCAATTGCTCGGGCGTGGCTACACCGTCCACGCCACGTATCGAGACCATCAAGGAGGGTTAGCGGAACTGAACCATCCCGATTTGTGCCTCCACGCCATGGACGTTCGGGACACCCGTGCCGTCGCCTCCGTGGTGGCGAGCATCGAAACCGGTCTGGATCTCCTTGTCAACAACGCTGGCGTTTCGGATGGGCGATGGTCGCGGATTGAAGACATCGATTTTGATACGGTGACCGAGGTGCTCAACATCAACGCCGTTTCTCCCGTGAAGGTCACCCAACACTGCCTGCCGCTTCTGGACCGTGCCGGCGGCGGGAAAGTGGTCATGCTTACCAGCCTCATGGCCAGCCTCGAAGACTGCCAAAGCGGGAAATCCTACGCTTATCGAGCTTCAAAAACCGCCCTGAACATGTTCACGGTGGCGATGAAAAACGAGCTTGCTGAACGAAACATTTCGCTGCTGCTGATTCACCCCGGTTGGGTCGAGACCGACATGGGCGGGCCCAACGCGCCGGTGAAACCCGAAGAGAGCGTCGAGGGCATCCTTGACCGCATCGAAGAGCAAACGGTGGCCCTGTCCGGTCGATTTGTTGAATACACCGGCCGGCCGTTGCCCTGGTAGGCTGGTCATATGTCCTCCACGCCCGTCCAAAACGCCAGGCTATTCCACCCCGTGTTGGTGGTCGGATGCCTCATCATTCTGGTCAGTTTTTCGATTCGGGCAACGTTTGGGGTGTTTCAAATCCCCATTGCCGAAGAATTCGGTTGGCCTCGTGCAGAATTCAGCCTCGCCATCGCTATCCAAAACCTCGCATGGGGTTTCGGGCAACCCATTTTCGGGGCCGTTGCTGAACGCATGGGCGATCGAAAAGCCATCGTCTTTGGAGCGATACTCTACGCCTTGGGGTTGTTGTTGTCGGCGGGCGCCACCACGCCCCTCGAACACCAATTCTACGAGGTGCTCGTCGGTTTCGGAATCGCGGGCACAGGCTTTGGCGTGGTGTTGGCGGTGGTCGGTCGAGCCAGCGCTCCCGAACACCGTTCCATGGCGTTGGCCATCACCACTGCGTCGGGCTCCTTGGGACAAGTGGTGGGCCCCCCGGTAGCCGAGGGGTTGTTGCGAATCATGCCGTGGACGTCCGTGTTCACGGTGTTCGCCGTTTGCATCCTTGCCACCCTGCTCCTTTTGCCTTGGATGAAAGCCCCGGCCATGGCCAGCAAAGAAGATTTGGAAGAAAGCATGGGTGAGGTGTTGCTGAAGGCGTTCAAGGACCCAACCTTCTCGCTGATTTTCTTCGGCTTTTTCTCGTGCGGTTACCAGTTGGCCTTCATCACCGCCCATTTCCCTGCACTCATCACCGAAATGAGTTCGGACGTCGCCAGCGAAGGTTGGTTGGCGTCCTTGGGCATCAATTCCACCGCTGCACTGGGAGCGATTTCAATTTCGGTCATCGGCTTGGCGAACATCGTGGGGACCTTGACCGCTGGCTGGGCCGGCAATCGGTGGCTGAGAAAGCATCTCTTGACCGGCGTCTACACCGGCCGAACCGTGGTGGCGGCGTGGTTCATCCTCACCCCCATCTCTCCAACAACCGTGCTCGTGTTTTCCCTGTTGATGGGTTTGCTTTGGTTGGCCACCGTTCCGCTGACCAGCGGCCTCATCGCTCACATCTACGGTCTTCGGTACATGGGAACGCTGTACGGTCTGGTCTTCATGTCTCATCAGGTGGGGAGTTTTCTCGGCGTTTGGCTCGGCGGGGTGCTGTACGATAGCACGGGGTCCTACACCCTGGTGTGGTGGATTGGGGTCGGTGCCGGGGCCTTTTCGGCCATCTTGCATGCGCTGGTCCGGGAGTCGCCTCCCGAGGGGGCATCTCTGAACAACGCCACGGCAGCTTAAGCACACGACATGCAAACGCCACGAAGCGTCAACTCAACCTGCTCAACATCGACCAGGCCGCTTGCCTCGATGGTGTCGTGGGGTGCGGGCAAGGGAATGTCCCAAAGTCGGCCGCACGCGGTGCACGTCGCGTGTCCATGGGCTTCGTTGTTGCAATCGTAGCGAAGTTCGCCTTCATGCTCCACCGTGGAGATCACGCCGTCTCGAGCAAGTGTCGCCAAGTTCCGGTAGACCGTGGCCAAACCAATGCCGCTGGCGGCCAAGTCCTGATGGATTTCTTGCGCCGTAGGATGGTCACAGCGGTTCATGACGTTCTCGTAAATGGCCCGCTTTTGTCGGGTCATCCGTCGTGCTGGAGCCGTTTCGTCACGCTGAACGTTGGGTTCAGGCATGGGCAAAACCCGCCTCAAGCAACGTCAAAGCGGTCAGCGTTCATGACCTTGTTCCATGCTGCGATGAAGTCGCTGACGAACTTGTCGTTGTTGTCGTCTTGAGCGTACACCTCAGCGATGGCGCGCAATTGCGAGTTGCTTCCGAACACCAAATCGTAACGGGTGGCGGTGCGAACATCGGCGCCCGTGGCGCGGTCTTTGGCTTGGTAGGAGTTGCTGCCGGTGGGCGTCCAGGCCACGTTCATATCGAGCAGGGTCGTGAAGAACGAGTTGTCCAACGAATCGCCGTTGCCCCAAAGGCCACGGTCGTCGGAACTCACGCCGAGCGAGCGAAGGCCGCCAACC
>JALRLR010000122.1 GCA_023254355.1 Candidatus Poseidonia sp.
CCCGTACCTTGAACTCGTGCCCGTGAACCTTGACCATCTTGTCCTGCATCCCGGCCTTCAGACATGGCCTCTCTTGGATGAAACCGGTGATCCCGTGTCGGTATCGGCGGCTCAAAACCTCCCGTTTTTCGAACCTCATCACTGGTCTCCCAGCGAGCGAATCGCTCAAGGTCACGGCGAAGAAGAGGTCGAAGCTCGCATTCACCAATGGCTGCCGCGATGCGCCCGTTTGTGGCACGACGATCAGGACACTGGAGGCTTCTTTGTCGCCATGTTTCGTCATCGAAGGGACGCTTCCCCCGATGGAACCGCGCAGGTCTACCGCTCTCGAAGGGCGGTACGAACCACCCCCGGTTGGTCGCCACCCGTCAAGCAACCGCCCACCCCGGATGCCAACACGGTGGTGCAAGCTGATCCCAAGGTGGTGGGCGAGGTGGAGTCCATGTACGGTTTGGACCTCTCTTCGTACGCCGTTTGGCAGCGGGGCAAGCGATTGAACATCGCCCCTCCGCTGGTGAAGACCCGATTGTTCGACCCTGAATCGCCCACCAACAAAGGCGATGTCTGGCCGGGTGGAACCTTCCATCCCATGCGGGTAGCGCACGCGGGCTTACCGGCCTTTACGCTGAAGAAAAATTCGTGGCGGTCGCGCCAAGAGGCGGTCTATGTTCTGGCCGAGCATTTCAACGCCAACGTTCGGGACATCGATGAAGCCGTCTTTGTTCGACTGTTGTGCGGATGGGCCCCCTTGGTGGATGAATTTCTCGAACAGGTGCCCATGGACCCTTTGCCCGAGGGGGCCTTCTTGTTCCGTGGTCAAATGGCGTGGGGTGAAGAGGTGCTCTCCGTATGGATTGGGGCGAGGGTGACGTTGATGGTCGACCTGAACGAGCAAAACATTCTCCGTCGGAAATTGAACCTGCCTTGGCGAGACGAGGAGGAGGCGTGATGCGGCCGTTGTCGACGCTCGTCCTTGTGATGGGGGTCGTCGTGCTTTCCACCGCTGTGGGGGCGGCGGGAACATGGAACGTCTACGCACACGCCCCGCTTCCCGACGCATCGCACACCTCACTGCGGGAAGCGTTTCTTTCCCAAGACATCAGCAACGAGAACGTCGAAGCCGACCCCGATTCAGTGGTGTGGCAATGGTGGGCATGGAGCGACGAAACGGGGTCCGAATGGCCCAACGACGATGCGTTGTATCGGATGCAAGGCTTCGACCTCAACGCCAGCAACGTCAGCGAACGAGGGGCGGTGGTCGAGCATGCGCTGATGGTATCGGAACTCATCACCGTTGATGGCATCGTGAAGGTCGTCGCAGCGGAAGACAGCGTGCGTTTTGTGACCTTTGAATTGAGCATCTCACCGTTGGTGAATCTGTCCAATCAGACGCTGATGTACCTCGTCCTCACCGAAGACATCGCCCGGGATAACCACCGTCGCGAAGCCACGCACCTTGTCCGAGAGTTGCGACCTGAGGTTGGGTTTTCCCTTCAAGCCAACAACACGACCGAAACAACGCTCATGCTGTCTTCAGAGCATTTGATGGCCGCCGGCGTTGATCTCATCGAGCAGCCAACCGGTTGGAGATACACGGTGGCCGTGTTCGGTGGCTCCGAGGACAGCGCTGACTCGGGATTGATGGTGCTCAAGCACGATCGCCTCCCCTCTCCAAGTTTGCACCTCACCCCAACCCAAACATGGCTCCCCGTTATCCTCACCGCTTGCACGTTGGTTCTCCTTTGGAGCCTCGTTCATGCCTCGTCATTACGTGAAAAGGCCATCCCGGTGTTGTTGGCGCAATGGTCCGAACACGAGGAAGGCATCGTGAAGCTCACGGTTCAAGCCGGCTCCCAACCGTTCCGAATCACGAGATGGGAGGCCAAGCCTCCATGGGCGTTTCGACGACGACCGCCCGTTCAACGGTTCGCCGCCGGTGAACGCCACCATTTTGAGATTGGTTTCAAGGAGATTTACGACGCCGAATGCCATCTTGAAACGAGCATTGAGGTCGAAGAATTGGGTGCATGGCGTCAACATGTTTGGCTGGCCTCTCCCGTAAACAGGGGTCGCTCGCCTTCAACGACCAAAGAAGAGGAATGAAGGCTTGAAATCCATGAACCGTTTGTGCGGTTTCATGAACCTTGACGAGACCGATGCAGCCCTGCTCCGTTTGCTCAACGAGGACGCCCGTACAAGCCATCGGCAATTGGCCCGCACGCTCGGCCTCGCTCAAGGAACGGTGACCAATCGACTCCGAAGGATGGAGGACGAGGGCATCATCGTGGGCTATCGCCCCGTCTTGAGCCCTCAGGAACTTGGATGGTCGATGACCATCATGGCGGGCCTGCGAATCGTCAAGGGCCGGATGATCGATGTGCAGCAAAAAATCGCCGCCGACCCGAGAGTCTTCGCCGTTTACGACGTCACCGGGGACTGGGACTCGATTGTGCTGGCTCGTGTAAGGGATCGCAACGACCTCGATAACCTGACCAAGACGGTGTTCACGTTGGACGGCGTGGCCCGATCTTACACCCACGTCGTGCTGAACACGGTAAAAGAAGAGGCCATTCCCGTTCTTCCGTCAAAGGATTGAGTCGTTGGCGTCGTAGAGGTTCACCAACGGCAACAGCACATCAATCAGGCCGGACAGGCCTTCCACCACGCGTGTTTCCGGCTTGAGGGCCACGGTCAACGTCGTACGCAGCCGCTCGTCAAATCGTACGTCGAGCGACTCCAAACTTCGTCGGCATTGCGCTTGGAGGCGCCCCCCCG
Source organism: Candidatus Poseidonia sp. (assembly GCA_023254355.1). Classification (GTDB taxonomy): domain Archaea; phylum Thermoplasmatota; class Poseidoniia; order Poseidoniales; family Poseidoniaceae; genus Poseidonia. Next base: position 2,776 of record JALRLR010000122.1, read on the forward strand.
TGCGGTCCCAATCCATGAGAAGAATCAAACTGCTTCCCTCGTCCACGTGGTTCCGCCTCCCGTACGCTTCGATGAGTTTCAACACCACGTCGTCCACCGGCCAGCCACGATTGAGCACCTCGATGGGGCCTGTAAATCCAAGGCGTTCAAGCGCCCGTCGGTCTCGTAACCCTTCAACCAACACGGCCACGCCCGCCTCTCGGTTTCGTTGCCTGGCCTCACCCAACGCTTGGGCGGCTTTATGCCACCGTTCATCGGCGTTGGAAGGGCCACGCCCGTCGTGGGGGGAGGTCGGTGTCAATCCGTGCCCTCCATGGCATCGTTGAGTCGCTCAAGCAAGGCTTGGACATCGATGTTAACGACCTTGACCGATTTGAACCGGGAGCGTTCCCCTGCCACGATGCTCACGCTGGACGATGAGCAACGCAGGTGTTGGCTCAGCACGTGCAGCACCGCTTGATTGGCCTGACCTTGCTTGGCCTCGGCTTTGACCGCCACGGAGAGACGGTTGCGCCAAGGATTGAACCCCACAACCCCTTGTCGCTGAGCACCGGGTTGGACTTCGATCGCAAGAATGACGGCACCGTCGAGGGTGGGCGAAAGACCGTCGGCGAC
>JALRLR010000123.1 GCA_023254355.1 Candidatus Poseidonia sp.
TACGACTTCGGTGGAGACGGCAACGTGGACTCGGCCATCACCTACACGCAAATGCAAGACAACCGCGATGCGTTCAACACCTGGATCGGGTTGGCCACCGGAATTTGGCAGTGGAACAGCGATAATGGACCGGAAGCCGATTTCCCCGATGAGTTGGGTGCAGACCTGCTCAAGAACGACGTTGACGGTGACATTGACGGTGACTTCACCAACGCCACCATTGACCTCGACGACGACTACGACGCTATCTACGACTGGTACGACGTCGATGATGACAACGACGGCGTTTGGGACTTCTTTGAAATCGACAGCAACTTCGACCTTGACGACGACACCGGCCAGAACAACGGGAACTTCTTCCAAGGCGACAACTGCGCTGACAACGACGATGACGGCAACGACGCCGACGCCGACGATGACGGGTTCTTCCAAGCGGTTTGGGACCGCGGCATCATGTCTCAAGGCCTCCGGACCCCGAGCTTGTACGACGTTGACAACGACAACGACGGTATCCCCGACGGTGAAGACCCCGACGACGATAACGACGGTCGATTGGACGTTGACCAAGAACTCCTCCCCGGCTGTTTTTGGGGCGAGGAACAATCCACTTGGGACTACGACAACGACGGTATCGTGAACTGGGCCGATGATGACTGGGACGGTGACGGCATCGCCAACTCGGTCGAGTTGCTTCAGGACCTCACGGCACCGTTTGACCACGACAACGACGGCACTCGGGACGACCTTGATGAGGACGACGACGAAGACGGGATGCACGACGAAGACGAAGTTCTGTTGTGGCCAACTCGCTTCGACCGAAACTCCACCAATCCATGGGACCACGACGACTTCGGTGACGGTGAGGCGCTGGCTAACCCAAGCGACGCTGGCACCGGCCCAGACGCCATTGACAACGATGATGACAACGACACGCGCATTGACACGGACCACGACCAAGTGGAAGACAGCGAACTGTCCAGCGATTGGGACCACGACAACGACGGCATCCCCGACGCTGATGATAAGGCGCCGACCTACATTACGCTCAACTTGCCCGATAACCTGTGGCTTGACGCCCAAAGCCCCGCCATCTTCTCAGGGCACGTTGACTGGTTGAACCCCATCACCGGTGTGGTGGAAGCCGCTCCTCAACTGCCCGTTCAGGTGCACATCGAGTGGACCGCCAACAACACGACGGCCATCGAGACCATTGACGTGCTCACCAACGCCGGAGGCAACTTCAGCGTGGGTCAGTTCCTCTACCCCGAGGATTTGACCGTTGGTGACAACACCACCTACCGGGTCTACGCTGAGGTGACGGAGATGTTCATGTTCAACGGCAACGAGTCGCAGTCGTACTATGTTGGCGCTGAGGCCAACTTGACCGTTGACTACTCGGCTTGGACCTATTTCCGTAGCGATGAACAACCGTTCTGGTTGGACTTCAAGGCCCACTACGCCGCCGACTGGGACCGAGGCTTGTTCGATAACCGAATCAAGAACTCCCCAATCACGTTCTCCATCTTCGGTGGCCTGTTCGGTAACCTCACCTCGCCCACCAACTTCACCGGCCTGGGCAACAACGGGTACCGAACCGATGCATCTGGCTGGGCCTCCCTGACCTTCGTCCAAGACTTGGGCATCAGCGGTACGTGGAAGCAGGTTCAATGGAATTCCACCGCAGACAACGGCGTGGGACAAATTCCAGGTGGTTACGAAGAGATCACGTGGAACGACCTCACCAAACAACACGACGTCGTCTTGGATACCAACGGCGATGTTGTTCGCTACAACTACACCAACACCAGCCTCCCCGCCGGCGACATTGAAATCATCGCTCGGGTGTCTCCCGAATTGGCCAGCGAATGGCCGTTCCCGTTCTTGCACGGTGACGAAGCCGAACCGTTCTCCGTTCGCATCATGCATCGCATGAACATCGAGGGAACCCTCATCGTCGACGGCTTGAGCCCCATTTACTACTACGATTCCACCGTCAACAACGGCGACGGCACGTTCGGTGACTGGGCCACGCTCTTCCACCAACCGGCCCTGACCGCTGCGGGCGTCAACTACAACGACGTGGCCGCCTTCAAACCGTATCCAAAGTCATGGGACGGCACCCCTGAAGGCTTGACCGGGCAAGCCGCCGCCTTGAGACCGTTCTTGGGTGGCAACGGCACGCACTGGTACATCGCTCTGGTGAACGGCGGCGACAGCAACCTTCCGCCCTGCGGCCCGGTGGACCGAACCGACCCGAACAGTCCGGTTCGCTGTGAAATCGTGCCTGAAATGAACACCGGCGAGTCCCTCCAAGTGATTGGAAAGGTCACCAACCGAACCAACGATCCTTGGGACCAAGACCCCATCGCGTTGCAGGTTGACGTCGACAAGAACGGGCAGTTCTTGGGGGCCGGTGAAACGGCGTACACCCAGCGACCCGTGATGAAGGACGGCGACGCTGCGTACGATTACAACTGGTCCTGGTACAGCCAATACGGTGCTGGTACCTACGGCATGCGGGTTGACTTCACCAACTCGGCCTACTACTTCACGGGCAATTCGTCCACCTTGGCTACCACGGGGGCGTACATCAACGTCACCGTCGTTGGAACCACCGACTTCATGACCACTTCGCTGCCTCGCTTGTACCGAAACACCAACACCACCGTCCAAGCCAAGCTCGTTGACAACTCCTTGCAACCCGTTCGAAACGCACCGGTGAATTACACCTGGTCCTTTGACGGACGTACCGGTGTCAACTACACGGACAACAACGGTTTCTTCGAAATTCCGTTCAACGTCTCCGCTTCCGATGCGCTGGGCAACTTTACGCTTCAGTTCGAGTACTCCGGAACATCGTTGCTGAAGGGAACTTCGGTTTCGCAATCCGTTTGGGTCGTTTCGCGAACCTACATGCAGGTCATCTCCACCGAGGACAATTTGCGTCGCTCGGGCGATAAGTGGGATTTCACCGCTCAAGTTTCTGACGATAACAAAACGACGGTTCGTGATGCAGGCGGAACCGCCTTGTCTGGAGCCGAATCACCGTACGGCGGACTGGTTGACGTCATCTTCGAGGGTGCCGACTTCCAAGGAACGCTCCACCGACAGGTCGTGGCAACGCTCGCACCCAATGCCGGTGTGATCTCGTTGCCCGATGTAGAACCGGACGGCTCCCACCTCTGTTTCTACGACGGCAACGGGGACGGTGTCCCTGACCGCGACCTCGACGGTGATGGATTGGAAACCGAGGAGACCGTTGGCTGTTTGAAGGCCAACATCTCCCCGTTGAGTCCGGCCTTGTTGCGAGAGGACCCCGAGTCCTTCTTGCCCGACGGCTTCGGACCGGTCAATGTCATCTTGCGATTCCGTGAGACGCTG
>JALRLR010000124.1 GCA_023254355.1 Candidatus Poseidonia sp.
TGTTGGCTTGCAAGACCCCCCCGTTTTGGAGCAAGGCCCCCCACGGTTGTTCGTTTTCAGGCGAGATGGTCCAACCGTGCTCCGGTACGTGAGCGACCAGCGGACGACGTTCTGGAAGGAGCGGGGCAAACGTATCGTTGTTGATGCGAAGGGTGGCCAGCGAAGGTTGGAAGACCAACGGGTCGAGGCCCGAAAGACAGAGGCGTTCTGGAACTTCGCTGAGGTTCGTCTTCAAGCCTTGGAGCCCTTCAAGCGACACCAGAGGAGTTTGCGTGACCGGTACGTGGTTCATGCCAACCTCCACCTCCAACTGGCTCGAATTGACCAAAGCCCCCTGAAGGTCCACGCAGCGAAGCACCGTCGCTCCATCGAGTTCGTCGTACCACCGCTCATCGGGAACCACCTCAAGGGCGGGGCGAACGGTGAACGGCACCACGTCGTATGCACCGTTCACGGACACAATGTAAGCACCGCGTGCCATCGTTGGAGCCGTCTCGCCCTCCCATGTGAGGTTCAACCAGAAATACGCCGTCCGCTGGGGAAGCAAGGCCGAACCACAACCGTTCCCGTTGAGACTTCGGCTGTCTTCACCGTCGCAATCCCAGACGACTGACCAATCGTGGGCGTTCTGTTCAAACACGACGTGCACAGCGTAATCCTGCTGGAGCGATGAGGGGTTGGTGAACGTGACCTTGGTCCGAGACAACCAGGTACCGTCCTCTTGCAACCCGGCTCGGTCAGGCTCAGGGACCGAGAAGGTCATGTCCCCGTCCCAATCCTCGTCGTGAACCACCGGCTGAGCGGCGGGCAGCAGGAGAATGAACATCACCAGCAGCAACAACCCCATGCGTCGGTGTTCCTCCTCTCGCAGACCGGTGGTCTCGTCAAGAATCAAGGGGATTCTGAGGTCGTTACCAAAGAAGAACAACAGCGGAAGCAAGAGAGCGAAAATCAAGAACCACAACGAAAAGGCTTCGAAGACGCCAAACACATAGGCACAGAACAACACCGTGACGAAAATCAGGGTTTGCGTGCTCGAACTTCGTGCTTCAAACATGCCCATCCGAGCGATGAGAAGCCGCCCTCCCGGGAAGGTTGGAATGGGAAGGATGGACACCCATGCAAAGAGCATGAGCATGCCGCCGGCATGGACCCAAGGGTGAGCCCAAATGAGACGAACCCAGGCGTCAGAGGCCACGAATTCGATGGCGAGAAGACCAAGGAAGGCGGGAGGGTCGGTGATCAGCGGCATCGTTGAAGACGCGAGGTATTCGGGCGTGAGGGCCAGTCCAAGGAAGAAGAGCACCGCACCAAAGAACCCGAGCGTAAGCGGCACGGATAGGGCGGTGTACCCCAGCGAAGCCCGGTTTGGCCAAGGCCGAGCGTCCATGCGCGGAAGGGTGGGAATCAGCAACACACCGAACGGCCAAAACAACCAGTTCGAGGGAAACAAGCCCAGGGCGTAAAAGGCGATGGTGAAATCCGGTACGGGCATGATGTGCCCGCTTCTCACACCAAATCGAGCGGCGATGAAGCGTTGCAACGTGGAAGCCAACAACAACACGAGCAAAATCGGCAGGGTGTAGCCAAGCAGGGCGTCCACCAAGGTGGTTGTGTTGAACCAGCCGTCGACAGGACGACTGGAGGACATCCAGACATCGCCGGCCAGGGTTAAGGTCAAGGCGGAAAGAACCCAGAACAAAAGAAGGGTGTTCATCCGAGGAAACTGACGCTCAGGTCGGGGAAAGACCGTGAATTTCCACCCTTCATCGCGCGTGAGTTTTCCCATCCAACCCAAGCGCTCCAAGTGGGCGTTGAGGTCGTTGACGTCTTGATGGATGTCATCGCTCTGGGCCGAGACGTTCCAGGATGGCCATCGTCCTCCGTCAGAGCCGTGAACCTGAAGGTAATTCGACAGAACGGAGGCGAGCAACTCGTGTTGCGACCAGGCCTTCTTTTGATGAGGAAGACCGACCGATTCAAGCGCTTCTTCGGCCATGTCCATCGCCCCCTTGTTGCGTGGGTGAGACCCATCCTCCATGAATCCCTCGTTGACGCAGAAGTCAACCGAGTCTCACTTGTTCTTGAAACGCTTGAGACGGAACGTTTCCTCACGCTCCATTTCTTCAAGGCGAAGTTGGATGAACACTTTCGCTTCTTCGAGTTCGGGGATGACCTTGAACTCGAGGGCGTTCACACGCCGCTTGGTGGCTTCAATCTCCGCCAGCAATCGCTTGAGGGTGGCTTCCATTTCCGATGCGGTCACGATTTTCTCAATGAGTTCGCTGAAGGAATCGCTGGCTTCGTCAATGTAGGGTGATGAGCCGATGAAACCGATGCCTCGCTCGGCAAAGGTCGACTTGAGGTTGCTTCCGCTGACGCTGGGGACAACCACACCCATGATGTTGCGCCGCTCGACTTCAACTTCAGGGTGCGCCGAGTTGGCGATGGCCGCTGCTCGAACCGCCAACCCGCCCTCGATGGCGTTGGCCAAATCGATGCGAGTCTTGGCGAGCCGGTAGGCGTCGGTCAACTCACGCTTGGCGAGGATCATCTCCGAGAGCAGCGTACGGAATTCATGGAACAGGCCGTCACGCTTCATTTTCAGCAACTTGTATCCGTTCTTCGTCTGCTTGATTCGGGCCTTCAATTTGATGAGTTCGCTACGGGTTGGTTTGATGTCCAAAGCCATGCTTCCTCACCTCCTGTTGGTCCTCGATTCGTGTTCAAGCTCGGTTGTCGGGGTGGTACTTGGCGATCAATTCCTCATCGAGACGAACCAGATACTTCGTGTCGATGTTGGCCATCAGTTGCCAGCAGAGGTCAAGCGTTTCGTCGATGGTTCGGTCTTCGTCGCGAGATTGGCGAAGGAACTTGTCTTCGAACACTCCGGAGAAGTCAAGCAATTGCTTGTCACGCTCGTTGAGGGCATCTTCACCGACGATGGCCACCAAACCGCGAAGTTCCCGTCCTTGGGCGTATGCGGCGTACATTTGGTCGCTGACCTTCTTGTGGTCGTCACGGGTCGTTTTCTCACCGATACACGAGCCCATCAATCGGGACAACGAAGGCAGCACGTTGATTGGCGGATAGATGCCTTGCTGGTGCAATTCACGGCTGATCACGATCTGACCTTCGGTAATGTAACCGGACAAGTCAGGAATGGGGTGCGTGATGTCGTCACCGGGCATGGTCAGGATGGGGAACTGCGTGATGGAGCCTTTCTTCCCCTTGACAATTCCTGCACGCTCGTAGAGCATGGCCAAGTCGGTGTACATGTAACCGGGGTAACCACGGCGACCCGGCACCTCTTCACGGGCAGCACCAATCTGGCGAAGAGCGTCGCAGTAGTTGGTCATGTC
>JALRLR010000125.1 GCA_023254355.1 Candidatus Poseidonia sp.
GGTGAGGGTGGGCTGATGGGTTCCAAATCGGGCCAGAATGCACCCCGCTCCAGCGGCGATGAACGCCAAACGATAATGCGGAGGGACCATCAGCCGATACCCGATCCAAATGCAGGAAAGGCCGAGGATGAGCAACCAATTGGGGACCAATTGACTGGAATGATGCTTCACGGTGTGGATGGCGTTGATGCGAATGTCAATGCTGGTGTGACGGCGGCCTTGAATGCTCAGCATCCGCTCATCCAGCGTGATGTCCACCCGTTCCGATGACTCCGCCATCCGCAACGAGCCGAAGGTGACGCCCTCTGGCTCGCTGGATGGAACAGAACCCTGCCCAATCTCGCGCATCCCACCGCGGCTCCAATCGTGCGAGGTTATCAATCCACCGCCAATGGCTCTCACTCGGGGCGAAGAATTTGCTGGGTGGGGGAAACGCCGAGCGTTTACGACTCAAGAAGCGACGCCACCGCTGAGCCCATGATTCGAGGTTTGGAATCCAATTGAGCGATGAGCATTGGTGGTGGGTTCGTGGTGCGAACAAAGAGTGGATGTTCCCACTCGACGTGGACGGTTGGTCCGTCCACGGCCGTGACGCGACCGACGACGAATTGCAAATCCACGCTGGCATGGACCACATCGCCGGCGACCAACACCCGCTTTTGGAACGGTGAGGTTTCCAACACCAAGGACGACCGCTGATGGGTTTCGACGGCCAGTGGGCCCTCGGTGTTCGTTTGCTTGTCGACCTTCGGCGGGTGGACGATCAGCGTGTCGCCGTTGAGATGGTCTTCCTTGGCGTTGCGAAGGGCCAAGCCCACGCGGTCACCGGCGGAGGCCGAGGCGACGTCATCGTCCATGACCTGAAGCGATTTGGCGGTACCTCCTCCGTTGGCGGGCAGCAGCAGCACTTCATCGTGGACGTTCACCGAACCGGATTGGACGTAGCCGATGGCCACCAAGCCGATGCCTTTCACGTTGAAATGTTGGTCAACGGGGAGGACGAGCGGTGCCTTGGCATTGGCGACCAAGGTGGTCTCAATTTCGTCCATCAGGGCGTACAAACGCTCCCGCAGGTGGATGCCGTCGTTGGTTTCAAACGTCCACGTCCCTAAACCGGCTTGTTTGAACAACATCTTGACTTGGTCCTCGTCCAGCCACTGCCCTTCCTCGGGGTTGAGGACGGCGAGCCCGCGGGAAATACCGGCGCTGGCGAACGCCACCAAGGTTTCTCCAAGCGTAGCATCCACGCTTCGAACTTCAATCAGGCCAGCCTGGGCGGTGGAGAGGGCGTTGAGAAAGGGACGCAATCGTTCGGGGTATTTCGCTGGCCGAATCAAGGATAAAATTCGAGCCCCGTCGGGTCCGTTTTCCTTGTGGACGTAGGTGTGAACGTCTCGCTGGTCGGCGGCTTTTGCCACGTTTTTGGACAACTCGTCCGAGGCGATGACGGCGACGTTGAGGACAACCATGGTATCGCCACCTGCCACCGCTTGAAGAATCAATGGGTCAAGCTTCGTTGCGCTCGGCCTTTCGAGCGAGCATGTTTTCGCGAATGGACCGAGCTTTGTCCCACTCCATTTGTTCGTCGTCGGAGGTGGGCGTGAATTGAGGCACGGGAATCGGGCGCATCATGGAATCGATGGCGACGAAAAAGAAGTACCCCTCGCAGATCACCTTCTTTTCCCACGTGGCTTTGCTCATCGTGTAGGCCGTGACTTTGGTGCAGGCTGTGTGGCTGCTCGTGTAGACCACCTGACCGGTGACCTCCAAAAGGTCGCCTTGCCGGGCTGGGGCAATGAACGTCAGCGTGTCGATGGAGATGGTGACGAACTCTCGGTGGGCGAACTTCGCACAGGCGATGCCGCCGGCTTTGTCCATCAAGGAGAGCAACCGGCCGCCGAAGAGGGTGTCGTAGGCGTTCGTGTCTTGGGGAAAGACTTCCTCGATCAAGGTCACCGGCTCGGTTGAGTAGGGGTCCATGATGCGGCCACGAGGTCCTGCACAAGAACTCATCGTCATGCGCAGGGGCTGCAAACAGAAAACGGGTGGCAACGTCCGCGAAGCGACGGGATTTTATGCGGTCAAAGCCTCGGGAAGTCGTAGGTGACACCATGCCGAACGAATCCGCCATGAAATCCAAGTCAATTTTCCTGATGTTGTTGATGATTCTCGCACCCCTTGCCTCTGCGAACGTAACGACCTTTTCCGACGGTTCATCCTCGGTGGATGTCGAGATCAGAGACGGCGGCGACCTGCAAAACCTCGTCGACGGGAACATCAACCTGCCCGACGGCGAAACGGTCACCAGCGCCACCATGAAGGTGTCCACCACGATGGTTGAGCACGGTGCGCAGGTTCGCATCGATACGGAGACGATGCCGAGGGTTTGGAACCCCGCCTACAACAACCAACTCACGAACTTCTCCGACCAATCCATGTTCGTCATCGAAGACGGCACGGAGGCCACCCCCGTTTCGCTCGCCGCCGAGGGCTTCCTCACGGACTTTGAAGGCGTGACCGGCGGCTTCATGGATGCGACGCAACCGGGCGACATGCCCGCCAGCGGCATCGGTTGGGAGCACGGCACGCTGAGTCCTACCGACACACCCGCAGGCTGCAAATCAGGTATGGAGTGTTGGGGCACCAACCTGGCGGATACGAATTACACCGACGACAACAACGGGCAACCCTTCATCCTCGCTATGTACAGCGCCGAGTTGTTCGTGGACCCGCTCTTGAAGAGCAAAACGGCCTACTTTGACTCGTGGCACAACCTTGAGGCTCGAGATGGCACTCAACCCAACACTTTCCGCTTCACCGACTGCGCTTACATGGAAATTCGCGCCTCGCCCAACCCCGGCTTCCCGCCCGGTTACTTGGCCGAGGAGTTTGATTTCCTCCCCATCGACCAACAAGCCAGCACCGGCCTTTCCTTTGGTTCCAATTACGTCCAAGGCGGCAGCAACAACAACGGTCGAATCGGGACGGCGTGCACGGGATTGCTCAACGGGTCAACCCCGAACTACGGTTTGGCTGGCCAATCCACCTCGGCCCAGAACCCTTCGGGATGGACCACCATCGCCGTGGATTTGACCGATTACATCGACCAGTACGTGCAAATCCGCTTCGTGATGCATCACGTCGCCACCCCCGACATGAACGTTGACGACAACATGTCCGGCTGGTACATTGACAACTTCCGCATCGGCGACTTGCTTCCTCAAAGCGCCAGCATGACCGTCCGCGGCATGACGCCCTCGGTGTTGGGTGGTGAAAACCATCCCAACGGCTACGGCATTCTTGCGCTCGAGGCCGAGACGACCTCCTCCGCGACCATCACCGTTGACG
>JALRLR010000126.1 GCA_023254355.1 Candidatus Poseidonia sp.
AATAATAACAAAGATGGAAAAATAAATAATAATTAAGAATAACACTGTAAATATGCTAATAACAATGTATTTTTTTGATTTTTTTCTCTTCTTCATACTCTCACCTCATCAAAGCAAGAGCTATTAGAAATCAGCGAGTCAGTGACCCTGCCAACCAGACCGCCATTGCCATGGGCATGGGCTTGAACGGACTTCGCCCCGTGGCTGAGATTCAATTTGCCGACTATATCTTCCCCGCCTACGACCAAATCGTAAACGAAATCGCCAAACTCCGTCATCGGTCTGGCGGTGAATTTTCCACGCCCGTCACCATTCGAACCCCCGCCGGTGGAGGCATCAAAGGCGGTCACCATCACTCCCAATCACCCGAATCGCAATTCACGCACACGCCCGGACTGAAGGTCGTCTACTGCTCCAATCCCCGCAACGCCAAGGGGCTGCTGACCAGTGCCATCGAATGCAACGACCCCGTGATCTTCTTTGAACCAAAGCGATGTTATCGTGGGCCGTTTTACGGGGACCCACACAACGTCCCCACCTGGAACGACCACCCTGACGGTGAAGTTCCCGAAGGGCACTATGCCATTCCCCTCGAGCAGGCCAACATCGTCCAGGAAGGGAATGCCTGCACCGTCATCGCGTGGGGTGCCATGGTCCATGTGTGCGAGCAGGCCATCAAAGACTCGGGCGTTGATTGCGAACTCATCGACCTGCAAACCCTCGTGCCGTGGGACCGGGACACCGTGGTGAATTCGGTCAAGAAAACGGGCCGCTGCGTCATCGTCCATGAAGCCCCCAAAACCAGCGGTTTCGGAGCGGAGATGAGCGCCTCCATCCAAGAACGATGTTTCTATCACCTCGAGGCACCCATTGAACGGGTCACCGGGTGGGACACGCCGTTCCCTCACACCACCGAATGGGATTATCTCCCCAGTCCATCTCGCATTGCAGAAGCCATACAAAGAACACAGGAGGAATAAACATGGGAAAATTTGAGTTCAAATTGCCAGACATTGGAGAAGGTGTCGTTGAAGGTGAGATCGTCGAATGGATGGTCGCCGTCGGAGACACCGTGAAGGAAGACGACCCGATTCTCTCGGTGATGACCGACAAGGCAACGGTCGAAATCCCTGCGCCGTGCGACGGTACCGTGGCAAGCATGGTCGGCGAAGCCGGCGACATCCTCCCCGTGGGCGGCGTCTGCATCGTGTTCGATGTTGAAGGCGACGGCAATGCGGCCGAAACCTCTGAACCGGTGGCCGAACCCGACGCAGCCGTTGAAGAGGAAGCAACAGCGGTTACCGCTGAAGCCCCTCCTGCTCCTGAATTGCCTCCCGTCCCCGCCCCCGCTGCCCCGGCTCCAGCACCGGTCGCAGCGGCTCCCGTCGCACGTGCAGCGGGCACCAAAGCCCTCGCTTCACCCGCCGTGCGCCAACGTGCCCGTGCCGCCAACATCGACCTTCAATTGGTCGCCGGGTCTGGACCCGCAGGCCGCATCAGCCACGCCGACTTGGACCGACACATCGCTGGTGGAGCGGCTTCAGCCACCCCCTCCATGCCCATGGGCGGCGTGGCCAAAGTGGCTCGAAACGGAACGGAAGACATCAAGGTCATCGGTCTGCGACGCAAGATTGCCGACGGCATGATGTCGTCCTACAGCACCATTCCGCATTTCTCCTATTTCGAAGAAGTCGACGTCACCGAACTCGAGTCTTTGCGACAACACTTGAACGCGACCCGCCCCGAAGGCGCCCCCAAGCTGACCTACTTGCCCTTCATCATGCAAGCCCTGGTCAAGGCGTTGGCTCAACGCCCGGAATGCAACGCCGTCTACGATGATGAAGCCGGGGTCGTCACCCGACACGAAGCCATCAACCTCGGCATCGCCACGCAGACCGACCGAGGCCTCTACGTCCCCGTGGTGAAGCACGTCGAGGCCATGGACATCTGGCAATCGGCGGCTGAAATGGGGCGCGTGACCCAAGCCACCCGCGACGGCAAAGCCGGCGTGGACGATTTGACGGGCTCCACCTTTACCATCACCAGCCTCGGACGCCTCGGCGGATTGGGCGCAACACCGATCATCAACAAACCCGAAGTCGGTATTTTGGGCGTGCACAACGCCAACGAACGTGCCGTGGTGCGCAACGGGCAAATCGTGGTGCGCCGCATCATGAACCTCTCCTCGTCGTGGGACCACCGAGTGGTGGACGGTCACGACGGTGCCAGTCTGGTCCAGTTGGTCAAATCCTACTTGGAGCACCCCGCGACCATCTTCATGTGAGGTGAAATGTATGAAGACCATGAATTGCCAAGTCCTGGTCGTTGGTGCAGGGCCGGGCGGCTATGTCGCCGCCATACGCTCAGCCCAACTCGGCCTGAAGACCATCATCGTTGAAGGCGAGCGTGCTGGGGGGACCTGCCTCATTCGTGGTTGCATCCCCAGCAAAGCGCTGATTCACGCCGCCCACACCTTCCACAACCTGGCCAAGCACGCCGACAAGAACGGTCACATGGGCATCTCCATCCCCGGTCCGGCTGAACTTGACATGAGCAACTTGGTCGGTTGGAAAGAAGGCATCGTCGACCGCCTCAACAAGGGCGTTGAAGCCTTGCTCAAGAACGCTGGTGCCGAATTGGTGACGGGTTGGGCGGTGTTCCAAGACGCGAAGACCGTGAAGGTCGGCGAGGGCAAGGATGCCACCCTGATTCAAGCCGAACACGTCATCATGGCGCAAGGCTCCGTGCCCATCGAACTGCCCTTCATGCCGTTCAGCGAACACGTGCTCTCCTCTCGAGAAGCGCTTTCCCTCGAAACCCTCCCTGACCACGTCGTGGTCGTGGGCGGAGGTTACATCGGGCTCGAATTGGGCATCACCTTCCGCATGCTCGGCTCGGAAGTCACCGTCGTTGAAGCGATGGATTCGGTGCTTCCGCTGTTCGACAAGGAACTACGACGACCCCTCGAACTCTACCTCAAGAAGAACAAGATCACCGTTCACACCGGTGTGTTCGCTAAAGGGGTTGAAGACGCCAAGGGCGGAAAAGTCCAACTCAACTTCATCGACAAGAACGAAAAGGACGAGACGAAGATGCAACACGTCGTTGCCGACAAGGTGCTGGTCACCGTTGGGCGAAAGCCTGCCTCGTCGGGCCTTGAATCCACGGGCATCGCCATGGACGAGCGCGGCTACGTCAAGGTCAACGAGCGCTGTGAAACCAACATGAAGGGCGTCTAC
>JALRLR010000127.1 GCA_023254355.1 Candidatus Poseidonia sp.
CAGGGTCGAAATGCCTGAAGGCGGCGCCGTTGCGCCCGTAAACCAGACCGCTTCGACCCGTAGCACGACCAGCGTGGCCACGGCATCGGGAAGCGGATGCTCTTCAACCCAAGAGGCTTCAATCGCCGCTATCGCATCCGAAAGAATCAGTGGCGACGAGGTTGACACCGTGACTTTGGGCAAGGACGCTTCACTCTCGCCCAAGGGCAGCGGCGTGGCCGTTTGGTCAACCGTGTTGGCCGCCGCGGGGGTGGGGGCCAAGACATTGAGCATCACCGTCTTCGTGGCCCGCAGGTTGGCATGGGTGTCACGCACCCGACCGTCCTTGTGAATGGAAAAGGACACGGTGAGGTACGGCGGAGCTGTTGAAACTTGCATGACCGAGGAGTAAGGTGCAAAGTTGGCGAGCCCGTCCTCGTCGTGCGTCCCGGCGATGACCACGGGCCGAGGCGAAAGCACGTTGTTGAGCCATATGCTTCGTTCCACATGTTCCATTCCGCCCACCTCCAGCCGCTGCAGAACGGGGGCGTCGGTGGGGTCGTGCTGGTCCTCAAACCAAGCATCCAAGGTGCCGTTAGCGATTTCTTCGAGGGCGTGGTCGTTGAACGCGATGTAGGCTTCCCAGGCGGGGATTTCCTCCACGTCGTTGCGAGCTCGTTTTCGCTCAATGGAGTCGCGCGCATAGGCGTTGCATTTGTTCAGGAACTTGGTCACGGCCGTTCGTTCGTCCATCATGCACCCTCCTCTCGACGTCGCTCATAATCGCTCCGTGTCATCAAGAATCGTGCGGGATTTCCGGCCCACACTTCGTTTGCAGGGAGGTTCTTGGTCAGCACGGCTCCCGCAGCGAGCACGCTGTTTTCACCCACCGTACAGCCCGGTACGACCGTGGCGTTGCCTCCAATCACCGCCCCCCGTTCAACCACCACGGGTGCCCATTTTTCACGGTCGTTGGAAGGCGGGAATTTGTCGTTGAGCAGAACGGCAGCGGGCCCGATGAACACGTCGTCATGCAGCACACAGGCATCGGCGATGTAGGCCGAACCTTGGACCTTGCACCGGTCACCGATGCTCACCCGTTGACCGACATGAGCCAGCGCTCCAATGCGAACCTCGCTGCCGATGCGAGCGTCACGACCGATGTGGCAGGGCCACCAGCCAACGGAGCCGTTGCCCAGGTCTAGGCGCTGGCCGGAGAGAGGCAGGTCAGTCACGTGACCACCTTAGGCTTTGAAACCCAACTCACGCATCAACATCGATACGTGCCCCTTGGCTTTGACGTTGTAGCGACACCAACCGATCATGCCGTCGGGCTGAATCACAAAGGTGGACCGAGAACAACCCATGTACTCACGACCGTAGTTCATTTTCGTTCGCCAGGTACCAAACGCGTTGTGCAGTGCGAGGTCTTCGTCCATGAGCAGCGGGAAGTTCAGTTCCTGTTTAGCGATGAAGTTCCGGTGGGATTTCTCGCTGTCCTTCGACACGCCCAACACCACGTGGTCACCTTGGTTGAGCAAGGCCATGTTGTCTCGGAAATCGCAGGCTTGGGTGGTGCAGCCAGGCGTGGAGTCTTTGGGATAGAAGTAGAGAATCACGGTTTTTCCTTGGTCGAGGTAGGTTTGCAAATCATGGGTTTTGCCGTCCTGATCGGTGCAAGAAAACCGGGGTGCTTGCATGCCAGGCGCCAAATCAACGGGTGAGGTCATGGCGGTAGGTTTACGGCCGGCGTCAAAAGACATTGCCTCTGGAAACCATACAATCGCCGCCTCCATGGTGGCGGAATCAAAGCCCAGTGACTCATTTATTCATATCGCATAAAAACTCAGTCGGTTTGGGTCAAACCATGGTGCGCAACCGATTCTTTGAATAACTGGCAGAACCCAGAGGAAAGCATGGTCGGCGCTCGCATGTCTCGTAGAGCGCGCCGGCATTTCAAGAAAATTCAGCGTGCTGATAGCAAATACGTCCTTCAAGAAATCGCCAGTTCCATCCAAACGGACCTCGACAAGCGTCACTTGAGTTACGACGAAGCGCTCATGCTGGGCAATTTGATACAAAACCGGGCCGACCAAGTGCCCGGTGATACCATCGTGTATGCCATCTCCGACCGAGATGCTTACCGCCGAACCCTCGAACTCTATCTGCGGGATGCCCTGCTGACGCGCACCGAACAGTTGCTGCTTTGGGAAGAACGTCGTCGCCTCGGCATCAGCGACAGCGAACATGAAGCCCTTCTCAATCAGCTGCTGGCCCAATGGAAGCGTCAAGGCAAGTCCGTGACCATCGACCGATTCGAAAAGCCAAGTGGAGGGGGTGCAGATCCTGTCTAAGCGCGCCCTCCCGCTCGCCCTCGTGGCGTTGTTGTTGGTCACGTCCCTCGCCCCACTGGCCGCTGGCACCCAAGGGCGCTCAACGCCCGATTTCGTGATTTCGTCGTTCACCTTGGACGACGCTGGTTCCATCACGCTGGGCGGAGCGGTAGAGGCCGAAGACGCCACTCACATCGTCCGCATTCAGGTCCAAAACATCGGGCTAGCAGCGGGTCAAGCCTCACTGGCCCTTCTTCTCCAAGGCTCTTCATCGTCCGGGGACATCGTCATCGATTCCACCAATCTCGGCGTCATCGCCGCCGGAGCCTCCAGTTCCGTCACCGTGTTTTCGTGGGCGGCGACGATTGGCAACAATCAGATCTTGAAAGCAAAAGTGACGGGCACAACCGACGTCAACCCCAACAACAACCAGGAACAACTGCTCGTCAACGTCAGCCGATACCAAGACAGCAGCGTCCCCGTCGTCAACATCCCGCAACCCGCTTCGGGAGGTGCCAGTGTGGTTTGGTCACAATCGGTTCACGATTTTTCGATCGGCGTTCGCAACGAGGGTGTGAAGAATCATTCGGCTCAATTCTTCCTGAATTTCACCCAAGTTGGCACCGGGGCCACCTTCTCGGCAGCGTCCAACATTGTGCCGGTCGTCCGTCCGGGCTCCCTCTACAACGGCGGGGCAACCCCCGAAACGGTATCGATGAGCTTCGATGCGACCTCACAAACCGGCGAATGGGACGTGGTGGGGACGATGTTTGCTCAAGGCGTTGATTGGACCGAGGACGTTGAATTCCTCAATCAACGGGTGGTCTTCTCCAACTATGATTTCCGTTTAACCGCAGCCCACGACCGCAGCGTCGAGCCCGGTCAGACCTCCACGCTGACC
>JALRLR010000128.1 GCA_023254355.1 Candidatus Poseidonia sp.
CCAAGCGAACGCTTTGGGCGTGCAGCATCCCATCGCCAGCGACACCCTTCGGTCAAGCCAGGTGGAGATGTTGCTTGGCTCGTCGAACGTTCGGTTTCTTGACCACGGCGTGACCTTCGCCTTTGACGCCGCCAAGGTCATGTTTTCTTCGGGCAACAACACGGAGCGACGACGAATCGGAGACCTCGACATGACCGGTGAAACGGTGGTTGACGCCTACGCCGGCGTGGGCTACTACACGCTCGTTCGGTCCCGGGCAGACCGGGTCCATGCGTGCGAATTGAATCCCGATTCGATCAACGGCCTGCTTGAAGGGGCGGCGCTGAACGGCGTGGCGGACCGCCTCACCGTTCACGAAGGGGACAACGCCGAGACGTTGGTCAAGCTGCGGGGGGTGGCCGACCGATGTCACCTCGGCCTGTTGCCGTCCTCCGAGGCGGTGTGGGAAGCCTGCTTGCTGGCCCTCAAGCCCTCGGGGGGCACGCTGCATGTTCACATGAACGTGGAAGAAGAACGCCTTGATTCATGGTGCTCAGCAACCGTTCAACGGTTTCGCAACCTCGTTGAACACCACGCCTTGGCCTTCGTGGTCACCGTTTCCCATCTCGAGAAGGTCAAATGGTTCGCGCCTCGGGTTCGCCACGTGGTGCTTGACCTCAGGTTTCGTCCAGAGGCGTCGTTGACGGGGGAACGGCCTCCGCCTCCAGCACCATCTCCGCTTCCATGACCTCGTCCGAGCCTGCCTGAGCAAGGCCGTTGTCGGTGCGGTTGGCGTACACCCCCACGGTGATGGCCGTACCGAGCAAAACCACGAGCAAGGGCAGGCCCACGACCACGACCATGTCCGCCAGGAAGGTGGAATCGGATTCAGCCGTGACGACGGGGTTTCGAATCGTTCCATCGGGGTCGGCCACGCCAATCATGCGCATGGACAAGATCTGAGCCTGATACACCGGGCGACCGGCCGACGAGGCGGGGTTTTGCACCTCCTCAAGACCGGTGAGGTCGTCGGTGGTCGGCGTCAACGCAATGGCACGAATGTGGCTCATTCCGTCTC
This sequence comes from Candidatus Poseidonia sp., assembly GCA_023254355.1. GTDB lineage: Archaea > Thermoplasmatota > Poseidoniia > Poseidoniales > Poseidoniaceae > Poseidonia. Next base: position 1,058 of record JALRLR010000128.1, read on the forward strand.
GCACGATACCAAAGGTGGCGTACCCCTCGTCGTCTCGGTTTTCGGGGTCAAGCCCGTGCGCTTCCGTTTCAGCGATGTACCATTGCGAATCGGCCGAATCGGGGTCAGTGCTGCGCGCCATGCCGATGGCGCCGTCCACGTGCGAGAGGTTTTCGTTGTGCTCGAGGGGAATGGTTTCACCGGTCCCTCCGCTGCCGCATTGTGGACTGGTGGCGGGGTAGGCGCCCAATTCCCGACAGGTGGGGTCGCCCGATTGGGTCACGAAATCGTCGATGACGCGGTGAAAGAAGATGCCGTCGTATAAGCCCGATTCGACGTGCTGAATCATGTTCTGCGTGGTGATGGGAGCCCATTGTTCAAACAACTCGATGATGACGCTCCCCTCCACTCGTTGTGAAAAATGACCCTCCCGGTAGGAGACGTTCATCTCAATGACGGCGTTGCCGGTGTAGGAAGGCATCATCGGTGAGTCCTCGGCTTCGGGTCGGTCCGTCCATTCGGCGGGGTCCAAGCCAACGCTGCGCCACAAGGGTTCCTCGCCTTCCTCACCCGCCGCATAAGGGGCCAAGAGCAAGCACAACAACAGGGCCACGGCCCCAAGTGCGCTGCGTTCACCGCCCATGACCGGCCATGCGCATCACCCCCATGAAACAAACGGCGGGTTGCGCGCATCACCGCTAGGCAGAAAAGGCGGAGCGGTGAACGGCGGACATGGAATCCGAATCCTCCAACGCCAACTTGCTGAAGTACGCCCGATGGATGGTCATCGCCGTTATCGTCCTGACCTTGGGTCAAGCCTCGACCGGCCTTTCACAGAGTTACGGCTTTGAAACGGCCTCGAGCCACGCCCAATCCGCTCAACTCGGCTTGGTGGCGTGCGTGTTGGCCGCCGTGTTGGTCGTGATGTCCAAAACCGACGACAGCAAGCTCAAGGGCATGACGTTCGGTCTGCTCACGGCCTGGGTCGTGCAGTACGGCATGGGCGAGATGTTCGCCAGCATGACATGGATCGCTCACCTCCACGCCGTCATCGCCATGGCCATCTTGCTCCACGCCATGGCCCTGCTGCGAGCCTTCCCTGCCCCGTCCGCCGCCTGAAGGCGTTCGCAACGAAGCGTCAGCCTCATGATGGAGAGGGCCATGGTTTACGCATGGCCGAGGATGCAGGCGCCGCTGAAGCGGAAGCCAAAAGCGGCAACGGCCATGCCCAGCGCCAACTGAACCTCTCGGCGGGCGCCACCATCGCGGTCTCCATCGTGTTCCTTCTGCTCGCCATGACCGTGGGGCCGACGGCCACCAAGACCGCCGAAACCGCCGCTGACTACGCCGAGGAATGGTGGAACACGCCGCTGCATTTGCGACACACCATGGACCTGCCCATGGACACGATGCGAGCGCAACTCCCGGTCAACGGCACCTACGAGGCGCTGCCGTACGAGGAACACTTCATCGAGGTGGAGTTGCCGCCCAGCGAGGAAGACATCGGCTTCCCCGGCCCGGCCCTCATGCACGTGGCCTTGTGGCTGCCCGACGTGCCCGAGGGCACGAAAATCCCGGTGATCATGACCATTCACCCGTACTATGACTTCGGCGGCGAAGGCATCGCTGGAGCCGATTCGTCTCCCAACACCGTGCCCGACGGCGGCGTGGGCAAATGGGTGTACGACACCTTTGTGCCCCACGGCTACGCCTTGGCTCAAGCCTCGACCTTCGGATCAGGCCAATCGACGCACTGCCAGGACGTCAAAGGCTTGGGAGAGCAAACGGGCATCCAGGCCGTCGTGGACTGGTTGGGCGAGCAAGCGTGGTCAAACGGCAACGTGGGCCTGATGGGGAAGTCATACGCCGGCACCACGAATTGGGAAGCGGCCCAGCAACCCTCGCCCTATCTGAAGACCATCGTGCCCATCTCGGGTTCGATCGGTGTCCAAGAGATGTTCTACCGCAACGGTTCCTCCGAAAGCCGAGCCATGGTTTACGATGCCCTCTACGAAGGCTCCACCGCCGACCCCACGACCGACGACGGACGGATGTGCGCTGACGACGTCATCGGTCCGCTCAACCCCGTCACCACATGGGCGGGAGCGGAGGTGGGCGGTGCGGAATGGAACGATTATTGGGACGAGCGTCGCCATCTGCCGGACGTGCTGGC
>JALRLR010000129.1 GCA_023254355.1 Candidatus Poseidonia sp.
CGATCGTCTTCACCAGCTCCCGCGACGGCAACAGCGAGATCTACGTGATGGACCCCGACGGCAACGAGGTGGAACTCTATGTCGATGTGGAAGGGTTTGACTGGAAAAACGACGCAACATGGCTTGAGTACCCCGTTCGCCCGCTTCATCTTGACGAATAAATCCGGATGTTGCACCGCTTCCGACTCTTCTCGGACCAAGCTGGCCATTTCTGGCACCGCTGGAAGAAAACACTTTCACCTTCGCCCGAGGGCAGCGCATCCAAGGACATCCAACCATGCCCGTTGAGGAACCGCAATGCTCGATCAAGTCGTCCTCGCACTCGGTGTGTTTTTGATTGCGTTCACGTTTGCACCCGTCGGCATGGGCGGTGGCCTGATTTTCGTGCCTCTGCTCCATTACGTCGGGGGATGGGACATCGATGGGGCCCTCATCGCCGTCTCGCTCACCTTGACCGCCGTGGTGAGTTACGGCAGCGGCCTCGCCCATCGAAAAGAGGGCCACGTGAGTGACGGCGCCGTGAAGTCTGGATTGGTTGGTGCGGTGCCGGCTGCCTTGCTCGGCGTGGCCATCGTCGTAATCCTCGGGAGCGATTTGGATTTGATTTTCAAGTTGCTCAGCACCGTGATGCTCGTTTGGTCGCTTCGAAAAACGATCAAGAAATTATCCTCCGGTGCTCCGCCCCCCGACACGGTGGACGCTCCTGTGGAAGCCATCTTGCCCGTTCAACACCTTCCACTTCGCATTGGGACGGGAATCGGGGGCCTGCTTTCCTCCATTTTGGCCATCGGTGCGGGCGTGATCTACGTTCCCGTTTTGCAACAATATGGCCAACTCCCCACGCGAAAAGCCATCGGTTCCAGCCTTCATTTGATGATGGTCGTGGTGCCCGTGGCCATCATCACCCACCTTCTTTTCATCGAAACGGAGGATTGGGAAACCTTGCAAAGTCAAGCCGTGTTTCTGCTCTCGCTCCCGCTGTTGACGTACGTCGGTGCGAAACTGGGGGCTCTGTTTGGCATGAAGTACATCTCTTCGGAAAACATCCTCAGGGTGTTCTGTGTGCTGATTGCCGTTGTCCTCGTCAAGTACTTGCTCGATGTCGTGCCTCAACTCCTTTCCTTGGTTTGAGGATCATATCGCGATTTTCGCTTCGGCACCGACGCAGCCCATTGATTTGCACAACAGAAGGCATTGGCCAAGATATTAAGAGATTAGGATAACTTAATGTATTGACCGAGGTAAGCATGCCACGTGGAGAAACACCTGTTGGAGTTCCAAACGGTTCTTGATGCGACGTTCGTTCAGGACGTCTCGAAAGTCATCAAGTGCCTGGGTCATCCCGACCGCTTGCGCATCGTGGAATTGCTTCGCAACACGCCGTTGAAAGTCAAGGAGATCCAAACGACCGTTGGCCTTCCACAGGCCGTGACTTCACAACATTTGAGGCAGATGTATCACCTCGGCATCCTCCGCTCGGAGAGGGAGGGTCAGAGCGTGATTTACAGCATCGGAAGTCCGCTGGTGGAGAAGATGTTGAATTGCCTTGAAGAAACCCAAAACATGCTGAAGGAGGACCTGAGATGAGCCATAACGATGAAATTGACTGCAGTGGAATGAGTTGCCCTTTGCCCGTTGTCAAGTCGAAAATGAAGATTGACACGATGAACCCCGGCGAGGTGTTGAAGATCATCACCACCGACCCTGGCTCCTGCAAGGACATCCCTGCGTGGGCCAATCGAGTGGGTCACGAGATGATTGAGGAAGCTGAAGAGAACGGCAAGTACTACTTCCTCGTGAAGCGCGGTGAGTGAGATGGCCAAGAAGAAAATGGCCATCATCGCCGCCCAAGGGAGCCTGGATTGGGCCTATCCGCCGTTCATTCTCGCCTCAACCGCCGCCGCCATGGACATGGAAGTGAAAATTTTCTTCACGTTTTACGGCCTTCCGTTGTTGAAGCCCAAAATCAAAGCCAAGGTGACGCCCGCAGCCAACCCTGCCATGCCAATGAAGATGCCCTTTGGACCGAAGGCCTTCCAAGCGATTGACTGGCCCATCCCTCACGCCGTGAGCGGCGTCATACCAGGGTTTGATTCCATGGCCACCTCGCTGATGAAGAAGCAGTTCAAGAACAAAGGCGTCGCTACCGTGACGGAACTTCGCGAAATGTGCCTGGCCCTTGGGGTTGAGCTCATCGCCTGTCAGATGACGATGGACGTCTTCGGCTTCGAAGAGAACGACTTCGTCGAGGGCGTCAGTTTTGCAGGCGCCGCCGCCTTCCTTGATTTCGCCGCAGAAGCCGACATTCAACTCATGTGTTGAGGTGAGGTTGTGTCCGAGAGCTTCACGGCCGCCGAAATGTACGGGTGGATCGAAAGCGGTCTTCCTCATCTGTACTTGGATGTCCGCAATGAGGCCGATTTTGAACGGTTTCATGTTGAAGGCCCAAAGGACATTGAACTGCTCAACATACCGTATTTCGATTTCCTCGAACAACCCGAGGAATCGGTGGCCAAGTTGGATGCTTCTCGCTCCATCCGAGTGATTTGCGCCAAGGAGGGTTCAGCTCAATTCATCGCTGACATGCTTGAAGAGTTCGGTTTCGCTGACATTCAATGGTTGTCAAAGGGAATTGTTGCTTGGGGCAACGTGCTCGTTGCCAAGCAAGTTCCGACGCCCGAACACTACGAACTGTGGCAATTCAACCGACCCGGCAAGGCGTCGTGTTCCTACGGTTTGATTCACGGGAACGAATTGATGCTGTTTGATATCAGCAAAAACACGGAATTCTATCGTGAATTCGCTGAATCGCGAAACCTCACCTTGGTCTGCGTGTTCGAAACCCACCTTCAAGCCGATTACATCTCGGGCGGACCGGCGCTGGCCGAGGCGTTTGGGGTGGATTACGTGGCTCATGAAGGCGATTTCGGAACATCCAACGTGGCGTATCGCAAGGTGGTTGACGGTGAAACCCTTGGCTTCTCTGACACCGCCGGTCCGAGTGTCCTCTGCACGCACTCGCCCGGTCACACGCCCGGTTCCACCACCTACGTCATCGATGACAAATTCATGGTCTCCGGTGACACCGTCTTCATCGTCTCCGTTGGTCGCCCCGATCTCGGCAAGAAGGTCGTTGAATGGGCCAAGCAACTCTATGATACC
>JALRLR010000012.1 GCA_023254355.1 Candidatus Poseidonia sp.
CACCAACCATCGGCTGCCGCCAAGTTTGCGCAGTGTGGTGGTTTCGCCGTCCATGGTCGCAAACGGAAGGTCAAGGAGGGAGGTCATGGCTGGAACTCAATGGCTCGGATTATCAAGGTGTGCTTTGGGCCAAAGCGTGCAAATCCTCTTGAAGTGCCGCTTGATGGTCGGGTCATGCAAGTTCTCATGGAAACCAGCGCCGGCAACATCACCATCGACCTCTTCCACGGAAGTGCCCCCGACACCGTGGCCAATTTTGTCAAACTCGTGAACATGGGCCACTACGACGGCCTCCACTTTCACCGCGTGATTGAAGACTTCATGATTCAAGGTGGCTGCCCTCACTCGAAGGACCCCATGTCCCGTCGCGCCGGCACCGGCGGCCCTGGCTGGCAAATTCCCTGCGAGCCTTCCGCCCTCGCCCTCAAGCACGACAAACCGGGGGTGCTCTCCATGGCCAACGCCGGTCGCAACACCGGAGGCTCCCAATTCTTCCTGACCACGGTGCCCACACCATGGCTCAACGGCAACCACGCCGTCTTTGGGGCGGTGAGCGAGGGCATGGACGTGGTCCACACCATCGAGCGCTGCCGAAAACTCCCCGGCGACCGCCCTGCAGAACCTCAACAAATCATTCGCTGCACCGTCATCGAGTGAGGTGAACGCTTGGTCCTGCTCGCCGTTCACGGTGGCGCAGGAGGCGACGGGCCGTGGCGCGGCATGACCGATGCCGATCCGCAACGCTTGCGTTGCATGCATGACCTTCTCAAGCGGTTGGGAGCTCAGTTGGCCGACGGTTCGCTCGACGCCCTTGAAGCCGTGACGTTGGCCGTGGAAGCCATGGAAGACGAGTCGCTGTTCAACGCCGGACGCGGCTCCGTGCTTGATGCCGAAGGACGCATCACGATGGATGCAAGCGTCATGCGTGGGACGGACCGAGCGGCCGGTTCCGTGGTCGCTCTGACGCAGTCGCGACATCCTGTTCGCGTCGCCCACCACCTTCTCCAGCAAGGTTGGCCGGTGATGTTGGTGGGCCAAGCCGCCGACGACTTCGGTGGTGCGGCGGGCGTTGAACAGGTGGGCAACGACTGGTTGAAAACCGAGTTGCGTCAAGCCCAATGGCAAAAATGGCGGGACGCTAAATTGCGGCCGGGCGCCACCGATGAAGACGACGCCCTGCTTGACCATGACGGTGAAGAAAACGGCTGGGGGACGGTGGGCGCGGTAGCCCTCGATGCCAACGGTCAACTCGCCGCCGCCACCTCGACGGGCGGCATGACGGGAAAACCGCTGGGTCGTGTCGGCGACACCCCCATCATCGGAGCCGGAACCTGGGCCGACGACCGAGTGGCGGTGTCGTGCACGGGGGTGGGTGAAGCCTTCATTCGGACGGCAGCGGCGCACACGACCGCCGTGAACCATCGTACGATGTCGCTTCAAGAAGCATCGAAGCGCGTGCTGGACGAGGTGGCCCCGCTGGGGGGTCGCGGTGGGCTGATTGCGGTCTCGGCTGAAGGTGAAGTGGTCGTGCCCTTCCAGACCATGTTGATGTATCGAGGCGTCTATCGCGGCGGTGTGGTCTCGGTGGGCATTGGACCCGACATGGAGGAAGGGTTTCGCCCCTAAGTTCAAGGATTGTTTGCAGAAGCCAGCGATATGCCTGTGGATGCTGACGAAGCGCTCCGCAGGGCCACCTTGGTGCGAAGTGACCCTAGCCTGGTCGGCGTCACCCGGGAAAACGTGGCCGAGAGAGATGGCGAGGTGGAATGGGCCTACCGGGCGCCCGATGGGGAATTGATTGAGGAAGACGACCGAATTGCCCGATGGAACGCGCTCGGTTTGCCCCCCGCATGGACGGATGTCTGGATTTGTCCCAACCCACGCGGCCACATTCAAGCGACGGGTCGGGATGTGAAAGGTCGGTTGCAATACCGTTACCACCCCGACTGGACCGAGATCACGGCGGAAATGAAGTACGATGACGTGGCCTACTTTGCCGCTCAACTTCCACGTTTGCGAAAACAGGTGGCCATCGACATCGAGGACAACACCATGTCGCTCAACACCGTGGCCGCCCTGGTCGTCCGTTTGATGGATTTGTACAACATCCGCGTCGGCTCCGATGAATACGCACGTTCCAACGAATCCTACGGCCTCACGACCCTGAAATCCATGCATGTCAAACACATCAAGGGCGACCAAGCTGAAGGTCGCCACGACGTGGTGTTCACCTTCACGGGCAAATCGGGCAAGGATTGGGACATCACCATCGAAGATGACCATTTGGTTGATTTGATTCTCCGAACCAACCGCTTGGGGGCGAAGGACGCTGATTTGTTCATGTACATCTCCGAAGCGGGCAACGAAGTTGACCTCAAGGCCGAACACATCAATCAGTACATCCGGGCAACCAGCGGCGAGGGGTTCACGGCCAAGAATTTCCGCACCTGGGCCGCCACGTCTCGCTGTGCTGAGCGCTTAGCCTTCCTCACTCAACCCCGAACCGCTTCCGAAATGCGAGCGTGGATCAAGCGATTGCCCGCCGTTGAAAGCCTTGAGAAGCTCGTGGACGGCGATGACTGGGTCCCGCCCACCACCGATGCGGCCCTGAACAAAGCCATGTTGGCGGTGATTGACACCGTAGCGGCGGATTTGGGAAACACGCGCACGGTGTGCCGTTCATCCTACATTCACCCTTGGTTCCTCGATGCATGGATGGAACAACGCCTCGGGGAAGCTTGGGCCGAAGTGGAGGACATGCGGGCCGTTCCCAATCTTTCGAAGGGCGAAAGTTCAACGCTGCGCCTCCTGAAGAAAATCGTGGCTGGCGACGCCTCGTAGGCGGTCTTGATTCGTCGGTGAATCTCGTTTCACCAGTTTTATTAATAAGTAATTAATGCCGCCTTCATGGCCAAACACCGTGCCGGCGACCGCCGCATCATCAGCATCAGCCTCCCCGAAGACCTCGCCAAGAAACTTGACCGAAAAGTGGGGAAAGGGCGTGACGATGGGCGCTCGGCAACGATTGCCAAAATGATTCAAGACAGCCTCGAAGGAGGCCAAGCGCCGACGCCAACAACCCACACCGGGCCCTCAAGAGCCGCTAACGCCCCCGCAGGCGAAGTGCGGATCGAGACCGACACGATGGGTGAACTCGAGGTCCCCGCTGACCGGTACTACGGGTGCCAGACCGCCCGTTCACTCATCAATTTCGACATCGCCGACGACACGATGCCCGTTGGCGTGATTCGGGCCTTCGGTGTGCTCAAGCAAGCGGCGGCCAAGACCAACGTGGCCCTCAAACAACTCGACCCTGAGGTGGGCGACCTCATCATCGCCGCCTCTCAAGAAGTGTTGGAGGGCCAACTCAACGACCATTTTCCGCTGCGAGTGTGGCAAACGGGCTCCGGGACGCAATCAAACATGAACACCAACGAAGTGATTGCCAACCGAGCCATCGAGATGGCGGGCGGCGTCTTGGGTTCCAAAGCGCCGGTTCATCCCAACGACCACGTGAACCGAGCCCAATCCTCCAACGACACGTTCCCGACCGCCATGCACATCGCTGCAGCTGAAGCGATGACTCATCGCCTCCTCCCAAGCGTGCGGGCCCTTCGTAGCGCACTGGCTCAAAAGGCAGAGGCGTGGGCGGGCATCGTCAAAATTGGCCGAACCCATCTCATGGATGCGGTTCCGTTGACCTTGGGGCAAGAAGCCTCGGGTTGGGTGGCTCAACTCGATGCCGACCTTCGTCGATTGGACTTTGCGATGGACGATTTGTTTGAATTGGCGCTGGGAGGAACCGCCGTGGGCACGGGGCTCAACGCCCACCCGTTGTTTGCGCAGATGGTGGCCGATGAAATCGCCAACATCACCGGCCTGACGTTCTGTTCAGCGGAGAACAAGTTCGCCCAATTGGCCGCCCACGATGCCATCGTCGCCGCCTCCGGCGCCTTGAACACCTTGGCGGCTTCCTTGATGAAAATCGCCAACGACGTGCGATGGTTGGGCTCGGGACCCCGTTGCGGCTTGGGCGAGCTGGCACTGCCGGCGAATGAACCCGGGTCCTCGATCATGCCCGGCAAGGTGAACCCAACACAATCGGAAGCCATGACCATGGTGTGCTGCCAGGTCATGGGCAACCACACGGCGATCACCATCGGTGGCAGTCAGGGCAACTTTGAGTTGAACGTGTTCAAGCCAATGATGATTCACAATTTCCTCCATTCGGTTGACCTCTTGACCGACGCTTGCCGAACCTTCCGGACGCGGTGCGTCGAAGGATTGGAGCCGGTCGAAGCCAACATCCAAGCCCATCTTGAAAATTCACTGATGTTGGTCACGGCCCTCAACAACCACATCGGGTATGACAAAGCGGCCAAGATTGCGAAAAACGCCCACGAAAAAGGTTCAACGCTTCGGGCATCCGCGTTGGAATTGGGCTACTTGACCAACGAAGAATTCGATGCTTGGGTCCGCCCCGAAAACATGACGGGACCAAAGCGCGCATGAACGCACGGCGTGCTTCAGGCCTGTCGTAGCGCCCGAAGTTTGGCTTGCAAGGCCGATGCTCGCTCGTCCTCGGGTTCGTCGTTCGTTGACGGAGCCTGCTCAAGGCGACGATTCAGCAGGCTTTGGTCCCACACCAACACTTCGCCGTCCTCGCAACCCACCACCGCACGGTCGGCAAGATGATGCATGGAATGGACTCGACCCAAACTTGCATGGGCAAGCCTTCCGGAACGATCGGAGCGCCACACTTCGAGCAAACCACGCTGGCCGTCCTTTCGAGCGAGCCAAACCATCGCCACGTCACCATCGACGAAGGCTTCCATTTGACACGTGACCGATTCGCCTTTGGCAGACCAACACTCGATTCCCTCGTCGGTTCGACCCACAGCATGACCCGTATCGGTGGTAACCACGTACCCTTTCACCATGCACGAGAGGTGTTCAACTGAAGCCGATTCGGTGGACAAAACGGTGCCATCAAGCGACCGCACCGTGCCATCGGTTTGGCCAAAATAGGCACGGCCATGCGCGGCAGACCCGCACGTGGTGGGCGAATCGGTCGGAGGAAGCACGTGAGTGAACGGAGGGGAAGAAAGCACCAGGTGGCCACAACGCGGGCGACCGAGTCCGGCAAACACACCTTCCGCCGTGACCAGCACCGACCAGGGTCGTTCATCCAAGCGCTCGACCCACCGAAGTTCCCCTTCCGTGGTGCAACACCAAACGGCTGACTCGATGAAATCGTTGTGTTCGATGTCGTACACGGAGGACACGGCCAGCAAGGTATCATCTTGCCACACCACGGCATCGGCGCTTCCTTCCAAAGCGTAGCGCCAGCGCTCTTCACCCGTTGCTCGGTCAAGCGCCACCAAATGGAGGCCGCTGGTCACGACCACGAGGTTGTCGTTGATGGCAAAAGCGCTGATGCGGTCTTCGGTTTGAACCGTCCAGAGGCTGGACCCTTCACCGTCCCAACACGCCACTCGACCGTTCCACCCGCCGGCGAAAACGGTTCGGTCCGAGGTCGTGTGGACACAGGACACGGGTTCGCCCAGCGAACGGACCATCCACGTCGCTGAGGTGAGGTCCATGGGTAGGTGACAGGACCGTCCCACCATAAGTTGGTCGCTCGTGCGCTTCATGAAGCGCCCATCAGGGGCCTTTCCGTCCAAGCAAGAATCAAGGGCTACCGATGAGGCATTCAAGCCATGAACGGTGAGCCGATTTTGCTCAGCCAATTGCGAGCCGCCAACACGGCCTATGCTGAATCGTTTGAGGCGGAAGGTGTACCCGGGCTGGCGGGTCAACGCTTGTTGCTGCTCACCTGCATGGATTCACGAATCGTCCCCCACGCCGTGTTTGGCTTGAAGGAAGGCGACATGAAGGTGATTCGCAACGCCGGCGGCCAACTCAATCCCGAAGTGGTGAACGACGTCGTGCTGGCCAGCCATGTGCTCGATTGCGAGTGCATCGTCATCATGCCTCACACCCGTTGCGCCATGGCCAGTCGAGGCTTGGAGGAATTGCGAGGGTTGCTGGAAGACGCCAGCGGGCTGGACTTCTCTTCGTTCACGCCGCGGCTCATTGAGGAGCCTCTGGAAAAATTGGCCAGCGATGTCGCCGCCCTGCAAGCGCACCCGTTGCTGAAAGCGGGGGCCACCGTTCACGGCGCCATGTACGACGTTGACACCGGAACCGTGGCGTGGGTTTGACGTCATCAACCCGTCAATGGGATTTGGCGGCGGGGGACGGCGAACGTGAGCAAGAACGCCATCAGTCCGAAAATGCAGGCAGAATAGTAGTGCCCCATCGTGAAAAAGGAGAGGATGGCCGAGGTGCGGAGGATGAGCACCGAACCCGATTTCAGGGACCAGATCGAAAATCCTGCGGCAATGAGGGCCAAGCCCATGAAACCAAAACCAACGAGGATGTAGCCTGTGGCTGCACTCGGATCCATCAAGGGGTGGTCCATCTGCGTGGAGGTCAAGTCAATGGTACGAATTTCGCAATCGGATTGGTTGCCGTTCTCGCAGGGGGTTGCAGCAAACGCCGCTGATGAAGGGAAGGAAAAGTCGAGCGTGGTGAACCCGATCGGTTCGATCAGCGCAGGCGGGGAGAGGAGAACTCGGTTGGAATACACGTCGCGGTGACCGTCGCGCGTAACGATGATGTCAACACGAACCAGTCCCGGGTCCAGACCTTCAAGAAGATAGGCGCCCTGTTCATCGGTCATGTTTTCATCGGATACCCAAAACTGCGAAGCGTCGTCCAACCAAGAGACGTAAACGGTCGCGTTCACCAAAGGAGAGCCGGTGTCGTCCACCACCACGCCTCTGAACGTGGCCGTGTCATCCGGAGCGGTTTGCGCCAAGCGGTAGACGAATTCGTCCGGACGAACCAAACCGTCGTTGGGCGAGGCGTAATCCAGTCCGTTGAGGAAGCCCAGGAGGCAGGTGAACAACAAAAACACCGCCGTTGCCTTTCCCACCGGATGCATGCGCGGGTCGTCGATGGTGAGCACGGCTTCAGACGAGGCGAACAGAAGCGGCGTTTCCTCCACCATTTCTTCAAGGTAGGCCGCTTCATTCGTCTCATCGGCCATGGTGCCGGGTGGTGACGGTCCTACTTGATTTCAATGCGTTGGCGCCAGCGAGCGCACAAACGAGCTTGATGCTCAATTGACAACCACGCTTCAAGCCGAATCGGTTGGCCATCGATGCGGTCCACACGCTCCACCATGCCGCGTTCGTAAACGTCGGCGACGATGCGCTCACTCGCCTCATCCGTTGCCGTCGTCGGCGGGTTCACGATCACGGTGACAGGGGCTCCGTACAAACGCTCACGTACCGTCCGTTGCAACGCTTCTAAGCCGAGGCCCTGATGGGTCGAAATGCAGGTCGGGGAGGCAAATCCAAATTCGGCGACGGTGGCTTTAGCGTTGGACAACCCATCCTCATCCACCGCATCGATTTTGGTCAACACCAAGTGCAAGGAAGGCAGTTCAGCCCCCAACGCTTCGTCGTGATCCTGGCGTTCCATCACCTCTCGACGGGTGGTTTCCACCTTTCGTCGAAGTTCAGGGAGGGGGTCAGAGGCGTCAACCAAAATGAGGGTTAAATCGGCATCTATTGCTTCTGCAATAGTTGCTTTAAATGCTGTTAAAGTGGCATTTGGTATATTATCAATGAATCCGATGGTGTCCACCAACAAAATTCGTGGGCTTTTCTCCATCCTCCCCACCGTGGTTTCCAGCGTGGAGAACAATTTGTCCTCGACCAACACCGATTTTCCCGATAATCGTTGAAAGAGAGAGGATTTGCCAGCGTTCGTGTAGCCGACAAAGCCCACGGTCATGGCCCCGCTTCTCGTCCGTTGCCGTCGGTGCTCACGCTGTGCGTTGACGTGGTTGCGCTGGCGACGGCGAAGGTTCGTCAATTCCCGATTGAGGTTTGCCAGCACGTTTTGCAGGGCCGTGACACCCCCTCCGCCATATCCCGCTCGCTCGCCCGTGGTTTGTTGATTCGCCAGTTCACGCAAGACGGTTCGGTCCGATTGAAGGCGTGCAATTCGAACCTGCGTGCGTGCTTCAACCGACGAAGCGTGGGAGGTGAACAAGGAGAGCAACAACCGCACTCGGTCCCAGATTTCCACACCGAGCAAGGAATTGACGCCGACCAACTGCCGGGCGGTGGCGTTGGTATGGAGCAGAACAAGGTCCACCCCTTGCCAAGGATGGCCGTCCACCAAACTGGCAAATTCTTCGGCGATGTCCAACAGGCGACCTTTGCCGAAATACGTCCGAGGGTCCACTCGCCCCACCTGCGTCAGCGTTTCGACGATGGTGATGCCCATCGTTCGGGCCAAATCGATCATTTCCCGCGTGTTCTCATCGCCTCGAACGAGCAAGATGGCTCGGCGCCCTTCGTGGGAGGTTCTCCCCTCGCCCAGGACCACCCCGCCCGCACCCGCCAACACGTACGGGTCATCAAGCGGCTGCGCCATGCTCGGTGGAACGGTTAGCCTCATATCAGCCCACCCCAAGGTCACAACATGACCGAGGAGCACGTGATGGACGTCCGTTGGTCAGGCGAGCATGACATGGCTCACGCGCTGAAGGAAGCCGCCGAGAATCAGGGACATGACGTGACCATCGAGACGGTGAACGGGCGGTCCTCGCTTTGCATCAGCGTGACCGACCATGACTTGCAATCACTTCGCGATCGAGTTGATGCCTTGCTCGTGGTGCTTGGCGATGTGGAAGAGCAGCACAACGGGTGAGGACGTGACGGCCACCACCCTGCTGATCGATGCGCATTGCGTGATGTGCAACGGTCTTGCGAAGTTCCTCCGAAAGCGTACGGCGCCCTCGGCGGAACTGACCATTCAAGGCATCCAATCCGAAGAAGGTCAGGCCCTCATCGCCACCTTTCCTCAGCGTTTGCAAACGATGGACACCCTCTATGTGGTTCGCAACGGCAAGACGTACGTCCGCTCGGCGGGGGCCATTCGTTTGCTGTTGACCATGCGCTGGTACTACGCCGTCTTGTTTCCATTTGCATGGCTGGTGCCGCTTCCGCTCCGGGATGCGGTGTATTGGGGCGTTTCGAAAATTCGCCACCGGTTTGGACGGCTGGACGGTTAAAGGTCCAAGTCCAAGACAAGCGGAGCGTGGTCGGAAACGTCCAAACCCCCTTGACGCACGATGCTGCAATCAACAAAATGGGCCATGGCTGCGGCGTTGAGAAGGAAATAATCGATTCGCCAGCCACGGTCCTTGGCGCGAGCTTGGCCTCGGTTTGACCACCAAGAATAGGTCTTCACGCCTTCGCCCACAACGTGTCGAAACGCATCGGTCCATCCGTCGCTCAGCAACTCGGTGAACCACGCTCGTTCATGGGGCAAGAAGCCGGAATTCTTGACGTTCCCTTTTGGGTTCCAGATGTCGTCTTCGGTGTGGGCAATGTTGAGGTCGCCGCACACCACCACGGGACGAGGGTCGTTGAGGTAGGGTTTGAGCCATGCCCGCCATTCCGCCATCCAACCCTCCTTGAAGGTTTGACGCTCGTCTTTGTTTGACCCGCTGGGCAGGTAGGTGTTGATGCAGACCACGCCCTGCACCTCGCAGGTCAGGACGCGCCCTTCGAGGTCGTTGGGGTCAAGGGCACCGCCCGTTCCACGACCCAAAACGGTGTGCGGTTGCACGGAAGCGGTGGCAACCCCCGAGTAGCCTTTTTTTTCCGCCGGGTGGAGGGTCACGTTCCACCCCGACGGCCACGACCAGTCAGCGGGGAGTTGGTCGTCCAAGGTGCGGGTCTCTTGGAGCATCGTCACATCGGCCTCAAACGAAGAAAAATAGCCGTCAATGCCCTTTCGAATCGCCGCTCGCAGCCCGTTGACGTTCCAAGAAACGAAGCGCATGGTGTGGGGAACAGGAGGCGGTGAATAAGCGTTCAATTCAACGCTCGTGCGATGTTTTGACCGACCAATCGCCCCGTCTCAACCGCTGCGTCGGCCAGCGAATGGTCGCTGGCCACCCATTCGCCGGCGAACAGAAGACCGTGTTCGGCACAGGCATCGAAGCTCGGTTTTCGTCCCGAGGTCTGGACCACCACCGAACGTTGCCGCCGCTGATGAAGCACATGGGCGTCCCAGCCCGTGGCATGCCGATGCAAAAAGCGGTCAAGTCGGTCCAACCGTTCGTCGCCGGATTCTCCCTCCCGTTCGGCCATCACCGCCGAGAGGTAGGCGCCTTCGAGTTGAAGCCGAGGTTGCACGTTGCTCAAGTCGAGCACGTAGGCGCCCTCTTCGGGGTCCAGCACCCCATGAAGGGACCCCAACGGCCGGGAACCAAGCGTGACATCGACGGTGCTGGCTTTGACGGTGGCCAACCCCTCAAGGAGCGTCGGTGCAATGGGTTCGAGCAAGGTGCGGGCTTGTTGGTAGCCGCAGGCCAACACCACAACGTCGCTCTCGAAGGTTCGACCATCTTCCAAATCAACGCGCCCGTGGCTCACCGAAGAGACGGTGCAATTGGACTCCATCAACACCCCCACTTCGTCCAGAGCAGCGGCCATCCGGCCGGCTAGCCCCGCCCAGCCCTCGCCCACCCAGGCAAGACGATGCTTCTGCAGCGCTTGGTAACGACGACCGTGTTCGGGCAAACCTGAACCTGCAAGAAGCGATGTTGCTCGAACAACGGGAGCCTCACGATCGATGGCCCGAAGAGCACGGCGATGGGAAACCGCTTGTTTCACATCGTTGCGTGGACGCACCATGCCGTGGCCGGGGATCATCAGACGATCGTTGCGTGGCGAGGCGAGGACCATGGGCAGTCGGCTGATGGTTCGGACCAGTTTCATCAAGGGGCCTTTCTTGAGCAACAAATGGAGTCCATAGCCGAAGGGGGCACCGTCGACGGTTTGTGACGTGCCCCGGCCGCCAAGGCGCTCCGTGCGCTCAAGCACCACGACGTGATGGCCGGCCGTGGTCGCATACAACGCCGTTGCCAAGCCCGCAAGGCCCGCACCCACCACCGTGACCCGAACCATGGTGGGTCGAGGGGGCCCGCCACAAAAGGTCGTCGGGGAGGTGCTTTCAAGTGGTGGCCCGACCTCCATCCCACATGGCCGAGACCCCGCCACTGCCCCACGACCGTGGCCACGAATTGTGGACCATGGAGGACGGGCCGAGTCGGAAATTGATGGCGAGCATCGACCGTTGGGTCAGCGCCATGGTGGGCGACGACGGTATTGACATGCCCCTGTCCGGCGCAGGACCTTCCATTGAGGCCACTGTTTTTGCTCGTCAAGACGGGTTGGTCGTGGGATGCGCCGTGGTGGATTACATCCTTCAAATCTGGGCGCCATCGGTGCGTGTGTCGTGGTTTGCCGGCGACGGCAAGCGCGTGTCATCCGGTGATGAAATCGCGGTGTTCAGCGGTGCTCGGGACGATGTCCTGGCCGTGGAGCGTTTGGCGCTCAACGCCTTGGGACAACTCTCAGGCATCGCCTCGGAAGCCAAGCGCTGGTCGGCCATCGCACCCAAGCAGATTGCATGCACCCGAAAAACCGTGTGGGGCCTGCTTGACAAGTGGGCGGTTCACATGGGCGGGGGCTTGACCCATCGGCTGTCGAAGGACGATGCGGTGATGATCAAGGAAAACGACTTGGCCAGCATGCACGAAGAACTTGAAACGCATGCAGAGCGTTTGGTCACCTACCTGCAGCAGGTGGATCCATCGAACGTTGGTGCCTTCTTGGAGGTTGAAACCCGAACAGAAAAAGAAGCCATCATGGCGGCGATGGTTTGGTCTCAACGACGAAGTGGAGAGGGGGTGGACCGTTTGGTCATCATGCTCGACAACTTCACGCCAGAACAATGCAAAGCCATCAGCGAACAAATGGAAGAGCAAGGCGTTCGCGAACACGTCGTCCTCGAAGCCAGCGGTGGCATCGTGTTTGACGACCTCAAATCGTGGCACGAGTGTGGCTTGGACGTCGTGTCCACCAGTGTCATCAACCGTGGCGTCGCCCCGCTTGACATGAGCATGCTCGTCAAGGGCCTTTGAGGCGATAGCATGGACGACATCGCGGCCGACCCCAGCCACCCACGGTATGCTTCGTTGCTGATGCGGCACCGATTGGAGGTGGCCGCGAAAAAGGGGATGCTCGCTGACAGTGCCATGATCGCCCACGGGCGTGGCGAGGCCTTTGACTACCTCTTAGGCGAGCGAACCACGGACAGTGCCCTTCGAGCATCCCGGCAAGCGTTGGCCGCCCTGCAGGCTGCCCAGCGTCCGGTGTTGAGCATCAACGGCAACGTCGCCGCGCTGGCCTGCGATGAAATGCTTCGGCTGGCCAACGTGCTCTCGTGCCCGGTGGAGGTGAACATCTTCTACCGAACGCCCGAACGAATGGAGGCAATTCTCGGTCATATCAACGAGCGAAAGGCAGCGCTGAGTCTCGATGTAGCGGTTCTCGGCGATGCGCCCGATGCGCACATTCCGGGCTTGAAGGGCCCACGAGCGGCCTGCCACCGAGAAGGCATCCTCGAAAGCGACGTCATTCTCGTGCCGTTGGAGGATGGGGACCGTTGCAACGCCTTGGTCGCGATGGGGAAAACCGTCATCGTCATTGACCTGAACCCGCTTTCCCGCTCGGCTCAACAAGGCAGCATCACCATTGTGGATGAATTGTCCAGGGCACTCAACACCATGCTTGCCGTGGCGGCTGACGAAGGGCAAGTGGACCTTGACGAGGCCTACGACCACCAAGCGGTCCTGAACGAAGGGCTCGCCGAGATGCTTTCAGCCTTGAAACAGCCTTGACAATCTCCGCTTGCATTGGGGGACGAACGCGCCCCGCTGGATGAAAATTTAAGGCGACGTGTGAATCTCTCATCGTATGACACCCATCGGATCGATGATGGCAGGCGCGCTCCCGTTCTTCCTCGTTGTTGGCTTGTTGGCCCTTTCGTGGTGGACCATCACCTCGATGTGGAAACAGTCGAAACAATCTGATGAAAAGGACCAACCAAAGGACATGAGCACCAAGGATTACCTAACAATCGTCGTCATCGTCATTGCTGTCCTCGTGGTGTTCCCTCGAGCTCCGGAGCTTATCGATCCGCTACTCGAGTGACTCGGTACCTGCTAGCAAAGGACTGCATTCGAGGTCAGCGTTCTTTGAGCTTGGCCGCCAAGCGGTCGGCGATGCTGATGCCGACGTCGGAACAGGAAGCGGTTCCACCGATGTCGTAGGTCAGCATCTTGCCTTCCTTGAGGTGGTCGGCCACGCTGTCATCGATGAGACGGCCAATAGCAACGAGGTCGTCGTCGTTGTTCTTGCGACCGAGGTAATCCATCATCATCTGAATGGAGTTGATGGAAGCGATGGGGTTGACCTTGTTCTGTCCGGCGTGTTTGGGAGCAGACCCGTGCACGGGTTCGAAGAAGGCATGGTGATCTCCGATGTTGCCCGATGCAGCCATCCCCATGCCGCCTTGAAGGACGGCTCCAAGGTCGGTGGCGATGTCCCCAAACATGTTCGAGGTCACGACGGTGTCGTAGTGCTCGGGGGAGCGCGTGATCCATTGCATGAATGCATCGATGTAGCCGTAATCGACTTCGGTCCCCGGATAGGAAGCCGCCACGTCCTCAAAGGTCGCCCGGAACAGCTGGCAACCTCGGGTGACGTTGGATTTGTCAATGCACGAAACCCGCCGAACGCCGTCGCCGGGGGCACCGTTCCGCGTTTGAGCGATTTCAAAGCCCATACGAATCAAGCGTTCGGAGCCTCGGCGGGAAATTGGACGCGGGTCGTACGCAACCTCACCTTCGAGGCCGGGGAACGTCATCGGTGCTGGTTCATACTCGGGGCGACCTTGGGCGCGGTCAGCGCTGCGACGGAGAAGCGCGTGGTAGAGGCCTTCCGTGTTTTCTCGAAGAATGGTCATGTCGACCATTCCCGGTTCCCAGATTTGACGGAATCCCCCGTGAATCTTGTGCGGCACGCCCTCGTAGAGTTTGATGGGACGGACGTTTGCATACAAGTCGAGGCCGCTTCGCAGGCCCAAAATCACCGAGCCACCGGCGAGGTCCCCGTTTGGCAAGCGAGCGCCGGGATGACCGATGGCGCCGAGGAAGATGGCGTCCGTCTCCTCCTTGCAGAACTCAAAGGAGCCTTCGGCCCATTCTTCGCCCGTCTCAAGATAATGTTGACCGCCGCAGGGAATCACGGTCTGTTGGAAGCCGTGATTGGTGTGAGCTTGGATGGTGTCGAGGATGCGCTGGGCTTCCAACGCCACCTCTCTGCCCGTCCCGTCGCCTGGAAGAACCGTGATGCGATGGTCACTCATGGTTCGGCCCAAAAGACACGCCTACATGAACGAAACCCACGGTCATGAACGGGCCGCTTCAACGGACGGGCCTTTTGCTCCGTGGCGTGTTTTGCCGTATGAGGTTGGAAAAAGCAGCAGGGGATGACGCTGAAGGAGGGTAGGTTTCATAGGCTGTCAAGCGGGAACATTGAACATGGCAGACGATGGGCAAAATGAACAGGAAAGCCGTGTGTCTGCTGAGGACATGCCGGCAGAAGTTCGCCAATTGGCCGACACCATGATGGGCATCAATCCGAACTGGAACGTCCATGACTGGCTGGTGGAGCAAGCCAACATGGCGATGGACCTTTTGGCCGTTGATTTGCTGCGGGAAAAGATCGTGATCGACCAACGGCTGCAACGCCTTGACGACCTTGGTCGACGCCTTGACCTTGGGGATGAAGAGAGCGAGGAGGAGGAGGATCCCCATCAGCGCAACCTCTTCGATTGTTTTGACCTCAACGAGCCTCACCCTCTGCGGGGCTTGGGCGAGCGGGTTTTGGAGGCAACCGACCAAGAGCAAGCGGAGGAGGTGGAGCGCCATCCTTCGAACGTTTTCCTTGACCTTTTGCCGCACGACAACACCGACGACCCGTTGTTGGCCATCGCCTGCCAAACCATCGTGATGGGCATTGAGCGAGAATTGGCGAAAGGGGAGCCCGTGGCCACCCTTGAAGCGATTTTTGAACACGCTCGCTCCTCGAACATCGACGACGCTGAAGCCGACGAAGCGTTGGACCATTTGCTCTCAACCGGGATGTTGCTCGAAGTGGACGACGATTGTTTCATCCTGCTTCCCCTGTAGGGGTCCCACGGCTGTCCCGGCGTGGGGCTTTATGCAACGGCGTCGTATATACAACGCATGGGATTGATTCGCTCGGTGGTTTCAGGAAGTTTGACGTGGATATTGGCAACCTCAATGATGGTCCATCCGGAAATGGCGCTCGGCATGGCCATCGTGGTGGCCTTCCTGACCGAATCAACCCATCACAGTTCGGCGATTCGACGCATGCATCGTCACACCGCAACAATTTCAGGACAACTCCAAGAAGCAAATTCGCAGGTTGAACAACTTCAGCGCGCCCTCTCGAAACGGCATCTGGAATTGAACAAAGCCATCGAGGAATTGCACCGTCGCGACGCCGTGGGCAGTCCGGCTGCCAGGGAGTTGTTGCAACGCCAAGAGGAGGCCATGACAGCGGCATCGAAAGCGCTCGAAGCCCGACAAGAACGCAACGATGTGGTGTTCAACAGCATGGAACGCCTGCTGAATGTCCAAGTTGAACAAACCGCCAAGATGCAAGCGGCCATGAGTGACTTGTTGCAACACTTGATCGCTCAGCCACGAGGGCATTTCACGATGAATGACAGTGTCTTGGTGTCGGAATCGGCGACGGAAAGCAACGCCCAACACGATCACCTCCGAGAGATCAACGAATGGCTGCGACTCCAGGCGGCATCTTCACCATGAGGGCGCTCGTGCAACGGCCATGGGCGGCATGACCAAGCGAGAGGGGGCGCAACGAATTCTGGACGCTCACGCCACCCGCTCGAAGGTGAAAGGGCGCATCGTCATCGGTTCCATCGTCATCGCCCTGCTTTCGCTGGGCGTCGGCTGGCTCTCGCGCTGGGAATTCGGTCTCGCCACGCTTCTTGCGTGCGGCTTGTTGTTTCAGTACGCCATTGAGCGAATGGGAACCATCGTTGATGCCAGCATTGCCAACGGATTGAAAGCGATGGGATGGTCAAGCGACACGGAACTCGACGAAGCCACGCTTGACAAAATTCGAGCCGTGGCGCAACGTTAGGTGAACGTCCATGTCGAGCAACAAGGAATTGGTCCAGCAATTCTTTCTCAACGAACGAGCGGCCCAGCGTCGCGCCGTCGTGATAACATGGACCCTGGTAGGCCTAGCGAACGTTCTGGCCTTGGTGATGTATCTCCAAGGTGCAACCCTGCGGTCCATCGCCACCGGGTTGGTTGGAGTCTTCGGTGTGGCCCTGTTGATGCTCTTATGGCGAGTGCGCCAGCGCACCACCCTGCAAGAACGCTTGACCCGGTTGCTCGACAGCATCGAGTTCGGGTGGGAAGAATTGCACGGGCTGGACCTCAACCCTTCGGAAGCGGACCACCTTCACGTGGCCTTCAGCACCACCGCCGGACGAATCGCCACCAACGAGACCCAGCTTCGCCCTCGTGGCAAGGATGAGAAAGGTCCCGCTTTTGACCGCAGTGAAACGGCCGTCGACCCGGCCAAGCAACGGGTGGACCCGGCGATTCATGAAGCCGATTACATCGGTTTGGAAGGGGAATTGGGCGTAGCGGAAACGCTGGTCGAAGAGGCCAACCATCGCTACGCTGAAGAAGCCCAACGGCAATGGGCGAAAGCCGAAGCGCGCGACATGGACAACATCGAAGCGGGCGTGAAGCGACTGGGAGACCTCGTGGCCTCGGGATGGTTTGAGGCCAACGCCGAGGACGGAGCCCTTGCCAAACTCATGGAGGAGTCCTCGGAAAGCGACGCTTGAGGAGCACCTTCTAAAACCGTCTTGCTTTGTTCCGCTTCATGACCATGAAAGCCATCCTTGTCGCTGGTGGCCACGGTCGTCGCCTTCATCCCTTCACCACCTATGCGCAGAAAACGATGCTGCCCTTGTATGACCGGCCCGTGATCGATTATGCGCTCGGAACCATTCGGCGTGCAGGCATCAAGGACATCACCATCGTCGCCAACCGTTTTGTTGACCAAATCGCCCTTCACATCGGGCAAGGGTTGCCCGGTGAGCGTTTGCATTACGTCATTGAGGAAGAGCCCTTGGGCGTCGCCCATGCTCTTTCGCTGGCCCGTCCCTACAACGAAGGGGACCGCTTGATGGTCTATTTCTCCGACAACATCACGACCTTGGAATTCGCTGAACATGTCGACGCTTTTCGGCATGCATCTGACCCACCAGGGTGCGTGCTCATCGCGCGTGAAGAAGCCAAACCCGAGGCGTTCGGTGTCGCGGTTCTTGACGAAGAGGGCGTGGTCCGTGACGTGGTCGAAAAACCCGCAACTCCTCCTTCGAACTTGGCCATCGGCGGCATTTATTTGTTTGATGAACGGTTTTGGGAACGTTTGGACCGTGCCGTTGAAGCGACCCGTGATGCTTTTTCCATCACCGACGTCACCCGTCAATACGTCAGGGAAGGGGCTGCGACCATCCTCACCGTCGGGGCCGAAACGTGGGTGGACTGTGGAACGCCGGCGTCGTTGCTCTATGCCTCGACCATGGCACGGGACGGAAAATTAAACCCAAACCCTCACAGGTGAATGAAATGAAAATTGGCATCATCGGTGCGGGCATGGTGGGAGGTGCGATTGAACATTGCTTTGCCTCAGCGCACGAGCTCTTCGTTCACGACCCGGCTCGAGGGACCTCGCTTGATGACGTCGTTGCCAACGTTGACATGGCCTACATCGCCGTCCCGACACCTTCTGACCCGGCCACTGGAGCGTGCGACACCAGCATCGTGGAAGAGGTGTTGGATGCGCTGCCAAGCGGGTTCACAGCGGTCATCAAGAGCACCGTCGTCCCGGGAACCACGCAGCGCTATCATGAAGCGTATCCGCATTTGAAGATCGCTTATTCACCCGAATTTTTGGTCGAGCGCCAACGTCTGGAGGATGCAGCGAATCAGCACGTGCTCGTCGTCGGAACCCACCACGCCGAGGTTGCAGAAAGGGTGTTTGAACAACACCGACAAGCGGGCGTCTTGCGCACCGAACAACTCTACCATGTCACGCCAACCCAGGCTGAATTGGTGAAATACACCAAGAACACGTTCTACGCTCTCAAAGTCACCTTCGCCAACCAAATGTACGACCTCTGCCAAGCGATGGGCGAGGATTGGTACGTCATACGAGACATCATCACCGCCCAACAACCGCAACCCATCGGGCCTTCCCATCTCGACCCGATCTTCGGACTTCGCCGCGGCTTCGGTGGGAAATGCTTGCCCAAGGACAGTTTGGCGTTGACGGTGCTCGCCGAACAATTGGGCGTCAAATACGCGTTGCTGGACGCGATGCAGCAAGACAACGTTGCCTTGCGCACCCAATTGACCGGCAAACCCAGCGATGTGGTCACCAATGACGATTGAAGACGTCCGTCAGGTGGTGTTTGAACGCCTCGCCCCGCGAGGCTCGTTGATTCGTTTCGGCATGGCTGGGGCTTTCAACAGTGCAGTCTTTTTTGTCGGCTGGACCGTTTCGATGGTGCTCTTCGCATCGGTGGATGTTCGTGTGTTATGGGGCATTGCATGGGGTGCGACGGGCGTGTTGGCCCACTTCGTTCACCGCGCGTTCACCTTCGACGACCACCTGCCGCTCTCGTGGACGTTACCGACTGCCGTGCCGGTGTACATCGGAAGCCTGGTCGGCTCCAGCCTCACCCTTGGGTGGCTTGATGCTGCCTTTCCAGAGGCGATCCACTGGATGGGAGTGATCAACATGCTGGCGTGGGGCGTGATGATTTGGGCCACCATGCGTTTGGTGGTGTTTCAGTTTTCACCAACTACAGCGCATGCGTCTCCAGAACGTCCAGAGGAATGACCTCCAACGCCCGACGGTGAGTGGACTCCAAATCCACGGGACAGGCTTGACCCGCATTCACGGCTTCCAGCCATGTCCGGGCGCAAACGCACCAGGAATCGCCCGCCTTGAGGCCTGGAAAGTTGAACTGAGGGGCGGGCGTGATGAGGTCGTTGCCTTGGCTACGAGCAAATTCCAGAAAGGCGTCGTTGACCACACAGCACACCGTGTGGGAGCCTCGGTCGCTGTCATCGGTGTTGCAACAACCGTCGCGATACCATCCGGTGAGCGGGTCGTTGGAACACGGTTCGAGTTCGCCACCGAGAACATTGACGCTGGGGTGCATGAAAGGCCAACGGTCACGTTTGCTAATGAAGGGTTGTTCGGTGCGTTTTCAAAAGCCCAGCCACCGAACGAATCGCTTGAGTGGCGAACGGTGAGGGGGCTCCTCAGCACGCCCTAACAGGACGTCCAGTTCACCTGACTTTTCGACCTGAAGCAGGTCGTCAAAACCGCCAACATGAACGCCGCCCACGATGATCTGCGGCACGGTTCGTGCACCTCCCGTCACTCTCGCAAAAGCTTGCTGCGTCGTTGGGTCGGCTTTCAATCGCCGTTCGGTGAAGGTCACGTCCTTTCGACTCAGAAATTGTTTGGCCCGGGTGCACGCGCCGCAACCTCGATTCGTCCACAAAATGACCTCAGCGTCCGTTGGACGTCCCATGGTTTCCGCTGGTCCATTCGGGTTTCAAGATTGGGGTTTGATGCGGGGCTGCCGCCGTTGGGTTCATGGGGAAGAAGCGCGCCACGACCGCCATGCTGCCGGATACCGTTCACAAACTCCCCCGCGAAGAACGCTTTGCCTACGCTCGCTTGCTTGCGTTCATGGCTCGAATTGACAATGAATTGACCGTGGATGAAATGGCCATGTTTGAACAACGCCTCGGCACGGCGCTTCTTTCGCCCAATCAACGAGAAATGATTCGAGCAGCCCTCAAGAATCCACCCACGCTTGAAGAATGCCTCGCCGACCTCTCGGGCGAAGCCGGCCGGTTGGCGCTCCGGGATGCGGTCATGATGGCCGCCGCCGACGGAACGGTTGACGAAGACGAACGCGAGGCCCTTGAGGACATCTCCGAACATCTTGGGCTTCGTGAAGACGCCGTTGACGAACTTCTGCAGTGGACCATCAAAGGCTACAGATGGATGAAGGAAGGCTACGAACTCCTCGATACGCTTGAGGAATGAGGCCATGTTCCCCGACGGGATGGGGCAGCGGTCCCCCAGTGAAATGGTTCGATACGCGGAAGTGTTGGTCCATCTTGCGGCTTCCGATGGAGAACTTGTGCGTGAAGAGATCGCCGTGATTGAAGCCCTCATGGGGCGAGCCATGATTCATCCCGAATCTCGCGTGACGGTGCGTGCTGGCTTCGAGAACCCCATCCCTTTGGAACAATCGCTGGCTGATTTGGAGCCGGGGTTTGTGCGGTTCATTTTGCGGGACGCTGCCTTGGTGGCGGCCGTTGACGGAGCCTATGACCGCAAGGAATTGAAAGCGCTGCGCACGATTGCCAAAGCGGCGGAGATGTCCACCGAACAACTCTCCGAGGTCCTCGATTGGGTCACGGAAGGGTGGCATTGGTTTTCTTCGTTCGAAAACATCCAAGCCAAATAGGTCGCCAAATCGACCGAAAGTGAGCCGCTCACGAAGAGTCACCTTCAAAGCGAGAAAGCCGTCCGCTCGGATTGGTGGGGATGATGCAAAACGGAGTCAGCGGATGGTATGCACGACTTGACCGATGCCTCGCTGACCGAGAGCAACAAATCGATATTTGGCTCACCACATGGGAAAAATCCCTCAAAACGTTTCAACCCATTGCGGCGCTTCTTCCCGAAGATTGGCCCACCCTGCCCGCCAACCTCCTCACCGACCCTGGCCACGTTCTTGACCATCTGCTCGCCCGCCACGATGCGGAGTCCGACGGGCGCTCCCCCCGAGGCGCCCACCCAACCCCACCGCGCCTCGCCGATGCCGTGATCGCTTCGGAGATGCGAGAATGTTTGGTGAACCCCACCAAGCCCGTTCAAACCTCCAGTTTCCTCGTTAGCAACCTGCCCCCCGGATTCCGCCAGCACGTTGAGCAGCTCAACCTGCCCAACGCTTCGAACGAAACCGAAGTGGACGACGAAGCCGAGCAACAAGCCGTGCAAGATGGGCTTCGTACCCGCAGTGGCATCCCGTTGCCCGTGGCTGACGCTGCGGCCGGCGGAGGATTGTTCCACGCTCGACTCATCCGAATTCACGCCGACGCACACGAAGACGGTGATTTGGAAGCGCGCAAGGAAGATTCTCGCCGCTTGTTCTCCAACATTCAATTGCTCGACATCGACCCGTTGGTGGTGGAGAGCACCAAGTTGCGCCTGTTGCTCGAAGCCATTCGCCACGAACTCGTGAGTTTCGGCCCCGAAACACCTGGCAAAATTTCACGCAAAGAAATGGAGGCCTTGCTCGATCAAGGCGTCAAGCAGGGCGATGCGCTTCAAGGCGACTGGCCCTGGGACCAACCACCAAATTTGGTCCTGACCAACCCCCCATGGCTGCGCATCAAAGACCGTTTCCGCGGCATGGAAAACGGCAGCCAGTTGAGAAAGGAACTTGGTGAACAACTTCGAACCGTCACCGACAACGGCGAGCCGCGCTTCTCAACGATGCGCGGCAACGTCAACCTCTACCGCTTGTTCATCGAACGCACTTTGCAAATTTTGAGCGAAGGCGGGCGGCTTCGCATGGTGGCACCCGACAGCCTCCTGCGAGAACAATCCTCGCATCCGCTGCGAGAATTGCTGGTGACGAAGCATGCCTGGACCCATGCTTGGGCCATTGAAGAAGCGAACTTGTTGTTCCCCGGCATGACGCAAGGCGTGGTCGTGCTCGGCATCACGGCCAAGGCCGAACCGTGCGCTCTTCAACTCCAAGGGCCGATTGCTCGAGCGGATTTGCGACGGGACGGGGAAGGGCTCTCCTCTCGAGTCCCCGTGTTTGAACTCCAGCACACGCGCTGGAAGGCTTGGGCAAGAGACACCTGGGCCGTGCCTCGCCTGCCTCGTGATCGGATGGAGCGGAAGTACACCCTCGAGGTGTTGGACCGCCTGGCCACGCTTCCGCGTCTCAGCGATGACGACCACCCGCTCACCACCAACGACCGACAAGTCCGTGTTCGAGTTGGTGAAATTGACCAAACCGCTCACGCCAAGCACATCGAAACCTGGGTCAAAGGGAAGCGAAGCCGCCCGTTCATTCGTGGCGTCCACTTCTCGGAAAGCGAAAGCGGCGAGGTGTTCATTCGCCACCCAGCCTTCCGAACCGATATCCCGTCCCGTGCCAGCGAGCGTCAACTTGCGATGTGGGTGGGCGAAGACCACCCCACGTACGGCCCACGCTTAGCCTGCCAAGCCATCGTGAACGCCCACCAAGACCGACGCCTCCGCTGGGCCGTGATCCCTCAGGGCAGCGTCTTGGGCAACAGCGTGAACCACATTGAACTTCACGAAGATATCGAACGCCGGCTGATCGCCGACCACCCTTCCATAGAGGCTGGCCTTCAGTGGTTGTGCGACCACCTCAACAACACGGACTTGGACGAGTGGGCCCGAGCTTGGGCCGCCAACAACAACGTCAACAATTACGAGTTGGAGATGCTGCCGGTGGAACTTCCCGATTCGTTTCCACAATACAGCACTCTCGTGAGGTGAACGGGAAAATATTGGGTCCCATTTACCGAATGTGCGGCTCATTCAACCGATATTTTATAGCGGAAATCCGACTGGTCAAAGCCGTTCGCTCACTCGGAGGATAGGAAGAAGATGGGTATTCATCCTAAGATTGGCATCACCGGGCTGCCCCGAAGCGGGAAATCGGCGGTGATGGAAAAGGTGCTTGAAATGCTCCTTGACGAGCGCCAGCGTGAAATTTCCATGCGGGGGGCTGCCCAAGAGAAGCCCATCCTGGGGGGTATGCGGACCGAGCCCCTGTTGGAAAACGGCGAACGCTTGGGCTACAAGGTGATTGACATCGTCACCGGAGACGAAGGGGTCATCGCCCACAAAGCGATCGATTCCCGTCTTCGCGTGCTCGGATACGGCATCGACATCGAGGAATTGAACCGGGTGGCTCTGCCCGCCATTGATTACGCTCAACATCACTGCGAGGTGCTGGTGATTGACGAAATTGGAAAGTTTTCCGTCGAGTCCGAAGAATTCGTGCAAGCGGTACGGAGTGCCTTGGAAGTGGACATGCCCACCCTCCTGACCCTGCACAAAAAGAGCCGCCATCCTTTGCTTCAAGACATCCGTCGTCGTGACGATGGGCGCATCTTGGAAGTGACCCCCGTCAACCGGGCGTTGTTGCCCTACAAGATTCACAAGTTGATGCGGGAAACCTACTGAGGCCGAGCACGGCCATCGCACCTTTGATGATGCCTTGGCCTGTGGTGCCTCCATGCACCCTCCGGCGGTGGCGGCCAGACGCCTTCTCATCGGTACAGGCGTAGGCCTCTTCTTGGGCGTTGGATTTGCGTTGCAAAGCGGACGAAGCGTCAGCGAACAACCGCCCATGGTGCTCGTGTTCGCCGCCACCGCCCTCCTCATGTTGGCGCTTGGCTGGTCGCTGTCCAAAGGAGTCGGGCCGTTGGCGAATCGATTCAGTGACGAAACCGACGAGGCGATGGCCAAGCGAGTCAAAGCGGAAATCGACGAAGTCCACCGCTCCGAAGCCGTCAACGCCAAATGGGCCCGTCTTGAAGCGGACGTGCTGGCCAAGGACCTCGGCGAGCAAGAGTAAGACGCCGCCCCATCGGTGGGTTGATGAGCGTTCGGCGTGTCCAGCAAAGCAGAGGCGAGGACATGAGCGAGGTTCCCGAAGGACTGTATTACACGAAAGAACACGAATGGATGCGAGTTGAAGGCGACACGGTGACCATTGGAATCACCGACCACGCCCAAGACATGTTGACCGACATCGTCTACATTGAATTGCCCCAAGCCGGTGATAGCGTGGACGACATGGGCGAGTTTGCGGTTGTGGAGTCCGTCAAATCAGCCTCCCCCATCTTCGCACCCCTGGCCGGCACCATCACGGAGGTCAACATGGACCTCGAAGACGCTCCTGAGTTGATGAACACCTCCCCCTACGGCGACGGGTGGATCGTCAAGATGACCCTCGACAACCCCGACGCCGTTGCGGGGTTGATGGACGCTGCAGCTTACAAAGCCGAGATTGGCGAGTGAGTCCGTTGACCGGTCCCCCCCACTGGACCCTCTACGTGGACGGGTCCTGTTTGGGGAACCAAAACGTCGATGCTCAGACACCAGCCTCATGGGGTCTGGTTGTCGTTGTGGGCGATTCCGGATTGGGCAAAGGTTCGGGCGAATTGCACCACGAAGCGGCTGGTCCGGTGCTCACCGACCCCGAATCGGACGGTTACATCGGTGCGGAAGTCGGGTCGAACAACACGGCTGAATTGAGCGGGTTTGCCGCCGCCTTGAGATGGTTGTTGGTGGAGGGTGGTGATGAAGCGGCGGAGATTCGAGCCGACTCCACGTATGCGGGGAACTTGGCCAGCGGAGCATGGAAAGCCAAGGCCAATCGAGCCTTGGTTGCCCATGTTCAAGCGCTTTGGGACGAGGTGGCTGCCCTGCGACCCCTTTCATGGTCCCACGTCAAAGCCCATCGTGGTCATCGCTGGAACGAGCGAGCCGATCACCTCGCCGCACGGCACATGCAAGGCGAATTACCCGAGCCGCTGACGTTCTGGAAACCGGGTCAGCGGTGAGCCGCTAATCGCTGGTTGAGCCAGGCAACAAAATCGGAGGAGAGGTCTTCTCGCCGTAGGGCGTGGTCCACCTGCGCCTCCAACCACTTGAGCGGTGAACCGGAATCGTACCATTGCGTGTTGGAAAAGACCACCCCGTGAAGACGGCCCTCGTCGATCAGGTGTTGTTGCAGCGCAATGCTTTGCAAATCGCCGTGTTCCTCGTAGGTGCACGAAGCCAGGATGGCCTTCGCATCAACGGGAAAGACGTACCGGCCGCACAACGCCAGCGTGCTGGGAGCCGCCTGTGGTTCGGGTTTCTCCACGATGCCCGTGACGACCCCTTCGTTCATCGCGGCGATGCCGTAGTGCTTGACCTCGTCGGGGCCAACGTCCATCAAGCCTACCACCGCTCCACCGTTTGCCTCGTGAGCCTCGACCAGATGTTTGGAGGCCTGCGTTGGCTGATACGCCGTGGTCGGCGCGTGGACGTCCATCAGGAGATTGTCCCCCAACATCACCAGGAAGGGGCCGTCAACGGCGTGAAGGGCCGCTTCAATCGCATCGCCCACGCCTTTCGGTTCGAGTTGGATGTGGGTGAAAACCTCCATCCCTTCGGCTGCGTGAAACAGTTTTCCATCGAGATGCGAACGAAGGGCGTGAAGGTCAGAACGGTCGTCAAACATCCCGTCAAACGACTTGGTGGGCGACACCACCACGTGAAGGCGTTCAATCCCGGCCGCTTTGGCTTCGAGGACCAAATGCGTCAACAGGGGGACGTCGACCAAGGGAAGCGTTTCCTTGGGCAAAAATGCACTGCTGGGAAACATACGGGTCCCCAATCCTGCGGCCACGAGAACCGCATCTCGAACCACGCCCATACGGTTGGGGATGGGGACTATGCTTTCAAGCGTGGCCCTCCAGCCCGCATCATGGAGAAGAATACCGACGAACGGTGGTTGTTCGTCGTGGGTGGTCTTCTTCTCGCTCAATCGTTCACGACCCTGGCTCCTGCAGGTCCTTGGGACGCTCCCTCGTTCACCCGTGGCGTCCTCGGGCTGTTGGGAATGGTGCTGCTCTATCTGGGGTGGTTCAAACGCACCTTCGGTTTCTACGGCGTCGCGCCCACCGTCAACCGTTGGCAAGACCCCCAAACATCGTGGCTCCGAGTCGTCGTGTTCGGTTTAGCGTGCTTGGTGCTCACGCGGGCCCTTCGCTTGCTGGGTGACGGGGAATTGGCTCCCGAGCCCGCCGGTCTGTTGCTGAGTCTGGTGGGTGGATTGGCGTTGATGAACGGCCTGTACGTCTGGCTCATCACCAACGGGCCGCTCTTGGAAGAAGAGGAATGACTAGGGGTCCAACGAGCGAAGGGCGTCGTCCAGTTCGGGCAACGCTTCAGGGGCTTCCATGGTGGATTGGTGCACCGGGCGCAGTTGGTGCGAAGGGGGTTCTCCGTTTCCTTGCAACCAGGTCTTCCACGCTTCACATCGTTCAGGATGACGCAGCATCATCGGCTCCCAAAGCGGTTCGAGGTTGGCGTTTGCATCGGCGAGGGCCTTGATTTGGTTGGCGAAATGCTCGGGTGCCACTTCCTCCATGCGCAGCAACAATTCTCGCAGCCGAATTCGCACGACTTCATCCCCGTCCTGCCATAGTGCGAAGAACAACCCTCGGCGGTCGGCGGGGTCAAACTCCACATATTCGCGCAGGTTGGGCACCAAATTGCGACGAACAATGGCCAGCGGGTGGTCCACCAGTTGACGCAAGCGGTCGGCCCATTGGTCCTTGTCAAGGTACTTCACGTCACCCACGGTGGCGCTGGCGGCTGCGAGCACGCCTTCATCCTCGGAGGCGAGCATGTCGTCGAGCAGGGGGAGTGCATCCCACGTCAAACGACGGAACAGACGGGTCAGTACATCGGCCATGGCGCGTTGGACCAGCGTTTCCTCTCGCTCGTGCAGTCGCAAGGCGAGTTGATGGCCGAACTCACGGTCACCCTCAATGGCCTTGGCCAAGCACAAGGTCACTCGGTTGGCGACTTCGGCCACCGGGTCGGCCGCTCGTCGAAGTAAAATGTCCCTGAGGCCGAGCGGTTCAATCAGCGGGGGTCGTTCAAGCAACAACCGAACCCATTCAAGCAACAGCAAACGACGGTCAAGGTCACCGCCCTCCAAGCGTTCAAGCAACCAGCGAGCGGCTTCAACCCCACGCTCGTGCGCCACGACCGTGCTGGCCATGCGAGGGACGACGGCATGTGGATTCCAATCCATGTGTTGGGGGCCCGCTTCAGGTTGCGTGTGCCACGTGCCCGGACGCTCGGCCAAGGCGATGGACTCCACGAGGTGATAGCCCTGATGCACCGGTTGGCCGTGAGGGGTGGTGGCCAACCCGTTGACCAAGGCAATGCTCAGCCACCAGCGGTCGGTGTTGGGAGCGTGCGGGTCAAAGGCTTGGGCCAGCCAATCGGTGGCGATGTGGAACAAGAGACGATGCGCCACCTCGTCCATGCGGCGGCGCAACCATTTCTGATGGACCTCGAAGGGGTCGTCAGTGAGGTTCATGCGATGAGGGACGATCAAGTCCACCACCGTGTTGAGATGACGGTCAAACATGCCGCGGTCGATGCTCAAGATGCCCAAGCCTTGCTCGAACAAGGCGTGGGGGGACGTTGGCGGGATGGCTGGGAAATCGGGGTCGCTCATGGGGGGTTCAGGAAGCGGCCAAGCTTCCGTCCCGCGTTCAAGCGCCTCAACCAACCCGGTCGCGACACGCTCAAACGCTTCGTCGGAGATGGTGCCTCGGCTCTTGCTCACGCTCGTTACCTCCGTTGACCCTTCCGTGGAAGGTGGACTCAGATGTCGAGCTCAATGTTGAGGTTCTGGATGAGCTCCTTGTACCGGTTTCGGATGGTGACTTCCGTCACGCCAGCGACCTCAGCCACCTCACGCTGCGTGCGGCGCTTACCGCACAACACCGAAGCGATGTAAATGATGGAGGCGGCGATGCCCGTGGGGCCGCGCCCGCTGGTCAATTCCTTTTCTTGGGCGGCCTTGATGAGTTCGTAGGCCTTGGCTTCAACGTCAGCATCCAGGCCGAGGCCAGAACAGAATCGAGAAATGTAGTCCTCAGGCCCCGTGGGCATGATCTTCATCTTCAATTCACGAACCATGAAACGGTAGGTACGGCCGATTTCTTTGCGTCCGGTTCGGGACGCTTGACCGATTTCATCGAGGGTTCGGGGCACGCCGCATTGGCGACAGGCAGCGTAGAGCGAAGCCGCAGCAACGCCTTCGATGGAACGCCCGCGAATCAATCGCTTGTCGACGGCTTTCTTGTAGTTCACCGCAGCGGCTTCACGCACGGATTTTGGCAACTCCAAGCGGCTGGCCATGCGGTCAAGTTCCGCCAAGGCCATGGCGAGGTTGCGCTCGGTGGCGTTGGAAACACGGCTGCGCTTCTGCCACTTTCGCATGCGGTAGAATTGCGAGCGGTATCGGGAGTTGATGGTCTTCCCCGAGTAGTCCTTGTTTTGCCAGTCGATGTCCGTGGACAACCCCTTGTCGTGAAGCATCACGGTCATGGGCGCACCGGTACGGGCTCGCTGGTCGCCTTGTTCGGGAGAGAACACGCGCCACTCAGCACCCTGGTCGATGACGTTGTCTTCCAACACCAAACCGCAGTCGTCGCAAACCACTTCGCCACGGGTTTCGTCTCTTGAGAGCGATCGGCTTCCGCAGTCGCTGCATTT
>JALRLR010000130.1 GCA_023254355.1 Candidatus Poseidonia sp.
GCTGTGGTGGTGTAGGGGTTAGCACGGCAGATTGTGGTTCTGCCAGCCCGGGTTCAATTCCCGGCCACGGCCCCATTTACAAGTCATCGTCGTTGATGTGATGGCCCATACGCTCACCTTTGGTGGCGAGGTAGTCACGATTGTGTTCGTTCACACCGACGATGAGCGGTGTTCGCAATGCGACGTCAATGCCATGTTGCTCCAACTGGGCGACTTTTTCCGGGTTGTTGGTCAGCAAATCGACCTTCGTCACGCCAAGGGAGGCCAACATTTGTGCTGCGATGGCGTAGTCTCGCCCGTCTGCTGGAAGCCCCAGCATCAGGTTTGCATCCATGGTGTCGGCACCTTCATCCTGCAGGTGATAGGCCTGAATTTTCGCATGCAAACCAATGCCTCTTCCCTCTTGACGAAGGTAGAGAAGCACACCCCATCCTTTGGTGACGATGGCGTCGAGGGCTGCATGCAACTGAGGGCCACAATCGCACCTTGTGCTTGCCAACACGTCCCCCGTCAAACATTCGGAATGGATTCGCAGCAACACGGGGTCGGGCCCTTCCATGCTGCCCAGCGTAAGAGCGACATGATCCAGTCCCGTGGTGGACTCATGAAACACTTGGATGCGGAAATCACCGTGCCTTGTCGGCAAAAAAGCCTCACTCGGCACATCTCGGGGCGTGATGGTCATGCGTTCACCTCAATCAGGAATCGAAATTCGCCGTCCTGTTCGTTGATGTCGAGCAGAACATGGGGGCCTCGTCCGAGAAACATCGGCATATCATGGAGGGTTTCGGGGTCATCAGCGACCACTTCCAGAACGTTTCCTTGCGTCAAATCTTTCAGCGCCTGTCGAGTTTTGGCCACCGGCACGGGACAGTGGAACCCCAACACATCAAGTCGATGTGTGATGGAAGGAGGTTCGCGTGGTTCTCCCATGCATCGGCGAAGCCGGAGAGTGATTTGAACGCATGGTTGAGGTTCACAGAGCGAAGTTCAGGGTGGCATGGCTCGCAACATCTTTTCAACGAAGGGGCCTGTGTCTTGGCATGGCCTCCGCCTCGTTGAACCGTCCAGAGGACGATATGACGTGGAAAGAGGTGGGTGAACTCGGGCTTCGATACGGCCGAATTCCGTTGGCCTTGCTTCTGGTTGAGGCGTTCTATTGGTTTCTCACCTTGCCGTCCGATACCTTGGCTCCCATCCAAGTGACGGAGGCATGGATTTGGAACGAAATGACGAACATGATCTACGGCGAAGGTTCAGCTGTCCTTTCTCACCACAACGGATGGTTAACCCGAATTGATTTGCAACATGCTGCTTTTCCGGGGCCTTTTGATTCGGTTGGGTTGTACGTGTCCGATGAATGCGCCGGCGTGCACGAGATGATTTTCCTCTCCACCTTGGTCATGATGACCGATGGTGTCCCACAGCGCGACAAACTCAAGGCGGTGGCTGTGATGTGCGGTTTGGTCTATCTGTTGAACATTCTTCGCTTGGTGGTGTTCTACCCGATTGCCGTGAACTCATGCTTGGAATCGCCCGATGTGCAGGCGTGCTTGACGCCGATGTGGCAGTTTCACGAATCGGTCTACACCTGGGGGTTTTTGTTGGTGCTGGTCGGGATGTGGCTGCTCTGGTTCGTCAGGTTTGGAGGCCCTGCCCGCACCCTTGACGCTTCGAAGAGCGACCCTTCTCCGTGGCGATTTGAGCGACGACGACGTTGGGAGCGACGGCACACGGCCGTGCTGGGTGTTGCGGCGTTGATGTTTGTGTTGGCCATGACGAGCATGTTCACCGACCAAGAGGCCGTCAATGCTCGGGAGACGTTAACCGCCTGTCAATTCTCGAGCCTGCTTTCGTCGGAATGCAGCGATGCTCAACTCCGTTGGGACGATGCCATTGGTTATGCGTGGTCCTTTTCTGCCCTCGGTCTCGCCATGTTGGTTGGAACGATGGTGGTGATTCAACGGCCGCTTGAGGACGGCTCTTGGCCCTCGGAGACGAAGGCTGCATCAACCTCTGGAGAAACCGTGCAGGCTGAAAAAAGCCATCACAAAAAACGAACAGGTTCGTGGAAGAACCGAAGCGAAGAGGAATGATCAGCCAACGATGCTAGCGCTCAGCGTCTGACCGTTGAACGGTCGCTTTTCAATCACTTTCATGGCGGTGCTCAACTTGCTGCTGTGCAGACTCACGAAGGTCGTGTCGTGTTCAAATCGAATTTCCCCAACGGCCAATTCATCGCATTTGAGTTGCTCTACAAACCACGACGAAACGTGGTGGGCGGAACCTGCATCGCTTGGATGGAGGCTGAGTTGAAGCGTAACGTAGCCGAAGACATCAGCCGACTCTCCGAAGTCATCTTGTCGTCGAACAGGGTCGCGTTCCACACCATCGGGAAGTTCGGGCGCCTCAGTCGGTTGGATTTCGAGCCCGTAGGTTGCCATGATTTTGGAAAGTTGGGGCTCGTCGTCTCGTGAGACCAAACTCCATGCTTCGCCGGACCGGCCAATACGACCGGTTCGGCCAATGCGGTGAATGAAGGAATCCATGTCGTCGGGAACGTCATAATTGACAACGAGGGTGATGCCGTCCACATCGATGCCGCGTGCTGCAACGTCGGTGGCGATGATGGTGCGGACCTTGCCTTCTTTGAACGAATCGAGGATTCGCTCGCGTTGGTTTTGGCTGAGGTCACCGTGCAATCCTTCAACTTCAAAGCGGTGCTTGCGAAGTCGTTCAACGGCAAGATCCACCATGCGCTTGGTGTTGCAGAACACGATGGTTTGGTCCTCTTCGGACATGCGGGCCATCAAACGACCAAGAACCCAGAGTTTGTTGGAACGACCAATGCGTACGGAGTAGAGGTCGATAGGAGGAATGTCAAGGTTTTCTGCGTTGGTGAGCACAAACTCAGGTTCGTTCATGAATTCGTGTGCAGCGTCAACGATTTCTTGGGGGAAGGTGGCAGAGAACAACAGTGTTTGCTGACGGGAGGTCATGCGCTCAACGACCCACATGATGTCTGGAAAGAACCCCATGTCGAGCATTCGGTCAGCTTCATCTAAGACCAAAATTTCTACTTGCGATAAATTGGCTACTTTAGAACCAATGTGATCAAGTAAACGTCCTGGTGTTGCA
>JALRLR010000131.1 GCA_023254355.1 Candidatus Poseidonia sp.
GAGGTCCTTCATCAGGGCTTGCGCATCTTCGTAGGGGACCACTCCCAACACACGGACGTCAAGCATGCCGTTGCCACCTTAAAATTGGCCGGAGGAGCCAAACCCACCTTCGCCTCGTTCGGTTTGACTGAGCGCCTCCATCGTGGTTTCCACGAGGGTTACCTTCGGTACGGGGGCGAAGAGAAGCTGGGCCACTCGCTCGCCGGCAGCCACGGTGAAGGATTCACCTTCACCAATCCACGTGGCCAGCACCTTCAGTTCGCCACGATAGTCTGAATCGATGGTCCCCAAGCCGTTGGGCATGATCATGCCTTTCTTTCCCAAGGATGAACGGCATCGGATTTGCCCTTCCCAGCCTTCAGGGATGGCGGCCGCCCATCCCGTGGCGATGAGAACGCTCTTGCCTTTTGGCACGACGGTGTCCTCAATGGCATAGAGGTCCCAACCCGCTGCTTGGGCCGAGCCCTGGGTGGGCAACACGGCCCGTTCGTCCAGGCGGGCGAACGGAACTTCGAGCGAAATTCGGTCCATGAGTCAACTCAAGATACATCCCTTTTTGACTGTTGGGATAATGTAAGATTTTGCCAACATGGGCTTCCAGTGGAAAAGAAGGTGATTTTTGGATGATTGGAGAAAATATTGGTGATTTTTTAACACCGTTAAACGACCGGTCTGTTCGGCGTACTGCGCCCAAGTTTGAAACCCCTACAAAGGGTGGAAAATTCGTTCACTTTAATCTCGCCGAGAGGGCATATATTATAGGCATCCGAGAAGGGCAAACAAATTCCAGCGCGTTGGAGAACACCGGGGGGATTTGGCATGGTCATTGAACACAGCAAAGACGACAACACGGACATTGACTTGACCAGCGAGCACGTGGAACCCATGCTCCAGGAGAACCTTGATCGCTTCGTTCTCTTCCCCATTCAGCACGATGACATTTGGGCCATGTACAAGCAAGAACAGGCCTCGTTTTGGACCGCTGAAGAAATTGACCTTGCAGAGGACCTTAAGGATTGGAAGAACCTCAACAAGGACGAGCAGCATTTCGTGAAGCACATTCTGGCCTTTTTCGCAGCCAGCGACGGCATCGTCAACGAGAACCTCGTGATGAACTTCTCCAACGAAGTGTGCTGGCCAGAAGCCCGTGCCTTTTACGGGTTCCAAATCATGATGGAAAACATCCACGCCGAGACCTACTCCTTGCTCATCGACACCTACATCGAAGATGAGAAGGAGAAGGACCACCTCTTCAAAGCCCTGGAAACGGTGCCATCGGTGCAAAAGAAAGGACAGTGGGCCATGCGCTGGTTGTCCCGAAAGCGCGGCTCCTTTGCCGAGCGCTTGGTGGCGTTTGCGGCGGTTGAAGGCATCTTCTTCTCCGGTTCATTCTGCGCCATCTTCTGGCTCAAGAAGCGAGGGCTCATGCCCGGCTTGACCTTCTCCAACGAATTGATCTCCCGTGACGAAGGCTTGCACTGTGACTTTGCCTGCCTGCTTCACAACAAGCTGCTGCGAGGGGCCGGCGAGAACGTGATTCGTCGCATCATCGCTGAAGCCGTCGACATTGAAATCGAATTCGTGACGCAGGCGCTGCCCGTCAACCTCATCGGCATGAACGCCGACTTGATGAAGCAGTACATCCAGTTCGTGGCTGACCGTCTGCTCGTCCAGCTGAACTGCTCCAAGATTTACAACGTGGGCAACCCGTTCCCTTGGATGGAGATGATCTCCATGCAGGGCAAGACCAACTTCTTCGAAAAGCGCGTGGCCGAATACCAAAAGGCCGGCGTTATGGACAGCGCTTCCCTCGGAAGCGTCCAACAGCGTTTCTCGGTTGACGAAGACTTTTGAACCGTACGCGAACAACGAAAGATATCACGCTCTCAAATGAACTCCCGGAGGAAGAATCATGGCCATGCAAGTTGTTAATCGAAAAGGCGAACGAGAGGATGTGCGTTTTGACGCCATTCACGAAAAATTGGTGAAATTGTCGGAAGGTTTGGACGAAACCTGGGTGGACCCCGGTCACGTCACCAAACTCACCATTGAAGGCCTGTACGACGGCGTGACCACGCGAGAACTTGACCAACTCGCGGCGGAAACGGCCGCATCCTTGGCCTCGCATCACCCCGATTACAGTCGCCTCGCAGCTCGAATTTGCGTGGATGACCTCCACCGCTCGACCAAGGAGGTGTTCACCGATGTCATCACCGATCTTCGCGAATACATTGACCCCGAATCGAACAAACACGCCCCGCTCATCTCCGAGGAAGTGTTTGAGGTGATCATGGCCAACGCCGAGACGCTCAACAACCACATTGATTACACCCGAGACCATTCTTACGATTACTTTGGTTTCAAGACCCTTGAGCGTTCCTACTTGCTCAAGTTGAACGGTGAGGTCGCCGAGCGCCCTCAGCACATGCTCATGCGCGTGGCCGTCGGCATTCACCACGGCAACATCGAGAAAGCTCTCCACACCTACGATTTGATGAGTCAAGGCTACTTCACGCACGCCACGCCCACGCTCTTCAACTCCGGGACGCCCATGCCTCAGATGTCGTCTTGCTTCTTGCTCACCATGCAGGATGACTCCTTGGACGGCATCTACGACACGCTCAAGCAGTGTGCCCTCATTTCAAAGTCGGCTGGTGGAATCGGATTGTCCATTCACCACATTCGCTCCAAGGGCTCGTACATCAAGGGGACCAACGGAACCTCCAACGGTATCGTTCCCATGCTCCGTGTCTTCAACGACACCGCTCGCTACGTTGACCAAGGTGGCGGCAAGCGCAAGGGCTCCATCGCTGTTTACCTTGAACCCTGGCACCCGGACATCCTTGCTTTCCTTGACCTGAAGAAGAACCACGGGAAGGAAGAGATGCGAGCTCGCGACCTGTTCTACGCCATGTGGACGCCGGACTTGTTCATGGAGCGCGTGGAGAACAACGCTGACTGGTCCTTCTTCTGCCCGAACGAATGCCCTGGGCTTCAAGACGCCTACGGCGCCGAATTCAAGGCCATGTTCGAAGATTATGAACGCCGAGGCCTTGCTCGGGAGACGATGCCAGCTCGTGTGGTGTGGGACAAGATCGTCGAGGCACAAATCGAGACCGGCACC
>JALRLR010000132.1 GCA_023254355.1 Candidatus Poseidonia sp.
GCTCGTTCGTTGATGTCCTCGGTGGTTTCAAGGGCACGTTCGGCCAAGGCTCCGAGGCCGCTTTCGTCCGTGGATTCCATGACGCCCTCGACCATGTGCGGCAGAAGACCTCCGAGACTCTTGGGGACCGAGGGTTCATCGGGCACCCGAGGCATCTCCTCAGCAGCGGCCACGGCGTCCATGATGCGAGATTCGTTCTTCTCCGCATCCTTTTGAGCTTCCTTCAATGCGGCTTCGCCAAGGGCCATGGCCCGTTCCCGGTCGAAGTCCAAAATGCGGCGGCTGCAACCGTCGCCACCGTGGGTGATGCCGATGTGATGGTCAGCCAGTTTCAGAGACACCTTGCGAAGGGTGACCATGATGAATTGGGCACGCTTGCTGCGCTCACGGCACATGTTCGCAATGCGTTCTGCGTTGTAAGCATCCAGGTTTTGGTCCACTTCGTCGAAGTAATAGAAGGGGCTCGGATCGTAGTCTTGAATGGCGAAAATGAGGGCAAGGGCCGCCATGGATTGCTCGCCACCGGACAACTGTTGACGACTGACCTTGGACGATTTCCCTCTCGGCTGGGCCCAGAGTTCCAATCCACCCTTGAACGGTTCTTCCGGATTTTCAAGGAACAGTTCGCCTCGACCACCGTCGGACAGCTGCTTGTAGGATTTCTGGAAATTCTCGTTGACTTTCTCAAGCACGTCCAACAAGCGTGCCTTGCGTTGCGTCTCCAACTGCTCGGTGATGTCGATGAGGTCCTTTCGCCGGGTCTGCAACGTGCTGAATTCGTCCTTCATCAAATCCAAACGAGCTTGACAGGCGTCGTATTGTTCGATGGCCATCATGTTGACGTTGCCAAATCCTTCCATGGTCCGCTGAAGGCCACGGAGTTTGCGTTCCAACTCCCCGACGTTTTGCAGGTTCTCCGGCATTTCGGTGAGGGAAAGGTTCGCATCCAGCAGTTCGCGAGCCATGAGTTGAACCTCTTCTTCTTTCTCCGCGATGGTGCGGCCGAGTTCGTGGGCCAACCGCCGATGGTTTTCGGCTTTCGACAATCGTTCCTCGTTGCGAACTCGGAGCGTGGCTCGCTGATCGGTCAACTCCTGACGTTCTTGTTCCAAACCTTGGTTTTCCTCAAGGTACACGGCCTGTTCATCCTTCTTTTCCTTGAGTTGGCGTCGGTCGGAGGCGAGCGTCGCTTCCAATTCGTCAAGGCGTTCCAGTCGCTGCTCCGCATTTCGTGCAAAGGCTTGGATGCGCTTGTTGATGTCGTCGACTCGGCGTTGAAGAACGGCCTGATGGCTGGAGCCACTGGCGAGAATCCCTTCGGCCTTTTCTTGTTCAGCCGTTGCCGCTACGCGTTTCAGGTTGGCGGCATGCATGCGGTCACGTAGGTGTTCGGGACTGGCGGCTTCAAGGGCGCTTTTGGCCGCTTCTTTCGCCTCCTGAGCGTGCTGCCATGTTCGTTCAGCAGCGTCCAAGGCCCTCAGGGCATCCTGTCCATCGCGACGAACGGTGTCGAGTTTTGCTTCCAATCCATCCGCAACATCGCCGGCTTTCTTGAACGCCGTCTGGACCTGTCGCTTCTCGGCTTGAACTTCACGAACCTCGGTGGCGTGAGAATCGTCGACAAGCGCGTTGATTTTGTTGCGAATGTCTTGTTGGCGACCTCGGGCTTCACGCAAGGCCTCGTTGACCGTTTGCTCCGTCAGCATGTATTGTTCAACTTGAGCCGTGTATTTCTCCACGTCCGATGCCCCTTGGATTCGACCGCCGAAGGCGATGGACATCTTTCGCTGAGAACCGCCAACCATGGCACCGCCGGCCTCCACAACGTCACCACGGAGGGTGACCAAACGGATACCGCCCATGTGTTGTTGAGCCGTGGACATGTGGTCAACCACCAAGGTGTTTCGGAGCACGAACCGGATGGCGACGTCAATGCGCGGGTCGAAATCGAGCATCTCATGGGCGAAACCCAGCACCCCTTGCTTTCGAGCGGTCATGACCGCCCGACCCGCCGGACGGGTGTTGGTGAGTTTGTTCAAGGGCAGGAAGGTGGCGCGACCGGCCTTGTTCTCAGCCAACCATCGAATCGCACGCGCCGCGTCCTCATCGGTTTCCACGACAACCGAAGCCATGCCAGCCCCAATGGCCGTGGCCAAGGCCACCTCATGGGTGTTGTCTTTGGGAGCGCACAGCTCAGCAACGGTGCCGATGATGCCCGTCAATTCTTGTCGGTCTCGAGCCCCGATCACCGCGCTGGCGCCGCCGGCAAGGCCTTTGGCGCCGGATTTCTGCTCCATCTCGGCTTTGGCAAGGTTGAGGGCACGCTCCGCTTCGCGCAACTTCACTTCGATGCGCGTGCGGTCCTCGGCGAGTTGGGCTTCGGCTCGCTGCGCCTCAACCAGCGCCTTTGCAAGGGCTTCCCGGTCGAATTCGGGGGCGTCATCGTTCAGCGTTTGTAAGCGAAGGTCCAGTTCACCCAACGAAAGGCGGATGGCTTCTTGCTCTTCTTGGGCCGTGGCGAGTTGTTGACCGATGAGGTCGGCTTCCACCGCCAAGCGGTCAACGTTGGATTGAGCCTCTTGTCGGTTCGCCAGCTGGGTTTCAGCCTCGGCTTCCGCAGCGACCAAGGCCCGAGTCAAGTCCTGGTTTTGCTGGCCGGCGGATTCAAGCGCTTGGCGGATGTCCTCTTCCTCTTGCTGGGCTTCTTGCAACGAATCAAGGGCTTCCTTCAAAGCGGCGTTGGCCGATTCGAGGTTGGATTTGAACGCCTCGAGTTCGTCCATGGCCTCTTCAAGTTCCTCGTTGCTCTCAGCCAAGGCTTCCTGTTCTTCTTCCCCTTCCCTCATCGCTTCCGAGATGCGGTCGCTGTTGAGTTCAATCGCCACCTGCAAGGCTTGAATGGC
This sequence comes from Candidatus Poseidonia sp., assembly GCA_023254355.1. Classification (GTDB taxonomy): domain Archaea; phylum Thermoplasmatota; class Poseidoniia; order Poseidoniales; family Poseidoniaceae; genus Poseidonia. The sequence goes on from JALRLR010000132.1 coordinate 2,904, forward strand.
ACGACCAAGTTCTGAGGTTTCGCCGCCGGTCAACTGATTGATTTCGTGCTGGATCTCAGCAATTTTGTCATCCAACACCAGCAGTTCCTTCTCCGTTTCTTTGTGCTGGTCGAGCAAACCTTGACTTTCATCGAGGTACTTCTGGCGCTGTTCGATGTGGAACT
>JALRLR010000133.1 GCA_023254355.1 Candidatus Poseidonia sp.
GGGATTGTTGCGTCACGGTCTTTCCGGAGCCGAACGGACCGGGAATCCCGGCTGCACCGCCCTTAGCAAGCGGGAACAGGAAATCGAGGATGCGCATGCCCGTCACGAGCGGAGTGTCCGGTGCATACTTCTGCGTGTAAGGTCGAGGGGTTCGAACCGGCCACTTTTGCATCATCTGGAGTTCGGTGCCGTCGTCGAGCACACAAACGGTCTCGGTGACGTTGAAGTCGCCGGACTTGATGTCCTTGATGGTGCCGCTGTTGCCGGGAGGCACCATGATTTTGTGGACGATGGTCTCGGTTTCTTGGACGTGGCCGATGACGTTGCCGCCTTCAACGGTGTCACCCTTGGAAGCGGTGGGCTCAAACGTCCACTTCTTCTCAAGGTCGAAGGCATCGGCATCGACACCACGGGTGATGAAGACACCCATGACTTCCTCAAGGGTGGCCAGCGGGCGCTGAATACCGTCGTAAATCTGGGTCAAGAGACCGGGTCCGAGCGACACCGAGAGCGTTTCTTCGGTGTTGAGCACCGGCTCACCGGGGCGGATGCCTGAGGTGTCTTCGTACACTTGGATCACAGCTTTGTCGCCGTGAAGTTCGATCACTTCGCCCATCAGGCCTTCGTGACCGACACGAACGACGTCGTACATTGCAGCGTTCATGCCCGTGGCGGTGACCACCGGACCGGAAATTCGGTAAATTACTCCTTCATTGCTCATTTTGTTTTCCTCCTGGGTTGGATCATCACTTCCACAAATCGACTCCTATGGCCTTGCGGATCGTGTCGCGCAAGGTGGTGTCTTCCTCCGTACCGATGCCAAGCACGGTGGGGGAGACGGATGCGGACAGTTGCGAGCGCAGACGGTCCGGCAACGAAGCCATCATGGCGGAGTCGACCACCACGATGCCCACGCTTTTGTTGTTGAGCAGGGAACGAAGGGTGGCGTGCAACGCTTCGTCCCCGTCGGGGTTGTGCAGGTCGGAAAGACCTGCGAGTTGGAATCCAAGGGTGAAGGCAGGGGACCCGACAACAGCGATTTCCATTCTTCACACCTCACAATACATGTGCTTCGAGCACTTCAGCAGAAAGTCCTGCCATTCGACCGCGAACGATGAGACGGAGGTCCGTCACTTCCTGAACCTTCATGGCAACATAATGGATGATCGGCAGGGCCGACACAGGATGGAGGTAGCTCATCCTGCGCATCATGTTCGCCTCACGAGCCTTCATCCACGTGATGACGGGGTCAAGGCTCCGGGTGGCATGGGCGTCGCTGAGGACCTTTTCGAAACCGGCCACATCGAAGGTTTTCGAAGCACGGAGCACATCAAGAAGCGCATCTTCGCCACCGTTGGCGACGGAAGAAAACGCTCGCCGAGGGATCAACGAACCACCGGGGATCAGCAAGGTCACGAGTTGGTCGGCGTCAATCCCGACGGCAGATGCCTCGAGGATGTTGGCGATGTTCCGATGGTCGATCTCAGCGGCAAAGAGTTTCTTCAACTCACGGGCCGGTGCGCCTTTGGCCGAAGCAAGGGCCGTTCGAGCATCGGCGTAGTAGTGCCGGTCAAGGGCATCCTCGTAGTCGGCCAAGGAGCCGTCTTCGGGAACCTTCAGCAACGCCGATCCAAACGATTTTCGCTTCATGAGTACGGCTGCTGAGCGAAGGTCATCGCAACTTTCGACCACCTTCAACCACGGCGTGTTGATGTCGTTCAATTCGGGGAGAATGGCGTTGGCCACCTCCTCAACGGAGACTTCGTTGTGAATGGCGCGCAGCACGGCTTTGGCGTTCTGGTATTCGAACCGTCCTGTGTAAATCTCAATGAGCGACCGGATGCGACCGGACGTCATGTCCAGGATGTTCGAAAGTTCACCTTCGAGGTTGTGCGTCAACGCCGCTTCGATGAGGTCGCCACCGGCGAGTTTACCGGCGTAGAGGTCGATTTCAGCGCGATAACCGATGTCGCCAACGGCCACCGACAGTTGGTCAACGGATTGGTGAATCAACTGACGTAGACGTGCTCGGTCAGCCAGCTGTTGCCTTCGTGACTTGGCACGAGCGACAACGTATGCGGTGTTTCCGAGCATCATGTCCGTCACCTCATTCAAACAACGTGGCGTTGATGGTGGTCAGTTGGTCGGACCAAGCCCGATCCAACATGTTGTCGAAGCGCATGTCGTAGGACACCGACCCGTCGGCGGCTTCAAGGATGAACCCACCCAAGCCGTCGACCGTTTCACCCAGCGTGAAGTCACCGGCCGCCTTCTTGATGGCGGCTTCATCAACGCTCACGGGGCGGATGACATAATCCCCTTTCGCGACCTTCTTCGCTTCAGCGACAAGGCCTTTGAGGATGGCCGCACGGCCCTTCATGCCAGGGTCTGCGACGGTCGATTTGGCGGCAGCGTACGTGGCATCGAGCACCTTCCGTCGCGCCACGAGGACGTCCTTTTGATTGGACTGCCGAGCGCTTGCCACCACCTCACGGGCGATTTGGGCTGCTTCTTTTTCAGCGCGTTGGGTTGCCTCGCTTTGAATGGCGTCCACGCGAGCCTGTGCGTCTGCAATCAGAGCTTGGGCTTCTTCGTTGGCTGCGGCAATCATTTGCTTGGCTTCCGCTTCAGCTGCTTGGGCGATGTCTTTGGCCAGTGTTTCTAGTGTCATGTTCTTCTCTCCGTTCGTTCATGCATGGGGCATGGCCCCGTGGGAATCTTCGACCCGACCTTCAAAGGAAGAGCGGGAGCGCACCCAGAATCACGATGGATTCGGGGAGAGCGGTGAAGATGAGGCCGTAACCGAACTTACCGTCGTCTTCGGCGATCATGCCGATGGCGGCGGAACCGATGGCGGCTTGCGAGAAGCCGGCACCGATGGCAGCCAAACCAAGGGCGAGACCGACGCCAATGTCGCCGGACATGGTGTTCACGGATGCAACGGGGTCGCCCTCAGCTGCAGCCACGCCTTGAGCAACCAAGGCGAGGGTCAGCAAGACGATCAACGTGCGCAGGCTCTTCTTCA
>JALRLR010000134.1 GCA_023254355.1 Candidatus Poseidonia sp.
GGGTCGGTGAACCCGACGTGGTGCAACAAGGCACCGCTGGCGATGTCAACGTTGGCGTTTGGATTGGAGATCTTCTCGTTTTCAGAAAGCACGCGAGGCGCTACTTCTCGCAGGGTGCGGATGATCTTGAAATTCTCATCGTCGGGACACAATGCTTCGCCCAAGGCAAATTGAACGGTGGCCCTTGGGTCTTCGGCACGCAACACGGCGTGACCGAATCCGAACACCGGACGCTTGGCTGCCAATTCGCCACGAACAAAGGCTTCGACCTCATCGGGGTCGCTGGTCCCGATACGCAGGACGAATTCCAAACACGATTGATTGGCGCGACCGTGGAGCGGACCGGAGAGCGCATTCATCGCACCGGCCATGGAAGCGTAAACGGTCGCGTGACCCGAGGCGATGGCCTTGCCGGTGAACGTGGAAAGGTTACCTCCACCGTGGTCCATGTGAAGCACCAGATACGTGGCAAGGATCTTTTCCATGAGGCTTTGGTCCACGCCTTCAAGGTCCAGGGTCTGAACAAAGCGTTGCACCATGGAAGCGCTGGGGTCGTCTTCGGGAATGTTCTCGACCCGACCTTCACGAATGCGGAACATAAGCCCCATCAGGCGGGGCATCCGAGCGATGAGGTTGAGGGCGTCTTCCTTCCAGTCGCCGGTGGTCTCCATCATGCCCAAGGTGTGAATGCCCACGCTGAGCCAATCCATGGGGTGGCCGTCTTTGGGAAGGGTGTGGAACACGGCAGCCAAGCTGCTGGGGACGGCGCCACGGGCGGCGAGGTCAGCCCGGAAGGCTTGCGATTGAGCGGGGGTGGGCAACTCCTTGTTGAACAACAAATACACGATGTCTTCGGGTGGGAAATGAGCCAATTCAGCAATGGGGTAACCGCAGTAATGCACCCCTTCGGTGGGCGTCACGAAGGACGTTCGGCACGTTCCCACCGGAATGCCACGAAGCCCGGTGTTGAGGTGAGCGGTGTTGACGGTGAACAAGAATTCGTCGTCCCCCATCGTCTGCCCTCCAAAAGGGCCGACATCCGTGCTTCGTATAAAGGCGGCTCATGCTTGAAACGCCATCCAAAAAAGGTGTGCGGAACTACACCTTCACAGTCTAGCGTTTCCAGCGTCGTTTCGGCACCGGCCACTCACGGAACCCTTTGGTTGAGGTGCGGTCGGCGAAGACATGGAGACGAATCGTTTGGCCGTCCACCAACAACGCATCTTCGGCATCGATGCCCGGACAGGAGGCTTTGGTCGCCTTCCACGCACCGGGGGTGGCTAAGTTTTCTCCCCACCAGGGGAAGGCTCGGCACTGCTGGGGGCGTACCTCGTAAATGGAGCATTGATGCCGCTCGTTGAGATGGATGCAAACGCCGTCCGATTCCCGGCTCTTCAACACAAAGCGTCCGTCAAAGGTTTGGCGAGTGTCGCGCGTCAACCACGCCTCGACGGACAAACCGGCATGGTCCGCCAGGCGTTGGGCGTCATCGGGAGACAGGTAGACGATGCCCCCCGGCTGGTCGCAACACTTGCCGCAATTGGGCTGGCAGGCGAAATGAACCCCTTCCATCCACCACGGTGCTTTCATTCCTCTTCACCCACCAGCACCGTTTTTGGATGCAGGCGAGCCAACCGAACGCGTTGGGGTTCCGCTGAATCGTCCAGGAGGTCGTCGGCCTCGATGCCGGTACCGTCAATGTTCCACTCGCCGTCGGGTTCGTATTCGTCGAGCGATGACCCGACCACCGGCTCGTCTGGAGCAGAGGTGACGGGTGAGCGACGTCGCCCGACGGTGCGTCGCCCTTTGGTGGACGTCTCGGCCTCAAAGGGAGGAAGCGGTGCGCGTTCGGGGTCCAACTCCACCAAGCGCTCCTCGATGGCACGCAATTCATCGGCGATGGTGATGAGTTCGTCGATGTCGGCTTCAACCGCCCGTTGAGCCAACACGACCATGGCGTCTTCGAGTTGAGCGAGTTCCGTGGTGGAGGATTGGGCCACCTGTTCGCTGGCGCCCATGCGCTGATCGATTTGTTCGTCAAGGTCAATCAACACGTCAACGGCTCGCTCAACGTCCGAAACCTTCAACGGTTCACGATTGGACACCAAAAAACGCTCCCGTTCGTGCACGTCAAGCACCGATGGCTTCCCGGGAGTCACGCTCTCGATGGTTTCCTTGAGGCGACGGTCAAACTCGAGGGTTCCTCTCGAAGCGAGGGCGTCCTCGTCCCACACAGGAACGGTGTAGTCGTCCTCGCCCCACGCCTCAAGCGGAGCATGGAGGTCAATGCCGCCGGGTTCGACGTTGGAATACACGCTGTCAAGCACGTCACCCACCATGGCAGCGGCCAAATCCTCCACCCGTTGATGTTCCAAAGGAGACGGTTCGGACCGAGGAGCGCCAATGAGCAGGTCGGACACGTCGTCATGGTCCAACAGTACCGCCCCTTGTTCAATCGACAGGCTTACTTGCTCAAGACGCGATTCAACCGCAGCCCAACCGGTTGGGTCCATGCGGGCCATCTGGGCCAGATGGACATCCGACATCAGGAGGTTCTTCTGACCGCAACGCCAGCGAGCGAATCCAAGCAACGTCGCCCCCGAGGGCGCCGCCATTGCCACCGAAGTGGCCCCGTTCAGCACCTCTTTCAAGCGTGATGCAGGCAAGGCCTGAACCGAATCGCGTCCACCGACCACGACGTGAAGGCCAAGGTTGAGCGCGTGGTCGAGCAAGACCCCCAGTTGGTGGCGCCATGCTTCGTGCGCCCCAAACAGGTGAACATCGTCAACGATGATTCCGGTCGCGCCGGGCAAGGCTTCGCTCCAAGAGGCATCCATTGGGTCCACTTCATGAAGGTCCACCGCCGAGAGCAGAAGCACGTGGCCTTCGCTTCGACGAAGCCAGGCTTGACCGGTGGCGTGCAAAAGAAGAGAGCAGCCCGACTGAGGGGCGGCGTGAAGGTACAGCGGATTGAAGCGAGCGGCCGGCTGGTCGACCACGGCCTCGCACAGACGGGTTG
>JALRLR010000135.1 GCA_023254355.1 Candidatus Poseidonia sp.
AACAAAATCTAAAACAAAAAACTGTATTGTCTTTGAAGATTCTGTTGCGGGTATCCAAGCTGCTAATAAAGCGGGACTGACAAGTGTTGGTATTGGAGATCCAAAAATTTTGCACGAAGCACAATATAATTTTCAAAACTTTAAAGTTATGAGTAATGACTTTTTAGAGCAATTAATTAAAAAATAGTAAAATGAACCAAGATTATATAATTCCAGACTCATGGTCCATTATTGAAAAGGGGTTTATTCCAAAAAATGTTGAATCTTCTGAAAGTATTTTTAGTTTAGGCAACGGTGCTATGGGGCAACGGGCCAATTTTGAAGAAACTTATACAGGTAACACCTTTCAAGGAAGCTACATTGCAGGAGTATATGTGCCAACGCCCGTGGTTGAGGCCATGGACCTCCCTGAGCATCTCGCCGAGCGATGCCGGTGGGTTTCTGAAAGCCGAACGCCGCTGGGCGTCGGTCCCGTGGTCGTTTGGCTGAAGTCCCTGTTTCGCGTCCACGAAAACCCCGCGGTCGATGTGGGACGATGGATGGCGCATCACCATGACCGACCGCTGCTGATCTACCACGGGCTTGACGAGCGCTACCCTCACGCCTCGCTGCGCCATCACCACGTCGTGATGGACGCGGCGGTTGACTTGCATCGTGGCTTCACCAAGCAAGGCCTACGCTACGTGTTCCACTTGGCTCGTGAAGGCCATCGCCCAGCCGCCATCAAACACCTCGCCCAACAAGCCAGCATGGTGGTCACCGACCTGTTTCCCCTGCCCCCTTGGGACGAGTGGGTGCGACGGGTCGCCGAAGGCACCGATGCCGCCGTGGTGGAGGTGGACGGCCATTGCATCATCCCCATGCCGTTGTTTGGAAAATCGGTGGACCGGCCGTTCAAGTTCAGGGACGCCACCAAGAAGATGCGTAAACGACGTCTGCAGCGCTCGTGGCCGATGTTGAACCTCGACGTGAAACCCTACGATGGAGACCTGCCGTTTGAACCCGTGATGGTGGAGCATCAACTGGCGGACAATGAGGCTCGCTGGGCGTTGCTCAAGCAGTGCAACATCGACCCCACCGTCCACCCCATCTGGCAATTTCGGGGGGGAGAGCAAGCGGCATTGGCTCGCTGGCAGGCGTTCAAGGACAAGGGGCTCAACGGCTACGCCCGCCGAAGAAACAACGCCGCCGACATCGACGGCGTTTCCCGGATGTCAGCCTACATCCACTACGGGATGATCTCCCCGATGAAAATCGCCCGAGAAGCGGCCGAGGTGGGGACAAAATCAGCGGAGAAGTACCTCGATGAGCTGCTCGTGTTCCGTGAACATCCGTGGCATCACATCTTCGCCGTGGACGACCCGTACAGCACCCATCACCTCCCCGAATGGGCCCGTCAATCGTGGCGAAGCACCGCCGACGACCCACGCACCACCCAATATTCCCTGCGCCAGTTGGAGCGAGGTGAGGTCCATGACCCGCTATGGGCGGCGTGTCAACGCTCCCTCCTGCGTCAAGGTGAATTGCACAACAACGTTCGCATGACCTGGGGCAAAGCCTTGCCGTTTTGGACCGAAACCATGGCGCAGTCCATGGCCTACGGCCAAGCACTCAACGACAAATACGCCCTTGACGGCCGCGACCCGTCCTCGGTGGTCGGCGTCCAGTGGTGTCACGGTCTGTTCGACCGACCCTTTGTCCCGCCAACACCCGTTTTAGGCACCGTGCGCCAACGCGACCCCCGCACCCACATGAGCCGCCTCGACATGGACGCCTATCGCCGATTCACCGACCAACCCGCAGCGACCACGGACCACCCCCTCGTGGTGGTTGGAGCGGGACTGGCCGGTGCCGTTGCCGCACGATTGTTGGCCGACCACGGCTTTGACGTCCTCGTCTTGGACAAGGGACGACGCGTCGGGGGGCGATGCTCCCGCCGGCGAGTGGACGAGGTGGTGGTGACGCACGGGACCTCCCGACTGGACGGATGGCCTTCGTGGATGGAGGCGTGGATCGACGAAGCCGTTGGCCTCGGGTGGATGGAACGCAGCGAAGAAGGTGTGCAGCTCAAGGACGGTCCTGAAGTCATTGGCCGTTGGTTGGACGGCATCGAAGTCCTCACGGGAACCACCGTTGTCCGCGTGGAACGTCAGGGTGAGGTATGGGTCATCGACGACGACAGCGGCCATCAGTGGACGGCTTCGGGTGTGGTTCTGACCGCCCCGCTGCCCCAACTTCATCGGCTTCTTCCTCAAGCCCCCGACGCTTGGTCAACCCACGCCTACGAGCCGACGTGGACCGTCGTGGCCGCACACACGGAACCCGCCCCGTCCCATCTCGAAGACCTTCTCTCCACCGAAGATTATGCGGTTGAAACGAGCGATGATGTGCGGGGATTGGTGGTTCATCTTCCCAGCCAATGGAGCCAGGAACACCTCGAAAACGAACCGACCGACATCGTCCAGGAATGGATATCCAAGATCCACGACCTTGATGACGATGTGTCCGCTTGGATGAAAACGGCCACCCTTCACGCGCACCGTTGGCGCTACGGTCGTTCCATCAACGCCGGTGTTGGCGTTCATCTCCCCAACCTCGTCGTGGCGGGCGATGCTTGGGGTGAGCCCGCAGGCACGGGAGGCGCTGCGCTGCGTTCGGGGGCTTGGGCGGCGGCGAACCTTGCCTGGCAACTTGGTCATCATCAGCGTCCGCAAGCGGCTCCCGTTCAACAAACGCTGTTCTAAGTTTTTGATGGGCGTGAGGGCAACGAAATAGCGAGCGTTTCGTTCCAGTCTCACCGTTGACGGCGGAAAGGTCAAGTCACCAAAGGACGACCTTGGGCCATGGTCCCTCAAGATGAACCCCCCGCACCCGTTGAAATCGGTTTTCTTGGCCAGGGGACCTCGACGTTTTGGAGTGAGGGGGCAGAGGTCGTCCCTGCTCCCGAGCCGGCTGCCGACACTCTGGCAAGCACCGAGCCCACAGAAGCCTCC
>JALRLR010000136.1 GCA_023254355.1 Candidatus Poseidonia sp.
ATGGTCGGCGATACCGAGCCACGACCAGCCCATCTTGCGAGCCGTGTCCGCCATCAATTCGAGGCTCGCTTCGCCGTCGGAGAGTGTCGTGTGGTTGTGCAGGGCTCCGCGAATGTCGCTGGTCTGAATCAGTTCAGGCAATTGTCCCGACGCCGCAGCGTCCACCTCGCCCATGTCTTCGCGCAATTCGGGCGGGACGTAAGCCATATCGAGGTGGGCGTAAATCGCGGCTTCATCCACCGCTTCGAGGGAATGCACCGCTGCCTCCATGCCTTTGAGTTCCCCTGCTTTGGCTTCGGGGATGAGGCCGAATTCGTTCAAGCGCAAACCGCGGTCAATCGCTCGCTGACGCATGGCGATGTTGTGTTCTTTGCTGCCGGTGAAGTAGGCCAACGTGAACGGTTCCACGTGCAAGGGCACCAAACGAACCTGAGCGTCGATGGTACCGCCCGCTTCCAACTGTTCGTAATCGTCTCCGCCAATCGCATCCAAGACGTTGGGGTCAATGTGGCCTACCGTGAAGGATTCGTCAAAGATGGTGGTGTCGAGGATCAAACTGATCTTGGAATCCCCAGCGCCTTTGACGTCGGCGATTCCCGGCAGGTTGAGGATGGCGTTAGCAACCGCTTCGTGGTCGTCGTCGTCCACCGCCACCACCACGTCAAGGTCGCCAATCGTGTCCTTTCGGCGGCGTGCGCTGCCGGCGAGGGTGGCCCGATGCACCCCGTTTAGAGCGGCAATTTTGCGTTGGAACGCTTCACCGTATCGCAGACCGATGTCCAGGCGTCGTCGGGCGCGGAATCGGGAGAGCAGTTCAATGCCGTCGAGCATGCGTTGTTGGGATTTTGCTCCGAAGCCTTTCATGGGGGCGATTTTGTCATCGAGAGCGGCTTGTTTGAGGCTCGCCACCGAATCCACTCCCAATTCATCGGCCATGAGCTTGATTCGCTTGGGGCCGAGGCCGGGGATGCCCAGCATTTCGATGAGCCCCGGCGGCGTGTTGGTGTGGAGGTCCACCCAATCATCGGGCCATTTTCCCTCGCCAATGGCTTGGGTGAGCGCACTTCCAAGGCCTTTCCCGATGCCTTTCATGTCAAAAATCTCCCCACTGGCGACCAGTTCTCCCAGATCTTCGGTCAGGCTTCCAAGCATCCGACTGGCGTTTTGGTAGGACCGTACGCGAAACATGTTGGCGCCTTGGAGTTCCAACAACACCGCCACTTGATGGAGCACGTTGGCCACCTGATTGCGCGAAAAATACGGCGGTCCCGTGGGGCGTGGTTTGGGGAGGGAGAAGGAGCCGCCTGCCATGGGTGGAAGAGGCTGACAACCCTACACAAAGGTTCGCCAACGCCCATGTTCAAGAACGGAGGCGGCGTGGACGGAACATGGTGGAAGCCAGCGACGTTGAACTGCTGGCTGAAGTGCTGTGCGGGGCTTCGGCGGTCCTTTTCACCTTCATCGCGACCTTCTCGCGCTCTCCCAAAGCGGAAGCTGCGGTTCAAAACCTCATCTTTGGACTGCTGATGGCGGCCGCCGTGGTCCTTTGGTTCCTGCCTTCGGTCGGCGGCGAATTGTGGGGCTCGGATTATCTTCCTCGGCCGCTGGCCTTGTTCTGCGTCATTCTGGCGCTGTCGGCTCGCATGAACATCAAAGGCGAGAACGTCTCGTTTGGAGCGAACCCGCACAGCATCGGTCGTGCCCGGGAAGAGGAGTGAATCAAACGATTTCGCCCTGAGGTTCATCGCTGGAATCACCGGCATTCGCCGCCTCGCCATCGGCCCCTTTTGCAGCGGCTTCTTCGCTTTCCTTGGCCATTTTTTGGTCGATGAAGGTGCGCATGTAATCGGGCAGTTCTCCGTTGACAAAGATGACGTCGTTGACCTGTTCGAGCTTCTTCAACGAGTAGTAAATTTGCATCGCCGTCATGGGCGTTGAGGAACATCCGGTGCAACCCCCGTCAAGGGAGAGCATGATGTTGCCTTCAGCCGTATCAAGGACGGTGACCACGCCATCGTGTTCATCGAGGACCGCTTGAACGGGGCCGATTTCGGCGAGGATCTCCTCCGCCGTGATGCTCATGGAGCGACGCACCGCTTCCCCCTCTTTGAACGATTGCCCCCCGATGACGTCCAGCAAGGAGCAAGTCGGCGCCTTCACGGTGCGTCTTCTTGGGATGGAAAACCGTCACTGAGCCGCATTTAAAGGGGGAACGGCTTATGAAGGGTTCTCAAGTGGCGCAGGGCAACAGGTGTTACTGATGATGGAAAACATTGCACTGATTTCGGCAGGCGCAGCAGCCGTTGGATTGCTGATTGCGTTCATGCTCTACCAGCAAGTGAACAAAGTGAAGATCGACAACGAAACGGTGGCTGACATCACCTCAGAGATTCGAAAAGGTGCATTGGCTTTCCTTTTTGCCGAATACCGCGTGCTTGCCGTATTCTGTCTCGCCGTAGGTGCTCTTCTATTCTTCCTCAATGACTGGCAGACGAGTGTGGCGTTCTTCGCTGGTGCAGCTGCTTCGGTCGCAGCAGGGTTTTCTGGCATGAATGCCGCCACAGCCGCCAACGGTCGAACGGCCATGGCGGCTGCTTCTGACGGGCAGTCAGGTGCTCTTGAGGTGTCCTACAACGGTGGCGCCGTCATGGGTCTTTCCGTAGGGGGTCTCGGTCTCCTTGGCATCTCCCTCGTTGCGTTTTGGCTGGGTGCTGGCGATACAAATGCGGATGGTGGGATGAACGCCATCAGCGCTGCTGCTGGTTTTGGCATGGGCGCCTCCTCCATCGCTTTGTTTGCTCGTGTAGGTGGTGGAATCTACACTAAAGCCGCTGACGTCGGAGCAGATTTGGTTGGGAAAGTCGAGGCTGGTATCCCGGAGGACGACCCTCGTAATCCAGGTGTCATTGCCGACAACGTGGGTGACAATGTTGGTGATGTTGCCGGTATGGGCGCTGATATTTTCGAATCCTTTGTCGGTTCAA
>JALRLR010000137.1 GCA_023254355.1 Candidatus Poseidonia sp.
AACCCATGGCCAGCCCCGACCGCCACGGCTTGGTCCGTCCATTCGCAGGCGGCCAAGACCTCTCCAAGCGACCAAACGGTGCCGGCGCCCGCTCGTTGCATCGCAAGCAACATACGTCGCTCGGGATTCAACAAGTTGGGTGCATCCATGGTCTTCCCAACCTCGCTTCCGCTTTGAAATCACCGTCGCATCTGAAGGCGAGACCGACATTCACTCTTCTTCATCCCAGAGCAGACGATGGCAGGCAGGACAGGAAAAGGAGGTGGGCTTGGCTCCGGGTTGAACCGTCACGTGACCGCACGGGCCGCACAGAATGGACGATGTTACGGGCTCGTCAAGGGTGACATCGACTCTGAACATGAAACGGCCAGCATCGGGGAGCAATTCGCCCTCAGGCACCCAGTTGGCCACGGCTTCCGGCGACATCCCTGTTTGACGACCAAGGGTCATGCCAACGACGTAAAACACCACACCGAACAGCCCAACCGTCATCGCCATAGGGCCCAGGCCAGCAACGCTCATGGAAGCTCCAAAGACGATGCAGACAAAGCCGGTGATGAGAAAATTCTCCCGACTTAATCGACTCACGCCCCTTCCTCCACGGCTTCCTTCAAGGCTTGAGCCACGCGTTCAACGTGCTTCAGCGGAACAGCGCACAAACCGATTCGAACGCCCCCTGAAAGGGGGACGAGGTACACGTGGCGATTGGCACAGGCTTCGGCCACAGCGACGGGGTCATCGCACTCGTACCAAGCGAAGAAACCGTCGTGGGTGGGGTTGATCGAAACATTCCGTGCTTGGCACGCCGCCACGAAGGCCTGTCGGCGTTGCAACAGCAGGTCGGCAAGACGGTCTCGTTCACTTGACCAGGCTTCGCCTCCTTCGGACGTGGCGTGAAGTTCACTGAGAACGTGCTGAGCGATTCGAGGGGCGGCCGACCACGTCTGGCGACCGGTAACGCCCATCACGTCGTTCAACCGACCAACGCTTTGAGGTTCGGGATGGAGATAGACCAAGGCACCGGTTCGCAGGCCGTAGATGGTGTGCGATTTTGAGAGGGAAACGGCGAAACAAATCAACATGTTCTCCGGCCAAGGCAAGCCCGCATCGAGCACCTCGGTGATGGTCTCGGCCCAGCCATGCGGTTCTTCCGCATACAGATGGTAGGCCGCATCGATGAGCAGGGTGTGGCCCACGTGCTCGTGACGCATGGCTTGTTCCATGAACGCCACCAGCAAGTCGCGTCGACTGTCAGCGGGCAAACTCAGCCCGGTGGGGTTGTGTGCTGGGTCATTGAGCCAGGTCATGACGGACCGTTGCTTGCTGGCCATCGCTTCGAGTTGCTCAACAAATGACGTACGCGCAAACATGGCCGGGTCATCGCTTTCCGGCGACGGAAGCAACGGATAGGTGACGGCGTTGAGCGAACAGCCCTTGAGAAAGCCGGCGTAGGGGCCCCAATGACGGTCACGAAGGAGAACGGCGTCGCCCCGTTCAGCAAAATTACTCGCTGCCAAGAACAACGCTCCCGAGCCACCCGGTGTGGCGGTGGCTCCCGTGGCGACTCCCGAGCGTTCCAAGCCCTCCCGGTGATCACCCAAGGCCAACGTGACGGCGAGGTCCAAAAAGGAAGGAAGGCCTTTGAGCGGGGCATAGGCTGCGAATTCAGGAGCCGGAGCCACACGAAGGGCGGCATCGACCACCGAGTTGATGGCCAAGGAACCGTCGTCTTCGAGCAGCGCACCCACGGTGCCGTTGACGGCATCCGCCCCGGCAGCAGCCGCTTGTTGATAGCGGGCAAGCCAACTAAAAATGACATCGTTACCCGTCTTTTCGTGGCCGTGGCTGGCCAAATACTGCATGCTTGGCTCCACCTCCACGACGCACCCAACCCGCTCTCGTTCTTTGCTTTGACCGTTGATGGTGACGGGCCCTTGCGCCGCTTTGTTCATCAAGGGGGAGCGTCACCGAAATCACAAGGCCAACGTAGCACAGTCTGGTAGTGCGTCTGATTTGTAATCAGACGGTCGGGGGTTCGAGTCCCTCCGTTGGCTCTTATCTGCTTCCAAAAAAACACCGATTCAAATACTCCGAAAGGTAATGCTGTCACATGTTGGAATGCAACATTGACGCACGTGGAAAGGCTGCAAGGCTGGTCGGAGGAATGGCTGGTGTGGCCTTTGGCCTCGTCCTCGCCCTCTTGCTCGTGACCGAAACCCTCACCCTCGGCTTTGGCTGGTATGCCGTGGCCGGAGCCGTGTTCGGTGGCGCCTTCGCCATTTTCGAAGCACGTGCCGGTTGGTGCGTCATCCGGGCCATGGGGTTCAAAACCCCGTTGTGAAGGCAAAGCGAACGCTCAAGAAGCGGTCCCCACTCACCAAAGCGTGACGGCTCAACGCTTGGACGGTAAGATGTGCGCCGCCGAGGTTGAAGGCGACCTCACCTTACGAGTGGCCGCCCTGAAAAAAAGCGGGATTGAGCCTCATCTCGCCGTCATCATCGTGGGCGACGACCCCGCCTCTCACGTCTACGTCAATTCGAAAGTAAAAACCTGTGAACGCCTCGGCATCCGCTCAACTCACATTGCCCTTCCTGCATCCACCGAAGAAACCGTGCTCCGCGACCACATTGCGACCATGAACCACCAAGCGGACTTGCACGGTATCCTGATTCAATCACCCCTCCCCTCACACATGGACGAGGAAGCGCTGACGGATTTGATCCATCCAAGCAAAGACGTTGACGGTTTCCACCCGCAAAATTTGGGCCGCCTGGTTCAAGGTCGAACCGACGGCATGCTCCCCTGCACACCAAGCGGGGTAATGCGAATGCTCGATTGGGCCGGCCTTGAGTTGACCGGAAAGCGGGCCGTGGTGCTGGGTCGGTCTCGCATCGTTGGCATGCCAGCGGCCCTGCTCCTTGCCGCCAAAGGGGCTGATGCCACCGTGAC
>JALRLR010000138.1 GCA_023254355.1 Candidatus Poseidonia sp.
AAGCGGCCACCATCAACGTCGGTCTCGACATCTCCATGGCCGAAGCGGCCCAAGGAGGTCAATTCGAATTCTCCTTCAAGCGGTTCAAACAGCAAGGAACCAGCATGGAAACCAAGCGAACAACCATGAAATTGCGCCTCGATGCGGGCGTTGAACACGGCACCACGAAGACGCTGAAAGGTCAAGGTCACGACCATCCAGAGGGTGAACGAGGCGACGTCGTCGTCACGGTTCGCATCGATGCGGGCGAGGGGTGCCGCTGGGAAGGCGACCACCTCATCCAAGAGGTCGAGGTGCCGTATTCGGTCTTGATGCTGGGCGGCAAGGTCAGCGTTCGTTTGCCATCGGGCAAAGTGGGCAACCTCACCGTGCCTCCCTCCACACAGGTGGGCGACCGACGCCGCATGGCCAAAGCGGGCTACAACGGCGGCGACCTCACGCTTGAGTTCACGCTGGCCGACACCGACGCCGACGGACTCACCGATGCCCAGAAAGCGGCCCTTCAAGCGTTGCACGCAGCGGGCTTGTGAATCGTTGACGCCTTGATACCTCGGTGAAGCAAGCACCATGGCGAGCCGACACCAGCGGGACCGAAGGGAGGGTGCTCATGGGCGTGAGGGGGTTTCAGACTTGCCCGTCTTGGGACGGTGGCCTCATGCCTCGTGGGCTTCGACCACGTCGGGCGGCATCACGATGCTGGTCGCAATGACGCCGATGAAGGCGGCGAGCACGACCACGCCAAAGGTGGCGTGGACGGACCAACCGTAGGGGACGAGATGAAGGTCGGTTCCTTCCATCCATGTACGCACCGTGGCCGTCTTGGGAAGCGCCAACAGGGCCGCAACGATGCCGATGACGACCTGGGATGCCGTGGCCAAGGCCATGAACAGATGCCGGTGACCGGCCATCCACAGCCCACGGAGGCCTTCGAGGATGACGGCCCAAATCAGTCCCTGCACCAAGATCGCAGGGCCGCTGTTCGCGTACACCCACACGCCCACGGCGTGCAAGGCTCCCATGAGCAGCAAGGTCCCTCGGGCCGGTTCCCACCGTCGCAGGAAGAGCAACAAAGCCCCTGCGGTCATCATCGCCTGCACGTAGATCATGTTCAGTCCCATTTGAAGGGCGTCCTCGTAGCGGCTCTCGCATCCAAGCGCCCCTCCCGGAGCGTAGCAGACCTGCTCCAACGGAGCGATCCAAAGGTGGCTGAAGCGGGTCAGAAGCAGGAGCACGGTCCATGCTGCCCCGACGCCAAAGGCCAACAAGATTTGGGAGGTGAAGCCTTCCGTCCCGCTTTTTGCGTCCACCCAAGCGGACCACATGGGTCCGGACACGGAGAGCGCGAGCCCTGCAAAGAGGCCGATGTGGGTTGGCGAAAGGAGGATGTCGAGGCTGGTCTCGACCCCGAGCACTTCATGCCAAATCATGTCGCCAAACCCAGCGACACCGAAGATGATGATGCCCCAAACTCCCGCACGGTGCTGAGGGGCAATGTCGCCCAGCACCCCGAAGGGCCTTCGAACCAGTTCAGCAATGCCGCCCTCGGGGAGCACGGCATAGAAGATGTAAGCCCCGTAGGCCGTGGCTCCGGAATACCACAAAGCGTGCCATTCGGTGAAGAAGGTGTCATCCACAACGCCTGAGATGTGCGCCGTGGCGTCAATCAGCAATCCTGCCAAGCACCACAATCCCAGCAACAGGACGAAGACGCTGTACCCTGCTTCGCCCACGCGAGGTAACTTGCCCATTCGCTTGTGGGCAAGAAACGCCGCCAGTCCCGCCAGAACCAAACTCCCGAAAAACACCACCGGGAAGGTAAACAAATACGCCGAAGCGCCGTGGTCGCCTGCCATGCTTCATCCTCAACACGGTGAACATAAAGATTCCCGGAAAAATGCGGGGTTGGAGAATCGTTGAGTTCATGACACCTCAACCGAACCGTCCACCATGGCGGGGCGACGCGACCGTGGAGGAGGGCGACGACCCAACCGCCAGCGTGGTGGTCATCGGGGTGGTCAGCGTGGCGGCCAACGTGGCCCCCAAACGCCGCTGGACGAGCGCCTCTGGCGACGGGCCACCCAGCACTTTGACGAAGCGGCGTGGGCCCGTTCGTGGACGCCCGAGGCCATCGTGGCGTGGTTGGCACAACACGAAGGCTTGACCGCCCAATTCAACACGGACCCCAAAGCCGAGCGCGCCCTCTTGGGCACGGTGAACGAAGCGCTCGCCGAAGGGCGAACCGCTGGAACGTACCTCCTCAAGGACGAAGACAAACGCGTTCGCTTTCGAACCGCAGATTCGCTGGATGAATTGGAAGCCAACGCTCAGGCATGGAAGGACTTCTTCAGCCGACACGGCGGGAAAGGTGAAGCCCCGCTTCTCGGTCGTCCGCCCCTGACCCACGAGGACGCCAGTGAGGACGACGTGGAACGGTTCCACCTGCTCGAAACGGTGTGGGAGGCCTTGCTCACGGCCTCGCCTCTCCCCGACGCTTACGCCTTGGACGTCAGCGGTTGTACCGTCTTCCAAGGCCTTGACCTGCTCAAGGAAGCCCGCAAATGCGCCGTGAGGCGCTCGGGGCTTCGGTTCCGGGACGACGAGCCGGCGCTGGCGTTGCTGTTGTTCAACGCCGGGCGTTTTTCGCTTCGCGAACTGTTGGAGGCTCGCTTGGAAGGTCGACGACGTGAGGGGCGCAATCCCTTCCCGTCCACCTACGACGCCCTGCTGGTTGAAGCCGCCGACCGGCTGCCGGAAGTGGACGGAGACGGCGAGGTGGCCGCAGGACGAACGGACCTGCGCCATCTTCCCTTCGTGACCATCGACCCGCCCGACGCTAAGGATTTCGACGACGCCGTGTGTTTGGTCACCG
>JALRLR010000139.1 GCA_023254355.1 Candidatus Poseidonia sp.
GACAGGACGGTTCCGGTCTCAATGGGTGGTCCGCAGAGTTGCCGAGGTTGAATCGCACGAGATGCGGACGCCCGCCTCGCGCAGGGTGGAAATGATGTCGGACACCGTTTGCGTGTCGAGGTCTTCCGGTGGATGAACGCCGCGCTCAAACAAGGGGTTCGAGGCCCAAGCCTTGACGCAAGCGTAGGTGACCAAACCGGTCGTTCTCGCCATGCTGGAGTCACCGTCCTTCCCGTGGTCTTCCACCGTCCAACGTGCGTGGTGTTCACCCGATTGAACGACGACCTCCATCCATGTGAACTCTTCAACATCGGGGTCAAATCGCCACGCCTCGACCAATTCATCGGGCGAGGCCGTGCTGGCTTGATACCGCTGAATGTGGCCGGGCCAGCGCACGGTGTATTCGCCCATGTTGGTGGCCGGCATGTCGATGAGCGAACGCAATCCGTCGGTCAAAAACGCCTCCATCGTGCGCCCGTTCGCTTCAATACGGTGCAAATCGCTCATGGCGGGCACCACCGTCGGTTGACCGTTCCTGACCACACGGGCAGGGCGCGTGTATTCGGCGATGACATCGTGAGGCGAAAACGGCGCCATATAGGACCATTCGTCATCGGGAAGGGACGGGTTGCCTCCGACTTTGATCGTCACGTCCTCTAAGTCGCCGAATTCACGCTGGGCCAACGCAACGAGCATGTTTGACAATCCCGGGGCAACCCCGACGTCCCACAAAATCACGGCCGAACATCCTTCGAGGGCATCGGGGGTGGTCTCGGCGAACGACAAGTCAACGATTCGGGGGGGGTGGGTGGCGAGGGAGGCCAACACTTCGTGGCCAATGCTTCCAGGCACCATGTTCACGATGATGTCAGCGGAGGAGTGGTCGGCTTCGAAGGCGCTTTGATGATGGAAGTTGGCCGGCGTTTGGCGAGGAATCACGTCGTAGAGGTGAACCTCAAACCCCGCCTCAACCAACCTTCGGGTGACGAACGACCCCACCAATCCCCCGCCGAGGCAATGGATGCGCATGGGTTTCGCTGACCAAACGAGGCCTCAAACCTTCCTCCATGAACTTGGTAGGGAGAACTTATGTTGTTTGGCCAGCATCTCGGGCCATGAGCATCCTTGCGAAATACGAAGTGGCCTTTCAATCCGGCGATACCGACCTCCTCAACGAACTCATCCATGAGGACTGCATGTTCTACCCGCACGTGGGCGGGGCCGTGATGACCAAAGCCGACATCATGGGCTTCGCCGGTAGCGGCGCTGTGCGGACCGAAGGGCACCGCATCCTCTACGAAAACGACGAGGTTGGGGTGGACCATTCCATCGCTCACTTTGCCAACGGTTCAACCTCAGAGGCCGTTCTCGTGTTCTATCGGTTCAAAGACGGGCAAATCATTCATGTGGAGACCGGAGCAACGCCGCTTAGCGACGATTACACGCTGGTTGGTCAGTGAAGCGTTGAGCCATCACATCAACGGTCCAACCTGGACCCCAACAAGCAACACGAGCGTGGCGCAGACGGTGATGAGGATGTTGTCGTCGATGGGGCCGAATTCATAGCGCTCGACGAAGGTCGCCACCGTGGCGGAGAGCACGCCCCACACCGGAATGCTTGGGTCGCCGGCCTTCGCTGCGAACCAACCCATGGGGGCACTGACGATGAACATGAACACGTTCCCGATGGGGCTTTTGGAGCGCTGGCGCACGACCGCATTGCGCACCACGCCGGTGACGCCGTCGCCAAAGGCCATGAACAGCGACGGTACGATGGCCAACCAAGGGTCGCCCACCAGCCACCAAATCAGGGAAATGGACATCCACCACATCAATCCAAACTTGACGTCGTTTTGGTTTTGGTCGGTTTGAAACCAATGCATCACGATGCCCGCCCGATGAGAGGCATAGAGCAGTCCGGTCAGCAAGATGCCGCACACCATTGGGTACCAAACATCGGCGAACAGGAAGGGCACGCTGAGTGAGCCCACGCCGCCCGCGAACATGTGGACGATCTTACGATTGTAGTACACCGCCCGAATGTGTTCCATGCCCCTGTTCACCATCATGGTGTAAGGGATTTTGGTGGCGTAAAGCACCGCCATCACGTACACGCCCATGCCAAGCGCAGCCCCCAATTGCGGGTCCATGGTTCCCAGAAAACCCAGCGGCTTCTATGGCTTTTGCACCAAAAGAAGGGCAGGGGCGAATCTTCAAACACCCCCGCTCGTCACCAGCGGATGGGAAGCGCCATGTCTGAAGTTCGTAACGTCATCATCATCGGTTCGGGTCCAGCAGGCTACACCGCCGGTCTTTACACCGGCCGTGCCATGCTCAACCCGCTGATGTTTGCCGGCTACATGTCGGGCGGGCAGTTGATGCTCACCAGCGACATTGAGAATTTTCCAGGCTATCCCGAAGGCATCGGCGGGCCCGAGATGATGATGCAACTCCGTGAACAAGCCGAACGCTTCGGGTTGGAAGTGCAAGACCGGAACGTGGACGAGGTTGACCTCTCCCAGCGGCCGTTCAAGGTGATGGTCGAAGGTGAAACCTTCCTGACCCACAGCATCATCGTGTGCACGGGAGCTGAATCCATGTGGTTGAACGCTCCGGGTGAAGCCGAACAAAAAGGGCGCGGGATTTCCACGTGCGCCACGTGTGACGGGGCCTTCTTCCGCAACGAGCATGTCATGGTGATCGGCGGGGGCGATTCGGCTTGCGAAGAGGCGACGTTCCTTACTCGATTTGCCAGCAAGGTCACCCTCATTCACCGGAGGGACGTCTTCAAGGCCTCAACCATCATGTACGAGCGTGCGGCCAACCATCCGAAAATTGAGATTCGAACCTTCCGGCA
>JALRLR010000013.1 GCA_023254355.1 Candidatus Poseidonia sp.
CCGACCAGAACCACCCTCGTCGTCAATTCGAGCGGAGACTCGTGGGCAGGGATGTACGGTTCACCCGTGGCGCTCATGGCCGTGGCACTCCGTCCGAGTAGGTATAGACTGCGCTTTTTACGCTTGAACAAATATAGAGTCTTTGGATGGGACCCCACCGCGCAATATAATAGGGAACCGATACACCCATCGGAACGGTTTGGACGTTCGTTTCAGGTCAAGGGTGAAGCATCATGGAGACATTTTGGCATGCCATGTCCGCCGAGGATTGTTTGGTTGAACAGGACAGCTCCGAGCAGGGCATCTCGATGGATGAAGTGATGTCGAGGACGGCAAAATACGGTCTTAACAAACTCGCTGAGCCAGAGAAAACACCGGCCATCCTTCGCTTTCTCTCCCAATACAACGACCCGTTGAATTATCTGCTCATCGGGGCTGCTTTGGTGGCCCTGGCCATTCATCCGGACCAACCGGGCGATGCGATTTTCATCTTCATCGTCTTAACCGCCAACGCCTTCTTTGGTTTTTGGCAGGAAGGACAGGCCGAACAAGCGATGGATTCGCTGAAACAAATGTCAATTTCAACCTGCGTGGTGATTCGTGGCACCTTTGAAAGCGAAATCCCCACGTCGGAATTGGTTCCTGGGGACATTGTGGCGTTGGAACAGGGGCTCAAAGTGCCTGCCGACGTTCGTATGTTGCGTTCGCAACAATGTAAAATCGACGAATCGGCGTTAACGGGAGAATCGCTGACCGTCCGAAAATCGGTGGACGTTCTTGACCGCGGTGCAGTGCTCGCCGATCGGACCAACATGGCCTACATGGGAACCACGGTTTCTTCCGGGCGAGGTCTGGGCTTGGTGGTGGCCACGGGCATGGAAACGGAGTTAGGGAAAATTGCGAAAAACATCGCCGAAAGCACCACGCCTAAAACGCCGCTCGAACTGAAATTGGAAAGCCTTGGTCGGTTCCTTGGTTTCATTGCGCTCATCGTTGCGGTGTTGCTCGTTTCATTGAACCTCATCGTCTCGTACGGTAAACCGGGCGTGGACCTGAAAGAAGTGGCCATTCAGCAATTCATCGTTGCGATTGCCATCTTCGTCGCCATCGTACCCGAAGGGTTGCCCATCATCTTGGTCATCACGCTCTCCCTCGGTATGCGAAACATGGCACGCCACAAGGCCATCATTCGTCGCATGAAGGCGGTTGAAACGCTGGGTTCAACCACGGTCATTTGTTCCGATAAAACGGGCACGCTCACCAAGAATCAAATGACGGTTCGGCAAATTTTCACCCTCGACGAAGATTTTGGCGTCTCGGGTGAGGGTTTCACGCCCAACGGCCACTTGGTTCGCCACGGGGTTGAACTCTCCGATGATGACCTGCAGGCCCATCAATCCGACATGGGCTTCCGTCTCCTCAGCGCTTGTTTAGCCCTGTGTCACAACTCCACCATCACCAAAGTTGACGGTCTGTGGCAAGCCATCGGAGACCCAACCGATTCTGCCTGCGCGGTGGCCGGTTGGAAAATCAACGGCGACGTGAAAAAATTCTCCCATCGCCACCCCCGCCTCAACGAATTTTTCTTTGATTCCAATCGCAAACGCATGAGCGTGATTCACGAATACCAAGGCAACCGCTGGGTCTTTTCAAAAGGAAGCATTCAGGGGTACAAACCGTTGATGACGTCAAAAATCGTTGAGAACGAAGTCGTCCCCCTCACCGATGAGGACCGTGCGGCTATCGTTCGCATGAACGACGAAATGGGTTCAAAGGCCATGCGGGTCATTGCCCTCTTTGCCCGACCGTTTGGCAAGGACGAGAGCCTCGAAGACATCAAAACGGTCGAATCCAACCTTGCCTTCCTTGGCTTAATTGGAATCATGGACCCTCCTCGGCCCGAGGTTAAAGACGCCATCGCGACCTGTCAGCGTGCAGGTATCAAGGTCAAAATGATCACCGGCGACCAGCAAATGACCGCTGCAGCGATCGGTCGAGAACTCAACATCGAAGGCGGTGGCCTCAACGCCATTGATGGCAAGGATTTGAGTGAACTGTCCGACGACGAACTTGAGCAGATGGCCGGCAACATTGCCATCTATTCTCGCGTGACGCCTGACCAAAAAATGCGCATTGTCTCATCGCTTCAAGCCCAAGGCGAAATCGTCGCCATGACCGGAGATGGTGTCAACGACGCTCCTGCGCTTTCGGGAGCCAACATCGGTGTGGCCATGGGGATTGCCGGGACGGACGTTGCAAAAGATGCAGCCGACATGGTGCTTCAGGACGACAACTTTGCCAACATCGTTCACGCTGTGGAAGAGGGACGGAAAATCTACCAAAACATCCGAAACTTCGTCCGCTACCAAGTTTCCACCAACGTCGCCGCCGTGTTGCTTTTGGTTCTCGCAACCATCCTGTTTGGCCCCGAATCCATTCCCCTCACGGCGACCCAAATCTTGGTCATCAACATCCTCATGGACGGGCCTCCGGCTGTGGCTTTGGGTGTGGAAAAGAAACACGGCAACGTGATGGAACAGCCTCCTCGGCCGGTTGACGAAAGCTTGCCCAACGGCAGGGACATCTCGCTGATTTTCTATTTGGGCATCGTGATGGTGACCGGTACCTTGGCGATTTTCTATCTGGCAGGAGGGGGCCTTGCTCAATGCGAAATGCTGCCCACCGAAACGAGCACCACGGCCTTTGATGTGGCGCAATGCGAAGCCGGCGTCCAAGGGGCGATTGACGACTGGCAAGTCTATGCAGATCGCCACTTTGAGCACGCACAGACCATGACTTTCTCCGTGTTTATCGTCTTCCAACTGTTCAACGTGCTCAATTGCCGTTCGAACGAACAAAGTGTCTTTGAATTGGGCTTGTTTTCCAATCGAGCCATCAATTTGGCGCTTCTCATCTCGAGCGGCCTCCTCCTGTTCTTCGTTCAGCTGGCGGACGCCTCGATTCCTTTGGTTGGCATTCAAGTCGGGAACCTGTTGAGTACCACCTCGCTTTCCTCCAGCGACTGGGGCATCATTGTCTTGGTCGCCTCGGGCGTCTTCATCATTGAAGAATTCAGAAAGTTGATCGTCAAATCAAAATTCTTCGCCGTGAAAACTCGATGACGAACGAAAGCACATCTTCATCAAGGCGTGTTGAATGCAAAGGACATGGTAGCCAGCGCCAACGCTCAAACCGGCGCAGGAGAACACGCCGATTGGCCTGTTCGCCTTCACCAACGACTGGCTGAGGTGGAGCGATGGTCCGTACCCCTCCGGGGGATTGTTCGGAAATTGGCTCGCAACGAATCGCTCACGCTCGAAGACGGCATGGTCCTGTATGAACACCCCAACCTTCCAGAATTGGGTGCTCTGGCGAACGAAGTCCGTGAAGCACGGTTTGACCGAAAGGCCTTCTTCAATTCCAACGTTCACATCAACCAAACGAACGTCTGTGTGCTTGCGTGCAGGTTTTGCGCCTTCCGCCGCGGGCCAAAGGCAAGCGATGCCTACGCCTTGAGCATTGAAGCGTACGTGGAGGACGTCGGTCGTTACGCTCATGCCGTGGATGAAGTCCATTCGGTGGGAGGTCTGCACCCGGAGTGGGACGTGACTCACTACGAAGCCATGTTCCGAGAAACACGCCAAAAGTATCCCTCCGTTTCCATCAAAGCCCTCACCGCGGTCGAGATCAAGCATCTGGCTCAACGCTCCAATCTCTCTACCAAAACGGTGCTACAACGTCTCAAAGACGCCGGCTTGACCTCGTTACCCGGTGGAGGGGCTGAAATCCTCGATGACGACATACGTGCCATCATTTGCAACGGAAAGGAAAGTTCAGCGGAGTACCTTCAGATCCACCGCGAAGCGCACGAAATTGGCCTGCCATCGAATTGCACGATGTTATTCGGGACGGTTGAACGCCTCGAGCAACGCCTTCAACACATGATTTCACTGCGTGACCTGCAAGAACAGACCAACGGTTTCCAATGCTTCGTCCCCTACCCCTTCTTGCCCGATCACACCCGTTTGCCTGAGGCACAATTGTCCACGGGTTCCGAAATCTTGCGCACCATTGCCGTTTCTCGGTTGATGTTGAACAATTTGCCTCACATCAAGGCCTACCGTATGAACATCGGCGATCATCTTGCCGAACTCGCCCTCCAGTACGGCGCTGACGATATTGACGGGACCGTCCAAAAAGAATCCATCATGCACCTTGCTGGTTCAACCGCTCCTCTCGATCACAATCGCTCCAAACTCGCTCGCTTAATTCAAGACGCCAACTGTGTTCCGGTTCAGCGGAACACGACCTACACACGTTTCGAGAACTACGTGGCCCCCGCCCCCGTGTCACGACGGGCGTTGCCCATGGCAAAGTGAGGAATGCCCATGACAACCGCGACGTGGATGCGAACCATCGGCCGGGTGGCCTTCATCAACTGCGACCCCCTTTTTTACGACCTCTCCGATACCTGGAACGTGCTCTCTGCTCCCCCCTCGTGGTTAACCGGTCATGTCTTGCGTCGAGATTGCATTTTGGCGCCCATTCCTGCGGCCGATTACGCGAAACACGCTGACGAACTCGTCTTGCTTCCCGATATTGGCATCGGCAGCCAAGGTGAAGTTGGAAGTGTTCTCCTTTTTGGCGCCGTGCCTTTGGAATCCATGCAAACGATTGCTCTTCCCACCGATTCAGCCACTTCCGTGGCGTTGTTGAAACACTTGATTTCTCAGCGTGGATTGAAGGTGAACTACGTCACGACGGGTCCCGATTACGACTCGATGATGGCTTTGGCCGATGGGGCCCTGTTGATTGGCGACCGTGCCCTTCAAGCAGCACGAGAGGTGCCGGAAATGGTTCAACTTGATTTGGGCACGGCGTGGATGGAACTTGAGAATCTGCCGATGATTTTCGGTGTTTTTGTCGCACGCAGGGATACTCCCGTCGAGGCCTTGAAAGAAGCTCACGGAGCGTTGTTGAGCAACCTTGTGGCTTTTGAGACGGACGCTCAACGGCGCCGTTCCGTGATTGATTGGTCATCGACCAAATCCGACTTGACCCATCACCGGCTTGACCAATACTACGGCGAGGTCTTCAATCGCCTGAATTCGCATCATCTGCAGGGATTGTTTCGCTTTTTACAACAAGCCTGCAACATGGCGGAACCCGCTGAATTTGCTTGGCATTGACCTTCGTTGTTTTGAAAATACAACGGTTGGTTCTTGAAGGGTGCGCCATTGGAACGGTCATGGTGGTTGAACTCCCCTTGGATGAAGACGGTAACAAAATTGTGCGGATTGGCCACAGCCCCGACCCGGATGATGCGTTCATGTTTCACGCCATGACCACCGGTGCCTTTCCAACACCCGGTTACACGTTTGTCCATGAGCTTCAAGACATTGAAACGCTCAATCACCGGGCCATGAATCAAGACCTCGAAGTTTCGGCGGTCTCCATCCACGCCTACCCTGACATCGCTGACCATTACGCCTTGATGAATTGCGGTGCGTCGATGGGAGAGGGCTACGGACCCATGGTGGTGTGTAAGCAAGGCGTTTCCGAGGAAGAGGCTCGAGCCGGAACCATCGCTGTCCCCGGGCTCAAAACCAGCGCGTACCTTGGTTTGCGACTCGCCTGGGGTGAGGTGAACGTCGAAGTGGTTCCCTTTGACGAAATCATTCCACGAATTCTCGATGATACCTACACCAGCGGCTTGATCATCCACGAAGGGCAATTGACCTATGTCGACCATGATTTGGATGTCTTGGTCGACCTTGGCAAATGGTGGAATTCCACGACCGACAATTGGCCCATGCCGCTCGGCGGTAACGTCGTTCGTCGTGACCTCGGCGTGGACGTGATGGAGGACATCACAAAATACACGAAGATGAGCATCGAATACGCTTTGAATTCACCTGACGAAGCCCTTGAGTTTGCGAAAGCATGGGGCCGTGGCATCGATGACGACACCAACCAACGTTTCGTTAGCATGTATGTCAATGACCGCACCATCGATTATCGGGACGAGGGACGAAACTCGATTCGAAAATTCATTCGAGAAGGCCAACGAATCGGCATGATTCGATCCGATTTTGATGTCAGTGAACTGCAATTCATTGGGGCGCCATGAGGTGAAGCATATGGACGGTGGTGAACGAAAGCCCCAGGTCAGCCAATACGGGTCCGTTGACCCAGCACCGCCCCAACCAACGGGGGCCATTGAGGAGTGGACTGCCGTCCTTTGCAACGAGGACGAACCGATGTTTCAACGCATGAGGGCCGTGTTTTCCCTGCGAAACCAGCGTACCGACGCTGCTTGCCTTGCCTTGTGCGAGGGGTTCTCAAGCAACAGTGCTCTTCTTCGTCACGAAATCGCCTATGTCTTGGGTCAAATGCAAAATCCCGTCGCCCTCCCAACGCTTACTGAACGCCTTGAAGATGCATCAGAGCACGTGATGGTGCGTCACGAAGCGGCCGAGGCGATGGGGGCGATTGGTGACCGTTCGGTGGTCGAGACCTTGAAGCGTTACACCAACGACCCGCTCCCCGAAGTGGCTGAATCGTGCGTGGTGGCCTTGGATTTACTGGCGTGGGTGTCGGGTTCTGAGTTTGAGACAACGGAATGGTGAACCTCCCTCAAGTTCAAAGACTAGGATGCTCCCCCAAACACAAGGAAGCGTGCTTATGCCACACGAACACATTCAACTCGCCCAAGCCCCTAACGGAGAATTGGGTCCTCGGTGCCACACCTGTGGAATTCGTCTGACCTTTGGCAACGCCATGGTGGTGGACAAGTACTACATGTGTTGGGACCATTACGTCGAAGCCACCGGGGCCGATACGGCCACGGAAGTGTCAAACGCTGATGAACGATTCTGGATGAAACCTGAGTGACACGGTGGTGTTCAAGAACCCTCAACCGATGGTCGGTTTGAGGGGAACCCATGTCAACCGGTTGGGCCAAAGTCGCACACCGCTTTGGTCAATACTATCGGCATGCAACGCTCTGGTCGCCCCCTCGTTTGCGGACCCGAGAATGGATGTTCATCCCGTTTGGAGGAGCGCCTCCGCTTCGTCACAAAGCGTTCTCCGACGTTGGCCAAGTGCAAGATTTTCTTTCTCAGCGAGCCATGCACTCTTGTTTCTATTCCACGGCCTATTGGCGCCGACCTCATGAACTGAAAATGGCCGACAAATTGTGGCAAGGAGCGGATTTGATTTTCGACTTGGACGGAGACCATCTTCCGGGTGTCACGGACAAGGATTTCCCCGGTATGCTGGCCGTGATTCAAGAACAAGCCTGGTCCTTGTGGAATGATTTTCTCGAGCCAGAATTTGGTTTCAAAGAAGATCACCTCCAAGTGACCTTTTCCGGCCACCGCGGATTCCATCTCCACTATCGGGACCCCAACCTGTTCCATCTCGACTCGGAAGCACGTCGAGAACTGGTCTCTCATATTCGTGGTGAGGGCGTTGATGTCCAAGGTGGGTTGGCACGGTATCACGATGCCGAGGCAAAAGGCTGGACACAACGAATCCGTAGCGGCATGGACGCCATGATTGATGACCTGCGATCCATCCATCGCGGCGAAGAGGGAAGCGCAGCGCGCTTACGAACGCTTGAGGCCGAACTGCAATCGCTCCAAGATCGGGAGGGCGTGACTTCACAGCGGTCAGCCTCGGCCATCAAACGCTTGGCTGAACTGATGGACCACGATGCCCGTGTGCAACGACTGAAAGAAGGGAAATTCGACCTCCTCGGGAACTATCAAGGATTATTCCTCAACCTTTTGAAAGCCGATGCGTCGGTGGTGCTTGGGAATGCCGGCGAAACCGATGAAGTGGTCACCATTGACGTCAGGCGGCAAATCAGGTGGCCCACCTCGCTTCATGGGAAATCCGGTATGCGTGTCAGTGAATTTTCTCTCGACCGACTTGACCCGGACGGTTCCAACCCTTACAACCCGCTCAACGAAGCGTTTGTGCTTGGAATGGACCCGGTTCACCGACTGGAGTGGACCGTGGACGATGCGATTGCCCAGTTCGGTGACCAGCGCTACGAGAGTGAAACCGGTTCACAATTCACGACGCATGAATCGGGGGCCACCTTCCTTGTGTTGAAGGGATGGGCTCGGTTCGTGTGATGAGCGCGTTGGACCGCTGAAGTTGAACCGAACGGTTTCAGGGTGAGGTAAGGTTCAAGGGTGGTTTCTCCTCCCTTGGGACGAGGTGAGCATGTTGGGACTGCGACGGGGCAAGAAATCAAAAGACGCTGATGCGCCATTGCCCATGCCAAATTTGCCTCCTCCCGCAGGCATGCCGGCCCCACTGCCGATGCCCGCACCCGGAGCACCGCTGCCGCCTCTTCCTGGCCAAGCTCCCGTTCCAGCCCCGCTCCCAGCTCCAGCCCCACTCCCGGCCGCCCCACTGCCAGAGGCCGCTGTCCCCCTTCCATCGCCCGTTGATCCCGCCCCGGTCAATGACCCTGGGACCACGCTCTCTGGCATTGCCGAGGAAAAAGGATACAACGAATTGTGGGCGAAACGTTCGGAGAAACCACTCCAGCAAATTTACGGCCACATCGACCGCATCAGCAACAAAGAAGCCGGTTCACTCCTCGACCGTTATGCAGACCGTTTTGGACATTCGTTGGACCGAGAAATCATCGTGATGCGAAAAGCGGCTGTGGATGAAAAAGTGGCGGAACTACGGGATGCGCCGACCGTGGAACTCATTGAAGAAGATGAACCGACCTCGGGCATGTCTGAACTCGAGCGCGTGGAGCACGAACTCCGCTCCCTCAAACCGCTCTATCAAGAAGCAAAGGCCATCGGTGACAAGGAAGCCTTGGCGGAACTTACACCCACGTTGCAGGCGCTCATGGCCCAACGCAAGGCCTTGAAGGCGGGAGGGGAGGCTCCTCCTGCCGCTGTTGCAACTGCTTCCGCTTCGACCGATGACGACGATTTGTTCGTACAATTTGTCGGTATTGTGGACGATTTGTTAGGTGAACACCTCCCCGAAGACATCGTTGACGCCTTTGTTGCGAGTGAAGACTTTGCCATCTATCGGGCGGTATCCGAAACGTTGGGTACGACGGATGACGCCACCCGCGCCGTGTTCTTTGCCATGGTTGACGACCAGCTTGGCAACATGTCGCCCGAATCCATCGAAGCCTTCGTGGCTTCACCGGATTACGAAATATATCGCCAGATCGGTGAACAATACAAGGATGCGTGAATACCATGGGACTGCTTGACAAAGCCGGCGCCGGCGCCGAAGAAAAGAAGCCAGCCGCAGCGAAAGCCGTGGCTAAAGCCGCACCTGCCGCAAAAGCCGTGGCCAAAGCCGCACCTGCCGCGAAAGCGGTCAAGGCGAAGCAAGCCAAGGCCAAAGCACCCAGGGCCCGTCCCATGGGTTTGAGTGACGATTACGAGTTGGCCTCTGGCATGAACCGTCGGATTTCGTGGCTCGTGAATTTCATCATCAACTTCGGTGTGCTTTTTGCCGCACTCTTCATTGCAGCCTCCGACACCGGCATCGTGACCACCATTCTGTTTGCGACCAGTTTCGCCGTCATTTTGCTGAACACGGTGGTGATTCCCATGAAATTCAGTCGCAACTTGGGCCAGTTTGTTTCCCGCACCAAATTTGTTCGCGGTGACGGGACCAACCCTCTGTTCCTTCACGGCATTCTGGCCAACACCGCCGGCCTTCTCTCGCTTATTGGTTTGATCATGGTGGCCACCCAGTTTCAAAATTTGAGTGAAGCCGACAATACGGCGGCCATCATTTTCTTTTCCCTTGGCGCCGTTTTCATCATTCTGTGGTTCATCGACCGGTTCCTCCGCAACGGCAGCGAGATGGGTCAAGGCCTCTATGACATGCTGTTCCGCGCCTTTTTGGTCAAGTACGTTCCTTCGGAAGAAGAAAAAGCCACTGGCATATGGGCCCGCCTCGAAAACATGGGCAATTTCGGTGACCAACTGATGAAGCGACAAGAAGAGCGCAAGATCAAAAAGGAACAGAAGGACTCGGAGAAGAGCGAAGAAACAACGCCTCAAGAAGATTGAGCCCTGAGGATACATCGGTCGCGGTGTCCATGCTCGATGTGTTTCGACGGCGAAATCATTGGCTCCCAGTGACTACATTGCTCATTGGCCTCGCATTCACCTATGTTGGCTCCCTCGTATCAACGTGGTTGGCGCTTGGCGTAGCCTGTGTTGGCCTGTTGCTGTTCTATCTCGAATTGATGACGCAGTGGTCGTTTCGTGCCCCGTCCCGCCGGAAACCGGTTTTGGAAGAACCTCACTGGAACTCCCAACTTCGGGTGATTAAAGGAGTCGAGATCCAATCCTACTTTTGGCGAGGCAGTCGAGACAAACCGACCCTGTGGATGGCCCACGGTTGGACCGCCTCGTCCCAACGGATGGTGGGGAGGTTGGCGTCGTTCATGGATGACGGGTGGAACGTGGTGATGTTCGACTTGCCCAACCACGGTGGTTCAGGCAAACTGTCGAAATGGACCGCAGAACAATCCTGCACGTTGGTGATTGGGGCGGCCAATGCCTTGTCGACGGAGGAACCTTGGTTGTTTGACCGAACGGTGTTCTTCTACGGACATTCCATGGGCGGATTTTTGGGTCTTCGCCTCAGTAAACGCCGAGATGAACTTGACTTTGGAAACCGTTGGGGCGGATGGATCTTTGAATCGCCCATGACGGGGTACACGGAAATCTTTGATGAGACCTGTAACTTGCTCCGAGTCCCTCCCTTCCTTCGGCCCGCTTTGCTGTCCAAAACACTCCGCCATGTGTACGCCATCAACGGGGAACCCCGTTTGCATCGCCTCTCCGAGGCCGATGTTCCCGATTGGGGATTACCCCTAGAGCCGGTGTTGGTGGTCCAAGCGGACCCGGATGAACGGTTGGGGCCGGTTCACCACGAGCGCTTCGCGGATGCGATGGCCAAGGCGGGTCGTGCCTCGGACCTCACGCTCGTGAAACTTGATACGTTGCGCCACTCGGGGGCATACGCTCATGGGGAACGTGAACAAATCGTGTCAGATTGGTTGAAGGCTCATTCTTCTTCAGATTGAGCCGCTTGTTCACGGGCGAGCTCGCGCATGTCTTCCACTTCATCGAGTTCGTCAACGATTTCCTTGCCAAGGAGCGTTTCCATGACGTCTTCCATGGTCAGGATGCCCGAAGTTCCTCCGAACTCGTCCTTGACCAATGCGAATTGCTGCTTGTTGGTAAGGAAGGTGTCCAGCGCATCCTCAATGGTTGAACCCAATTCGAGCGTCAAGATGGGTTTCATCATCTCTCGAAGGGTCAAATCCCACTCGTCTCGGCTAGCGGCCATCAAAATCTCGGAGCGAATGACCAAACCGAGCACGTTATCGATGTGGTCTTCATAGACCGGAATTCGTGAAAATCGGAGGATGGTGTTCCCGTCGAGCACTTCCCGGATGGTCGCATCCACCTCGTACGCCTTGAGGACGACGCGCGGTGTCATTTCGTCTTCAATCATGATCTCTCGCAAGCGAAGTAAATTGTGGATAACGGTTTCTTCATCCGTTTCAAGAGCACCCTCAATTTCACCCAAGTCTGCCATCGCAGCCACGTCGTCTCGCGTCACAACCGCATGGTCCGAGGATGGTAAAATGGATTTGAGTACTTGAATGGGGCCGATGATGAGGAACATCAATTTGGTGAGCCAGGTGAGCAGAAAGGCCGATGGCGTCGACAAGCGTTTCCAATACGCGGCCCCAAGGGTCTTTGGAACGATTTCGGACAGGAAGAGGACGGCAAGGGTCAATATCAACGATGCTAGCGTGAGTACTTCCACACCCCAGATCTGCTGGACTTGAGAACCAACGCCTGCAGCGCCCATGGTGTGGGCAACCGTGTTGAGGGTGAGGATGGCGGTCAGGGGTCGGACCGAATCGTCATCCTTGAGATGTTCCCACATTGGCGCGGTCCGCTTCCCTTCATTTTTCAGAATGTTGACATGAGTTTGCGGTGTTGAAAGGACCACCGCTTCGAGGATGGAGCACAGAAACGATACGCCAAGGGCGAGGGAGATGTAGAAAACGAGAAGGCGAATGTCGCCGTTCCCCGTTGTTTGCGATGCGGTGATGCCGCTGAAAACGTCAATGAGCATAGTGTGTTCAAGACCCCTGCCCCGATGGGTGTAGTCACGCCGACGAGAGGAGGGTTCTTCAAAATGACGCTTCTTTTGAGAACACCCAATCTTGAAACCGAACGAGAGGGTGAACCTCAAGAAGCAACGACGATTGGCCGATATGGAGGGGTCGTTGATGAGCGATGAATACGTCTTGGTATGCGTGGCATGGCCGTACGCCAACGGCCCCTTGCATCTCGGTCATGTCGCTGGATGTTATCTCCCGCCAGACATCCAGTTTCGATTTGAACGAGCCTTGGGGAATCGTGTTTTGATGGTCTCGGGTTCCGACGAGCACGGCACTCCCATCACCGTCACGGCAGAGCAGCAAGGGATTTCTCCTCAAGCCGTTGTTGACACGTTTCACGCCATCAACACCAAGGCCCTTCACGACCTTGGTTGCATGTGGTCCACCAACGTGGATTCCCGAGGCGTTGAATACGGCGGTGCCTTGTTCAACCGAACCAGTGACCCCGCGCACAAATCCCTTGTTCAAAGGAACTTTCAGGCTCTCGAAAAAGCTGGGTTGTTTGAGCGAAAAAGCATGGAACAATATTTCGAAATTGACCCCACTGGCGGTGGACGTTTTCTCCCGGATCGTTACGTTGAGGGAACCTGCCCCGCCTGCAATGAACCAGGTGCCCGTGGCGACCAATGCGATGCCTGCGGTGCGACCTATGAAGCGGTTGAACTCAAATCCCCCATCTCCAAAATGAAGCCTGATGCTCAGGTTGAGATTCGCGAAACCGAACACCTGTTCTATCGCTTGGAACTGTTTCAAGAGGCTCTTGAAGAGCACGCAGCCGACCGTCACCCCCACTGGAAATCCAACGTCCGCGCCATGACCAAACAATGGCTTGACATGGGCTTACGGCCAAGAGCCGTCACCCGTGATCTTGATTGGGGCATTTCGGTACCGCTCGAGGGCGAAACTTGGAACGGGAAATGCGTTTATGTTTGGTTTGAAGCGGTCCAAGGATATTTTACCTGCGCCAACATTTGGGCTGAGCGATTTGCAGCAGAACACCCCGATGGAACGGATGCTTGGAAGCGGTGGTGGACGATGGACGAAGAAGGTCGAAGTCCGCGCCACCTGTATTTCCTTGGCAAAGACAACATTCCGTTCCACACCATCATTTGGCCAGCGATTATCCTCGGTTTGAACCAAGCGAAAAACGGCCACACGGCTGACGAACCGGTCACGCTTCCGGGTCCTGGAGATTATGTGCTCGAAACCAACGTCCCCGCGATGGAATACCTGATGCTGGCGG
The DNA here is from genome assembly GCA_023254355.1 of Candidatus Poseidonia sp. Classification (GTDB taxonomy): domain Archaea; phylum Thermoplasmatota; class Poseidoniia; order Poseidoniales; family Poseidoniaceae; genus Poseidonia. The sequence goes on from JALRLR010000013.1 coordinate 13,458, forward strand.
GTGGTCAATTTTCCAAATCCAGGAAACACGCCGTTTGGTTGCCCTCTTTCCTTGAACGCTACGACCCCGATACGCTTCGCTATTACCTCACCATGAACATGCCAGAGAATCATGACACGGATTTCAATTGGCCCGACTTCGTGGAAAAGGTGAACACAGAACTCATTGCTGCCTACGGAAATTTTGTCCATCGCGTCCTCACGCTCGGTGACCGCTTACCGCGAGATGCAGGCTCATCCCCCTTCGAACCCTATGCGGCCCATGCGAGCCTCAGCGTGCACGAACAGCATGTCGAAGTGGCGCTTGAAGAGGTGACTCGGTCACTCAAAGCCCATCGTTTCAAGGAAGCTTTGCGTGGACTCATGAACGTGGCACAATACGGAAACCAGATTTTGCAATCCGCCGCTCCGTGGAAGCATTTGAAAGAGCGACAGGAAGGGTACGAGCAGAGTTTCGCTACCCTTGGATTCTGTTGGCGCATCGCTCGATTTTTGTCCATTACCACACAACCCTTCCTTCCCATGAGTGCTCAACGCCTGTGGGAGGCGCTTGGCCAAGAGGGACGGGTGGAAAACGTCCTTTGGGAAGAATCGGTTGCATGGGACTCGCCGTTCACATGGAGCGACGAGCCACCAACTCCGCTCTTTGAACGGTTGGACCTTGAAGAAATTCTAGCCACCGAAGAGGGACTTGTTGAACATGATTCTACCGAGGATACTTCGCCGGTTCACGGCGTCAAAGGTGGGAAAAAATCAGGAGGTAAAAACATGAAAGAAGAGGCACCCGAAGGGGTTGAATACGTTGATTTTGATACGTTCATGAAAGTCAATCTACGCGTTGGGAAAATCACGAAGGTCGAAGATCATCCCAACGCTGACAAACTCTACGTCGTTCACCTTGATGATGGGACGGAAAGCGGTCGCACCATCTGCGCCGGTTTGAAAGCCTATTACGCGCCCAGTGAGATGGAGGGGAAATTGGTGGTGTTTGTTGAAAACCTCGCTCCTCGCCCGCTTCGTGGCGTCACCTCAGAAGGGATGATGCTCGCTGCAGATGACGGAGACGGCAACGTACGCCTCATCACCGTCGACGGCGATGTTTCAACGGGCTCAACCGTTCGTTGATCAGGAATTCATCCGGCTTCGGACGGCCTCCATGACATGCCGCGAAGCTTGTTTGACGCGTTCCTTGATGGCAGGGAGTTCATGGCGAATCTCCTGGCCCATGTCTTGAGGGAGCGACTCGAGATTGATTTCAACGTTGAACACAGCCCCCTTCGCAGCTGCACTGGCAAGAAGACCGGCAACGCCCACATCCGATGCTGCGTTGGCGTTCCCTTTTTGCGCCAGTTCCGGTAGCAACACCAACAACTCCATGGCCAATCGGGCCGTTTCAAACGGTACACGCGCTGCTTCAAGGGTTGCCTCCCGGATGGTTTGGCGACGAACGTGCAGTTCGTCGTCCGTTGATTTAGGCATTCCAAATCCTGCCATCACACCGTCGAACGCATCGCTGTCGTCCTTCGCCAAGGTGCCGCTTCGGTGGAGCATGGGAATCGCCGTGAGTTGAACCTTTTCTGCAATCTCCCAACCCTCCTTCCATTTTTCCTTGCCCAACGTAAGGTCACAAACCATCACTGAAAGGGCTGCGGCTTGCCCTAAGGCCACGGCTGCCGCCGTGCCTCCGCCGGGCGTGGGCGAGGATGAGGCGAGAGCGGCCTGAAACTCTCGAAGCGTCATGTCCATCCAATTCATGCCATCACCCCGTTCTTGAGCGCCCATTCAATGATGTGACGTTGAGGGTCGAAATCATGGTGTTCGTTCAAACCAAGAGCGTCAACGGCCGCCTGAACCAAGGTTTGCTCATCGTGTTCTTCTCCGACAAAGTATCGCCCTGCGTCAAGCATGACCGATAGCGGGACAAGACCGACAATCTCGCTTCCGCACAAGGATACCCCGTGGTCGGATGCTAAACTCTCGCAGACCTTGAAGGCTAATTGGAGCGAACAAGCTTCAGCATCGAGCAGGTTCATCGAGACTTGAGAGATTCCCAATTCCTCCAATTGAACGCCCATGCCCTGGACCTTTGTCAACATCCCTGAAGACCGTATTTTCGCTCCTGTTTCCGATTTGAGGAGGCGTCCGCTGCTGCGCACGATGGAACCGATCATCTTCGATACACGGGCGTCCGATTCGTCAACGTTTACGTTATACGCCACAAGGATGGGACGCGCACCGACCGTAATGCCGCCCGACTTTGCAACGGTATCATCCCACTTCATGGCTCCCAAATCGGGCAACTTGGTGCTCTCTTCGTGGAGGGTATCGGTTCCTTCCAGGCGAGATTTCAACCCTTCGTATTCCCCTTTTCGCAACGCTGAAAGCATCAATCGGTTTTCGGACCTGGCGGCAGCTCCGTAGAGGAACAGGGGGACGTTGTGTATCTTAGCAACTCGCTGAACCACTTCCCTCGCCAATTCGGCACACTCGTCCATGGTGATGTCTCGGAGGGGGACGAACGGGCAGACATCAACCACGCCAAGGCGCGGATGTTCACCTTGGTGGTTTCTCATGTCAAGCAATCGAACACTGGCATCGATGAGGGCGACGGCCCCCTCTACCACCGCCTCGGGTGAACCTGCAAAGGTGATAACCGTACGATGATAATCATGATCGGGTTCAACGCCCAGCACCGTGCACCCGGTGATAGCACGCACGCTATCAACGATTTTGTCAATGACGGCAAGGTCTCTTCCTTCCGAAATATTGGGGACGCATTCAACCAAGGGTGAGGCCATGAGCGATGGCTAGGGGAGCGGTCTTTGAATGTTCGGCGCTCGCTGCTCATGAATACAAGGCCTCGGGCGACCTCAGGATCGAGCCTTGGCTTCGCTTTTTGTCCAGGCGGGTGATGGCGTCCATCATGTCGCCTTGGGTGACGGAGGAGCGTCCGTCACGGATGGCGATCATGCCCGCTTCCACGCAGGTGGCTTTCAGTTCTGCTCCAGAATACCCGTTGGTACGCTCAACCACACGGCCGACGCTGACCTTCTTGGTGTTCATGGCGCCAAGGTGGACGTTCAAGATGGCCTTTCGAGAGGCCTCATCGGGGATGGGAATTTCGATCACACGGTCAAATCGGCCGGGTCGTAAAAGGGCATCATCCAAGATATCGGGTCGATTCGTCGCTGCGATGATTTTTACGTCCTTGAGTGCGTCAAAGCCATCGAGTTCCGCTAAGAGTTGCATCAAGGTCCGTTGAACCTCTCGGTCTCCGCTGGTGGAACCGTCAAGTCGCTTGGCACCGATGGCATCGATTTCATCGAGGAAAATCACGCTGGGTGCTTTTTCCTTCGCGAGGGAAAACAGTTCCCTGACCATGCGCCCGCCCTCACCGATGTACTTCTGAGCGAGTTCACTCCCCACCATGCGAATGAACGTTGCCTCCGTGTGGTTGGCGACGGCTTTGGCGAGGAGGGTTTTGCCACAGCCAGGTGGGCCCACCAACAACACGCCTTTCGGGGGGACGATGCCGACCTTTTCGAAAAGCTCCGGTTTGGTAAGCGGCAATTCAATGGCTTCTCGAACCGATTCAACTTGGTCATCGAGACCGGCGACATCGGCGTAGGTGATGGAGGGCTTTTCGACCATTTCAGCACCGCTGACCATGGGGTCCCAAGCTTCATGCAAGACTTCAATGACCGACAAACTGTCTTGATTCAAGGCCACCCGCGTCCCGGGTTTGAGCAATTCAGGTTCAAGACGCTGATTGAGCGATACTTGAAACACCGTTCCGTTCGAAGAGCGTACAATCGCCCGCTCGTGGTCAAGGACGTCTTGGATGTGACCGATGATGAGCGGTGGCATTTTGAGGAGGTTGACATTTTCCTCGAGCCGGTCAATTTTCTTGCGAAGCGTACGCACCTCGGACTCCAAACCGTTTCGCTCGTTGATGAGTTGTTGGCTTTCGTCACGAAGTTCGGCGTAGGCTTCTTCCAACTCACGAAGATCGTCCTCAGGTGAATTCGGGAGGGTCGGTTCGCCCCGTTCAACATCCGTACTCATGGTGCTCATCCAACTCCATACGCCCACTGTTTATAGGTTCAATGCCCTTTTATCTCTGAACCGGTGCTTTCGTTGCCATTCAATGGCGTTCATGTCCATCCATCAAAGGGTTCAAAGGTGGTCATCCGAGAATATACTCCATGGGCGAATGCGAACTTTGCGGTGCGGTAAAAGTCAGTGTGCGACAAGTCCGCACGGGGAAAACCGAGGTGTTGGCCTGTTCCCGCTGCACGGAAAAGATGAACCTTGGCCCGAAACCCGTAGCACCGGGGTTGCAACGGGCTCAACGAACCTCCGCATCGAGTGGTGCTCCTCGGCGCAACGACCTGATGTCCCGTGGTGCGAAGGAACTCGTTGGTGATTTTCACAAGCGAATCGCAAGGGCTCGCAGCGGTAAAGGGTGGACACAGGTTCAGTTGGCCAAAGAGATGGCGGAAACGGTCAACGTGGTCAAAGCCGCCGAATCCGGGAAACGCCCAACGGACAACGTCATCAAAAAATTTGAATCGACGCTTGAGATCGAACTGATGGTCGAGCGAGAGGCCGAGGAAACGCGATTCGTCAACGCGGGCTCGTCGAGGGGCATGACGTTTGGTGATTTTTTCAACCAACAGGGGTGAGCCCTTGTCCATCCCCGTTCATGCGCTGTGGTTGGCTCAGGATGACCCCAAAAAGAACACCGCCGTTTTGGCCAGCAAACGAGGCGACCTCAAGTTGCACAAATCGCCACGAACATTACCCAAAAAGGGAATCATTCTCGAACCTCTTTGCGGCAAGGTCTTCGGCCCTGAAGACCATGCTCTTTTGTTGGAACAGCATGGGGCTTTGGTGGGTCTTGATTGCAGTTGGGCCCACATCGAAGCCTCCGTTGAATCCGTCATGAAATCAACTCGACTTCAACCAAGGATGCTGCCCTTGTTGTTGGCGGCCAATCCTGTTAATTGGGGAAAACCCGGGAGATTAACCACGGCGGAAGCCCTCGCAACCGTGTTGTCTTTACTTGGCCAGGCCGAGCAGGCGACACAGGTTTTGGGAGCGTTTCGATGGGGGCAACGTTTCTTTGAATTGAATCAGGAGCCACTTGCTGCCTACGCCTCCGCCCGTACGAGTCAAGAATTGGTTGATCTCCAGTTCGAATTTTTTGACCTCGATCGTGAATCATTGGAGGGCTCTTCCTGACCGACCACCACGCCTTTTCTGTTCACCGCTGGGACGGTCATCGGTTTGAACTCGACACGGATGTGTTGGCCGATGAACGCCCGATTCAACTGCTGTTGAACGGCGAGTTGGTGACCACCCTGCTGGCTTCCCACGGTCACCTTGTGGAACTCTGTCTCGGTCATTTTGCCACCGAACACGGCCTATCCCTCGAACGGGGGCGTTGGACGGTAGAACATAACCGAATCAACAACGTTGAGCGGTTGAACCTCGTGGTGGACGGCCAAGAATCGCTTCCACGTCGACAAGGAGTGGTGACCACCTCCTGCGGTGCGTGCAACGCCGACTCCCTATCGGATTTGTTGAGTGTTGTTGCACCTCCTGTTTTTACCACGGATTCCATCGATCTCGATCGAGTGTTGAAACAACTGACCGCCATGCACTTGCAACAACCTCTTTTCGAGAAAACAGGGGGGGTTCACGCCGCAGGTTTGCTCTTTGCAGGTCGTGACGATGCCGTGTTTGTTCGTGAAGACATTGGTCGCCATAATGCGGTCGACAAAGTGTTCGGCTCCCTTTTGTCGGAGCCTGGCCAAATCGGCCATCCAGTAGCTTTGTTGCTTTCGGGCCGTTGCGGTTGGGATATCGTGGCCAAAGCGGCACGGATGGGGGTGCCCATGGTGGCGTCCATTGGAGCCGCTTCTCAACTTGCAGCGGAGGTCGCCCGTAGCAACGGCATCTCCTTGGTCACCTTCGGTCGTACGGGTACAGCTACGGTAATTGGGGCCATACAAGGTCGTTTTCAAGCAAAGGATTGAGAAGGGTCGTGCTCACCGCATCACGAGGTGCCTTCATGCGACCGCCATCACAAGCGCGAACACCTCCGGACGTAAACGGGCTGAACGTCAAAAAGCCCAAGAAAAAAGCTGCCGGCTTTCCTGCGGTGGTCTCGTCCACCGTTCACGGTTTCACGAAAATGGGCATCAACAAAACCATCAAAACGCTGTCATTGGTGAACCAAAACGACGGATTTGATTGCCCCGGATGCGCCTGGCCAGACCCAGAACATCGGACCTCCTTCGAGTTTTGTGAAAACGGTGCCAAGGCGGTGGCCGACGAAGCCATGAAAGCCAACGTGACGCCCGCGTTTTTTGAGAAACATTCGATTCAGGAACTCGCCCAACGAAGCGATTACGAACTCAACCGATTGGGTCGCCTTTCTCATCCTGTTCATTTGAAACCCGGAAGTTCCCATTACGAGGCAATCGAATGGAGTGAGGCCTTTTCGATCATTGCCAACGCCTTGAACTCAACTTCGTCACCCGACCGCTCGGTGTTTTACACCTCGGGTCGAACCAGCAATGAAGCCGCCTTTCTGTATCAGGCGTTTGTACGGTCCTACGGGACCAACAACCTTCCGGATTGTTCCAACATGTGCCATGAATCCAGTGGAAAAGGTCTCGGGCAAACCATTGGGATTGGTAAAGGGACCGTCACGCTTGATGATTTCAATCACGCAGACCTCATTTTGGTCATTGGGCAAAACCCAGGAACCAACCACCCTCGTATGTTGACTGCGCTGCGTGATGCCAAGAAGAACGGAGCAATCATCATTCACGTCAATCCTCTTCCGGAAGCCGGATTGGTGAATTTTAAACATCCACAGGACTACATGAAATTGGATTTGCGCAGCACCACCCTCGCCGACCTTCACCTCCAAGTTCGAGTCGGCGGTGATGCGGCATTGGTCAAAGGGTTGATCAAAACCCAACTTCGTCACGGCGCGGTGGATTCAAGTTTCATTGATGCAAAAACCTCGGGTTATGAAGCCATGGCTGAATCGGTGAAAGCCACGCCTTGGGAACGCATTGTAGCCGATTCCGGCGTATCAAGAGAACAAATCGAAGCTGCTGGGGCACTCCTCGCTTCTTCAAAGGCCACCATCGCCTGCTGGGCCATGGGCCTCACTCAGCATCGTAACGGCGTGGGGGTCATCCAAGAAGTGGTGAACCTCTTGTTGATGAACGGGCATGTCGGCCGAAAAGGGGCGGGTTTTTGCCCCGTACGAGGTCACTCGAACGTTCAAGGCGACCGAACCGTCGGCATTTGGGAAGCCCCCAGCGAGGCCTTCCTCGACCGAATGGAAACCGGGCTCGGTCTCACGTTGCCCAGAGGCCACGGCTACGATGTCGTGAACAGCATCCAAGCCATGCTCGATGGCAACGTTGACGTGTTTTTCTGCATGGGCGGCAATTTCCTTTCGGCGACGCCCGATACCGACGCAACCGCCAAAGCGTTGCGCAACGTTGGTTTGACCGTTCAAGTATCAACGAAACTCAATCGGTCGCACCTGGTCACGGGAGAAGAAGCGTTGATCCTCCCCTGTCTTGGGCGTACCGAACGCGACGTTCAAGCGGGCGGGGAACAATTTGTCACCGTTGAAAATTCCATGGGAATTGTACACCGTTCTCAAGGCTCCTTGCCCCCTGCATCCCCCCATCTCAAGAGCGAGCCTTGGATCGTCGCTTCGCTTGCCGAAGCGACGTTGGCCACCTCATCGCTCAGTTGGAAAACACTCGTTGAGAACTACGATGCCATCCGTGACCTGATGGAATCATCGCTCTCGGGCTTTGAACAGTACAATCAACGCGTCCGCACGCCAACGGGTTTCGCCCTTCCCAATCCGCCAAGGGACGACCAAACGTTTGAGACGCCCAACAAGAAGGCCTTGTTCACCGTCCATGAACTTCCGGAGGTGGACGTTGGCTCAGGACGTTATGTCATGATGACGCTTCGAAGCCATGACCAATACAACACCACCATCTACGGCCTTCATGACCGATACCGTGGCATTCACGGACATCGGCGAGTGGTCCTCATGAACGCCGAGGACATGGTGGAACGCGGTTGGAAAACCGGTCAACTCGTCGACATTCGCAGTCACTACGAACGCGAGGTTCGCCATGCGAGCCGTTGGCGCCTCGTTCCTTACGACATTCCTCGTGGCAATCTTGCCACGTACTTCCCCGAAGCCAATTCCCTTGTCCCGCTCCATTCAACCGCGGCCGTCTCAAACACACCAACGTCGAAATGGATCGTCTGTTCTCTTCACGCTCACGAACGCTCCTCCCTTGAGGAGGAGGAGTGATGGCATCCCGAACCTATGTTCAGTTGGTCCGTGAAAATCGGGATTTTCGCCGATTATGGATTGCGGCCATCATCTCGATGATGGGAGAGTGGTTCAACACGATCGCTCTGTTTTTCCTCATCCTTGAGTACACTGGAAGTGAGTTTCTCCTTGGATTATTGTTCACCGTCCGTATGGCCGGATTTGCAATTCTCCAACCCGTGATTGGATTAATGGCTGACCGGATGAACCGCAAAATTCTGATGGTGGCCTCAAACCTGATTCAAATGGTGTTGGCCCTTCTGTTCTTGTTGGTCAACGATTCAAGCGATATCGTCTGGATGATTGGGTTGTCCGGGCTGATGATGGTCCTTCATGGCGTTTACATGACGGCGGAACGGGCAGCCCTGCCCAACGTGGTTGACCCTGAAGACTTGGCCACCGCCAATGCGTTGGATGCCGCTTCATGGTCAACGGCCCTTTGCATTGGCGCCATGTTGGGTGGCGTCGTGGTGTCGTACTGGGGGACCAATGCAGCCTTCATCGTTGATTCACTCACGTTTTTGGTGGGCACCTTGTTTTTGCTGAATCTAAAGATTCCACAGACCATCGAACCTTCTACTAACGGCCCCTGGATCACGACCGCGATCGGCAACATTCGGCGAGGATTCCGTCGCATTCGGCAACAACCTTCCCTGTTCCGCATCGTGTTTGCCAAAGCCTCATGGAACGTTGCTGGCGGGGGCTTGGCTGGCGTTTATTTGGTCCTGCTTGGCGCCGATGTGCAAGGCTATGGGGCGGCGTTTGGTTTTGGCTTGTTCTTTTTCGCACGGGGAATTGGCACCGGTTTAGGACCGCTCATTGCCCGTTCGTTTTTCAAAGACGAAAACCGATGGCCACAGTTGGTTGGCAACCTCATCGTCCTCTCCGGATTTTTTTACCTGCTCGTCGCAACGACCCTCGATTGGAATCTTTGGTTGACGGTGGTTTTGGTCATCTTGGCACACTCGGCCAGCGGCGCCAATTGGGTATTGTCCACCATTCTCATGCAGCGATGGGTGGAGGATGAAGTTCGTGGACGGGTGTTCTCTGCTGACATGTTGGTGTTGTCCGTCGCCTTTTCATGTTCCACGAGCGCAGCAGGTTTCTTGATGGAGCATTCAACCCTTTCCATTCAGCAAGGCATTCTCTTGTTTTCATCCATCATGGTCATGTCCGGCATCATCTTCTCACTCTGGAAAAGCGAAGATTCCATGCGTCCCCTCACCGATTAGAGGCACCGTTCGTGCGTGCAAACGGGTGGCGTGAAGTAACGCCGATTGTCAGGGTCAAATGTATCCAGTTGCAGCGTTGACCCTTCACCTTCCTGAATGAACACCACCGAGGACGTGCTTGCTGGCAGATAGTCCTCTCCCGTTGACGTCAGCGACAGGCGCAACGCGTGACCTGCGGGAACTTCAGCATCCATCGCAAAGAATTCCATCTTCGCCGTAATGGTTTCGGCAACGGGAACCCATGTTTGGACATCATCCCCACCCTCATGGTACCGCAGGTCCATGATGGCGTGCCCCAAGTGGATGCAATTGCTTTGTTCGTCACAATCCTCCAGCAGAGCGTAGAGTTGGCCCCCAACCGTGGCGGTGGTGACTTGGACGTGCAACCTTGGCATTCCGGCGATGTACATGGAATTTTCAAGAGGTTCAGAAAGGTAGACCGGTCCCGAAGAAGCATCGGGTAACACCGTGGTAGAACCGCCAGCATTGGTCATCAAACCGCCGAGGTCAAGCGAGACGGTTTCCACGTCCACCGGAGGATATCGTTCTTCAATGCGCCATGAACCTTGATTGGATTGAATCTCAATCCACTGTCCTGGCTGAGGTCCAATGCCTTTGAGGTAATAATCAAACCACTCAAGCATGTCTTGCATCCAGTCAAACCGAATCATTTCCGGGAAGGCCTCTCCACCTCGTCCACCCAGGTCCGAACGATCATCCAGTTGGACCGGTCGGTCGGGGTAATCGTGATCCCATTGGCCAAACAGGCCGCGGGCCTCGATGCCCGCATCGATGAGCCGGTTGATGGTCGGGACAGCCATATGGGGGTCGACGTTCCAATCGTGCATGCCCTGAATCAAATACACGCTTCCTTGATAGTTTTCAAGAACTCGGTCCAAAAAATAGCGTTCGGCCCAGTAATCGCCAGCGGCCTCGCCACCCCAAGCCCACGCACCGACGCCCGTCCCCGGACCAATGATGTAGTCGGGGCAGAGGTTTTGGTAATCTTCCTCGTCACCGTCGAGGCCGTACGACCCGTACACGCCGTTGTGCATGATGGGAGCTCTTGCTTCAGCAGACCCGTTCTTCCACATCAATTCCTTCACGCCGATGAGGCCAGAAATGGGAACGATGGTCTTGAGGTAATCGTGTTCCGAGCCAAACATGGCGGCTTGCCAAGGTGTACTGCCGTCGTACGATTTACCGATGAGGGCGACGGCACCGTTGGACCACTCTTGCTCGCCCAGCCAGCGGACCGCCGCATCGTTACCCAACTGCTCTGCCGTTCCCATCAAGTCCATGCAGTGGTTAGAACGCCCCGTTCCCGAGACGGATATTTGGGCAAAGGCATAGCCGTGAGGTAAAATCTGGTCAATGAACATTTGACCCAACCAGCTGCCTGGGACCTCGATCGTGGGTGTGTTGACGCTCGGCTCCTGGAAATACGGGCCGCTTTCTGCGATGACAGGCACCTTCATGCCTTCGGGAACGTTTGGCCTCCAAACGGCGAGACTGATCAATCCGTTGGGCGCAGCACCCCCTTCTTCGAGGGGGATTTCGTACTCAACGAAGGTGTGAGTGGAATTCCATTCGTTCTCCGTTTGGAGAATTTCATACGGGCCGACCTCCAAGGCAACACCGAAATCACCGTCGGTCTGGTACGGCAAAGTGTAGCGTTCCCAGACCGGGACGCGGATACCGTCTTGTTGTGATTGACCGTCCATGGCCTCGACGATGGCATCACCAAACACGGCGGAAAGAAAGAGAAACGTAAGCGAGACCGCAAGCGTGGCACCCAGCACGGTATTGAACTCCCGTGTGGTGTTTCCAGATGCTTCGGTACCATCGTCCTTCGACATACATCGACCTCGTGTTCGAATCTTGGGTGCCAGCGGGTGTTCTTGATACTATGCACTTTCGTTGCTCGTTTCCTTTCGGAGAACAAGGCTCAAAGACATCCAAGAATGACCGCTCTTCATGGAGGACGAGATTCAACACATGCAAGCCTCCGTTTTGGAAGGCATTCCCGAAATCCTACCGGAGCATCCCGGAATCGACGAGAGCGTTGACCACGCCCCAAACCGACGACAAATCCTCGATCCGGCTCAGAAACGGCTGGCGGTGGAAAACGCTCTCCGATATTTTGCTCCGAAGCATCACGCCGTGCTGTTACCCGAGTTTTTAGAGGAGTTGAACACCTACGGGCGCATCATCATGCGTCGCCTCCGGCCGACGTCCTTTCCCATGAAGGCCTACCCGATTGACGCTTATCCGACAACGTCCAAACAAGCGGCAGCCATCATGTTGATGATTCATAACAACCTTGATCCGGCCGTCGCCCAATTTCCACACGAGTTGATCACCTACGGAGGCAACGGGTCCGTCTTTCAGAATTGGGCGCAGTACCGATTGGTGATGAAATACCTCACCGAGATGACTGACGAACAAACCTTGGTGATGTATTCCGGCCACCCCCTCGGACTCTTTCCATCCCATAGCGATGCACCTCGAGTGGTCGTTACCAACGGCATGGTGATCCCCAACTATGCGTCCCAAGCCGACTACGAGCAAATGAATGCCCTTGGGGTGACCCAATACGGTCAAATGACCGCTGGGTCCTACATGTACATCGGCCCCCAAGGCATCGTTCACGGCACGACCATCACTTTGCTCAACGCAGCTCGGATGCATCTCGAGTTGGCCGATGATGCTTCGTTAGCAGGCGTGACCTTCGTCACCAGCGGACTGGGCGGCATGTCCGGTGCGCAGGCCAAAGCCGCCACCATCGCAGGGGCCGCATCCATCATCGCCGAAGCCAACGCACACGCAGCCCACAAACGACACCGGCAAGGTTGGTTGACCGATGTCACCGAGGATGTTGACGCCGCCATTGATTTGATGCTTGAAGCCGCCGATGCCGGCCGTCCCATCTCAGTCGGCTACATTGGCAATGTTGTGGCGTTGTGGGAACGACTCGTTGAACGAGACGTTCGGGTTGATTTGGGCAGCGACCAAACCAGCTTGCACAACCCTTTCCAGGGCGGATACTTCCCCGTTGGGCGGACGTATGATGAAAGTGCAACCCTGATGTCCACCGACCCTGAGCGGTTCAAGAATGAAGTTCAATCCACCCTTTGCCGACATGCCAATGCCATCAACACCATGGCCGACCGTGGCATGTACTTCTGGGATTATGGAAACGCGTTTCTCTTGGAAGCCTCGAGAGCAGGAGCAGACGTGGTTTTGGAAGACGGTCGTTTCCGGTATCCCTCGTACGTCGAGGACATCATGGGGCCCATGTGTTTTGATTATGGATTTGGGCCCTATCGGTGGGTTTGCACCAGCGGCGATCCGAGGGATTTGGCCATCACCGATCGCATCGCGGCAGATGTCCTTAACACGATGAAGGAGCATGCAACGGATGACATCCGCCAGCAGATTTTGGACAACATTCGCTGGATAGAACAAGCAGGAGCCAATCAAATGGTGGTGGGGAGTCAAGCCCGAATCCTGTACGCCGACGACATTGGAAGACGTGAAATTGCATTGGCG
>JALRLR010000140.1 GCA_023254355.1 Candidatus Poseidonia sp.
CCCGTTCATCAAATTGCGAGGTCTTGACCCAGCCCCTGGACCGGAAATGAAGTCCACGGGCGAAGTTTACGGGTCCGATGAGCGAGCTGACTTGGCCTACCTCAAAGCACGGTTGGCGACCGAGGTTCCGGTGGCGACCGAGGGTGGTGCCTATCTCACGGTTCGGGACGAAGACAAAGAAAATCTCGTCCCGGTTGCTCAAGAATTGGTTGATCTCGGTTTCACCCTGTACGCCACCGGCGGTACGGCTGATGCCCTTCGACGTCAAAACGTCCCGGTCGCCACCGTCTATAGAATCGCAGAAGGCAAGCATCCTGACGCCTTGGATTTGATGCGCCAAGGCAAGGTCTCGTTCATCGTGAACGTTCCCACCGTCTCGGGCGGTGCCGTTCGTGACGGCAACATGATGCGTCGCTTGGCCGTTGAACTCAACATTCCCTTCGTCACCACCATGCGTGGCGCCGTCATGGAGGCAGCGGCCATGCGGGCTCGGATTGAAGAGCGATTGGAACCCCGCAAGTTGACAGTTCACTACTGAACGGGAAAAAGCATCCCTTTATGCGTGGTTGAGGCTATCTTCTCACATGGCAACGGGTTGGTCCCTCCCTCCGGGCACCGTCCTTGCCTCGGGGATGAACGGGCCTTTTGGCAGCGCTCTTGACGAAGTCGGTCCCACCGATGCCGAGCGTTGGGTTTGGTTGGCCTACGACCAGCAAAACTCGGCGTTTTTGGACGCCCTCGAGCACGGTCCAAGGCGGGGCGTTGTGCTGATCGAATCGACAATCAAAGCCCAACAACAACCCTTCCACAAGCAAAAGTTGGGGGTGCTGTTGTCCAATCAACGTCATTTTGCTCTCGAACTTCAAGCCTCTGGCGTCCCCGTGCTCTACCTCATGACACGACGGTCCTACGCCGAGGTCTTGCGTCAGGTCGGAGTGTCCGTGGGCGGCTTGGAGGGGTTTGAGCCTGCTGAGCGAAGGTTGCGGCTTGAGGTGGAAGCGCTCGTTACCGAGGGGCAGCTCGCCCTTCACCCGCATCCAGGATGGCTCACGCAACGCGCTTGGTTCACCCAAAGCGTGGGCCACGAGCCACCGTTTCGGATGGATGCGTTCTATCGGCGTGTTCGTCAAGAAACGGGTTGGCTGATGGAAGGCGACAAACCCCTTGGCGGAAAATACAGTTTCGACGGCGAAAATCGCCTTCCTTGGAAAGGTGAACCGCCTTGCCCGGAGGTGCCCGCTTACGGGTTTGACGCCATCGACGAGGAGGTTGAGGTCTTGGTTCGCAACGCCTTCGCTCATCATCCCGGTTCGGTGGACTTGAACAAGCACGCCACCTCTGCCGCCGACCTTGACCAAGCCATGACCTTCGCCGCAGAGGCACTGCCTCATTTCGGACCCTACGAAGATGCGATGAGCGAGAAAAGTCGGGGCCTTTTCCATTCCCGGCTGGCGACCTTGCTGAACTTGCACCGTATCATGCCCGTCCAAGCGGTTGAGATGGCGCTGGCCAGCAATTCGCCTCACAACAGCATTGAGGGCTTTGTTCGACAGTTGATTTGGCGAGAGTACGTCCATCACATTCACGAGGTCACCGATGGCTTTCGCACCTTCGAGCAACATCGACAACCGTCCCTTCGGGGAGCGCGTTGGGAAGGCTTCGAGCAACGTGACGAAACGCTCCATCCCAATCACCTGAAGCAGGGGCGACCGCTTCCCATGGCGTATTGGGGCAAACCAAGCGGCCTGCGGTGCTTGGACGCCACCGTGGCGGCGGTGATGGAGGAGGGGTGGACTCATCACATACCTCGATTGATGGTGCTCAGCAACCTCGCGAACCTCTTGGACGTGGATCCGAGGGAACTCACCGATTGGTTTCACGCCGCCTTCATTGATGCGTACGATTGGGTCGTTGAACCCAACGTTCTGGGCATGGGCACGTTTGCGTTGGGGACGGCCATGATGACCAAACCCTATGTGGCCGGTTCGGCGTACATCAACAAAATGAGCGACCACTGCTCGTCCTGCGAATTCCATCCAAAGAAAACGTGCCCCATGACGCGATTGTACTGGGCCTACCTCAACCGCCACCTTGCCGCCTTTGAAGGCAACCACCGCATGGCCATTGCACGCAAGAACGTCGCTCGCCGAAGTGAGGAAGAGAAAGCGATGGACGCCGCCGTGTTCCAAAAGGTGCAGGCGGCACTTTCCAGCGGTGTCGCGTTGCGCCCCACCGCCGAGGGTGACTTGCGCTCATGGTCATGAGGTGCTGCGTCGGGACGGCTGGCAGGTGGGGCAATAGTCGAGACGCCGACCGGCGTAGCGCTTTCGCAACACCAGGTCGCCGCAGGTGAGGCAGGGACGGTCGTTTCGACAAAACACGGCGTGGCGCCACATGCGTCGGGGCTCGCCACGGGCTTTGCTGGCTTGGGCCGTTGCTTCGGGCACGGTGACGCCGCCGGTTTCGTACGCACGGACCGTGACCTCCTTGATGCATCTCGCCCACTTCACGAGGGTTTCCTCACTCAAATCGCACGGCCGGTCGTCGGGGTGAACGCCAGCGGCGTGGAGGATTTCCGACCTGAGGTAATTGCCAAGACCGGCGAAGCAGCGCTGGTCGAGCATCAAAGTCGCCCCTTTCTTTCTATAGATTGAGGGGTGGTTGAGATGGTCAGCGAGGACGTGGGCCGTAACCTCGTCGTCCAACACGTCGGGGCCCAGGCGCGCCAGAAACGGAATGCCGTTCTCCTCGGCGGTGGGAAGCAGGACGATGTCGGTAGCGGACCAGAGTCGCACGGCGTGCTTGTCGGTCATGAACTCGGCTCGCAACGAACGGTTTGAACGAGGG
>JALRLR010000141.1 GCA_023254355.1 Candidatus Poseidonia sp.
GGTTGAGTCGTTGACGAATGCATCCGCATTGTTGCCGTTGGCGTTGTCGCCGTACCCATCGCCGTCCGAATCGTTCCATTGCGAAACGTCGTTGACAAAGGCGTCGTCCTCGTCCGCAACTCCATCGAGATCCGAATCTTGCCAGCGTGTGCTGTCGTTGGGGAAATGGTCACCAAGGTTTCCAAAGGCGTTGTCACCGTGGCCATCACCGTCGGTGTCGTTCCATTGCGTGGTGTCCCCCGGGAAGGCATCGGACAGGTTCGCCCCTGCGCTTTGGTTGTCGCCGTAGCCGTCGAAGTCCTGGTCGCTCCATTGCGTGGCTTCGTTGGGGAACGCATCACCGCTTTGGTTGACGTGGAGTTGGTAGTCGTTGACGTCATAGAGGTAGTTGTCGCCCCAGCCGTCGCCGTCGCTGTCGGCCCACTGAGCTGCATCGTTGGGGAAGGCATCGGCGCCGTCCGTGGTCTCCCAAACGCCCGAAACGGGGTCGGAATAACCGTCACCGTCGGTGTCCAAACACCCGAACCGGTCGTTGGAGGAGGTGCCGGCCAAGGCCACACAGGCATCGGGTTGGTTGGCAGGCGCTGGGTTATCGCCGTAGCCGTCACCGTCGGTGTCGTTCCACTGTGTGCCGTCGTCGGGGAAAGCATCGACGATGCCATCGCCTTGGTCGGTCGAATTGTACCCGTCGTTGTCCGGGTCGAGGTCGGCGTGCCAGAAGTAGACGCCCTCATCGTTTCGGCCCACAGAGATCACAAGGTCGTAGCCGCCGGGGTGCCACGAGAGACCGTTGTGTTGGCCGCAGTTGTTGCCCTGGAAGGAACTGCATCCCCCGGGGCGGGGGGTGGAAACCGAGTCAACGGTGGTCCCCGTGGTGACCTCGTAAATCATGGTCGTGGCGCCTTCTGCACCGTACCAACCAAGCGCAAAGGCCACCTGCGTTCCGTCCGGAGAGAATTCGGCGTCGTAACATGACGTCGAGCCCGTCTTGGCGAGGATGCTGGCGCCGTCATCGAGGCGCCAGACGCGCAACTGTGAACCGGAGCCCCAGGCAGCTGAGCACGCCGCGACGAGGTTACCGTCCGGGGAAACATCAACTGCGTTGTAGTTCTGATTGCCTGCGGAGAGGGTGCGTATCGTGAGTTGATTGCTCGTGTTCACCACGTACACCTCACCGTCGCCGCCGACCACCATACGACGGCCGTCGGGTGAAACCGCCACCGAAGAGAACGTGTTGGCATTGCCGGGCGTGAATTCGTCGTAGATGGTGCCCGTTGCCGTGTCAACCAACATCACGGCACAGCCGGAGCACCCGCCACCGCCGCCGCCGCTTTGTTCGTCCACCACAGCGAACGCCGTGCTGTTGGGGAAAAAGGCGACATCCGAATAGGTGCGGCTGCTCCCGGTTTGGGTGATGCCTGAGTGGACGACGGTCAAGTTGGTGGCGTGGAGCAAGGCGGCGGTGTCGTCCGACAGGGTGGCGGCGATGAATGCGCCGTCGGGAGACCATGCCACGCTGTTGACCGCAGCGTTTTGACCGGTCACGAGCACGGTGGAGGACGCGACGTTGGTGTGCGTTGTCGTGTTCCAAATGCGCACACGGTCGTCCGAGGCGGTGGCGACCAGTTCACCATCGGGACTGTGGTCGGCTGCGAAATGTGCGTAGGAGGTGGTGATGGCCATTTGTTCGACGAAATTTGGGTTCATGGTGGTCCAAGGATCCGCCACGTCCGATGTCCCGTCGCCGTCGGCGTCAGGGCAACCAACCCGGTCCACGGTCGAGGTCCCGGCCGCATACGGGCAGTCATCGAGGGTGTCGTCCACGCCATCGCCATCGGCATCGGCTGCCGAAGCGCCCAGAGGCAGGAGCGAGGCCACCATCAAGAACCCCAACAGGAGGGCGAGGAGGCGGGGTTGCTGGACGGTCGGTTTGGCCATAATTTCCCATCTCTATGTAAATTAAAGGATATCGGTCAAGTTGTGCCATCGTGCATCATGTATGAACCGGTCCAGCAGAGGACGGAAGGCTTCAACCATGGCGAAGGCTTCGCATGACCATGGCTGGCGACCTGCCCAAGGTGAACGTCGCCGCCTCCGACCGGGTGCTGTTGCATCTGTTGGATTGCGACGGGTGGGCCGACCGGTTCATCGTGCCCCCGAGCATGACCCGCCCCGGCATCGCCGAAGCCTGCGCCCAGCATCCCCCCAACGTCAGCCGAACCATGCGCAACCTGTTGCGCGATGAATTGGTGGAGGAACACACACGAAGCGTGGAAGGGGATGAACGCCGCCAAAAGACCTGGCAGCTCACTTCGGCCGGACGAAAAGAAGCCAAACACCGAAAAAAACACCTTTCTTCGACCAAAATCCTGCTGCGCAACAAAGAAGGCGACCTGTTGGAGGTCAAAGCCGACGAGGTCCCGGGACTGCTCAAGACGAACATGACGCTGTTGCAAATCCTGCTGCACGCCCAGCACGAGGGCGTCTTGACGTTCGGCGACATTCGTTTTGGCGCCATCACGTCCGAGGACGGCGAGGCCAAGCCACCCGGTCGCTTGCTCCCGTTGGTCGGGGTTCATGCGACCTACGCCAACGTCCCACCCACCACGCGACCGGTGTACGGCCGCGACGACGAACTGGACGCGATGCGCACCTGGCACAGCGACCGGCGACCGGCCATGTTGATCCACGGCATCGCCGGCATTGGCAAGTCCACCCTTGTGGCCCGATGGCTGCAGGACCACCTCGAGGCGGACGCCAACCTCTCGGTGTGCTGGTACACCTGCCAGCCGTGGGACCGCGCCCTGGGGTTGGC
>JALRLR010000142.1 GCA_023254355.1 Candidatus Poseidonia sp.
AAGCCGGGCGTCACGCTGTTCAGCATCTGGATGGAAGCACCCGCGGAGAAGAAGGACGCCCCGTTACCGGTCAAGACGATGCAGGTCACGTCGTCGTCGAAGCGAGCACGAACGATGGCCTCGTCAATGTCTCGCATCATGCCGTGGGTGTAGGTGTTGGGCGAGCGGTCGTTGGCACCTTCGAGGGGAGCCCCTGCGGAATCCGAGGTGAGTTCAATGACGGCGATGCCGTTCTCGGTCACGCCGTAGTTCACCAGGCGGTTGGGCATCGGTTCAAGTTTCAATCCATAGAGGTCGCTCATGCCTCCACCCACAGGGGGGGGCATTATGAAGAAATCGCTGAGGCTTCTTGCGAGGCTTGGTCGCTTTCTTGGTCGTCAGCAAAGGAGACATGGCCGCCACCTCGGCGAACGGCGTCCCACTGTTCACCCACCGCCTGTGCAGCCGCCGAGGGTTGCCAAACATCCCGTTTCAATGCAGGGCGGAAAGGCATTCGTCGAACACCCCGGCCCATCGCTTTGGGGTCGTTGCGAAGCATGAACGGACTGACGACACGGTAGAGAACCCGTTTGAACAACGTCGGCCTGAACAACTTCCCAATCCACACCAGGCCGTCGCCACGCTTGGCTTGGTCCTTCATCCACGCCGTGCACATTCGCTTGAAGGTCCGGTCGCCAACACGATTCATGAGCCAACGGTTGGCGACGCTGGTCCTCACGTAGGGCATCAGTTGCTGCCGCACGTCCCGCTCATAGTCACCTTGGCCAAGGAGGTCACGAGCAGCGAGGACACCTGACCACACCGCCATGCGCATGCCAAAGCCCCACATGAAATCCTGCAGACCTCCCGATTCGCCGACGTAATAGCGGCCGTCTTGTTTGTAACGCCGATTGATGGTGAAGTCTCCTTTGCCGCCCACCCGTTTGATGGGTTGCCGGTTGAGCTTGGGATAGTGTGCTTCGTACCAGGCGATGGTTTCGTTGAGGAAGCGTTCGCTCTTTCGTTGCTTCCGCCACAGGCACGTGCAAATCAGGCCCACCCCATCAATGATGATGAGGTAGGAATAGGAGCCGGGAGCCAATTTGTCGTTGAGTTGAAACGCGATGTGATTGGGATGGTCGGTGCTGAAAATCTCCCCGTAAGCCACCGCAGAGGTCCCTTTCGGGCCGCAGGCGATGATGGTGCAATCCTCTTCCCTCACGCGCGATTTGTAATGAAGGTGGACACCGGCCTCCAAGGCTTGCCGTTTGAATCCCTGATCGATGGTGTGCTCAGATGTGCCGCGTTCAACGATTCGGTACGCCACGCCGTCGGTTTTGGCTTGGGTGATGACGTCATCGGGGTGAATCAAGTCCACGGTGTCAAAGGTCGTGGCTTTGAAACTCGAAGCATCAAGGCCCCACGAGGCGAGTTGGTCAAAGAAATCATCGTCCATGCTCCAGTTCTCAAGCGCTTGAAAGTCCCCATCAAAACGAGAGCCAGAATCGTCTCGAACGTCGTGAACGTGAACTTCACGGCCGGCCTTGGCCAAAACGATGGCCGCCGCCAGACCCGACAACCCAGCCCCCATCACATGGATGGGTTCGCTGGTTTCGGTTGACGCGGCCATGCTACGCCATGGAGGCGTGAGGTTTGAATGATGTGCTTCATTCGTGTGAGCATGGCGGGCGTCATCGTGGTGGAAGAAGCCCCCGATGCCTTGGACCCCCAAGCCTTGCTCTCCCGCCTACCGACAAAGGGTTGCGGTGCCATCGTCAGTTTTCTGGGCATCACCCGTGAAACCGAGGGCGAAGCCGATGTTCTTCGATTGGAGTTTGATGCGTGGCAGGACCGTTTGAACCCGGTGTTGCACCGATTGGCCAGTGAGGCCATCGCAACGTTTGGTGTTCAGGCCGTGGCCATGGCCCATCGCACAGGAGCCGTGGGCCCGCAGGAACCCATCGTGTCCATTCATGTTGGAAGCCCGCACCGAAAAGAAGCGTTCGAAGCCTGCTCGTGGTTGATTGACGAATTGAAGAAGCAAGCACCCATATGGAAGAAGGAAGTCACCACGCACGGGGAGACCTGGAAGGAGGGACTGGGATGACCAAAACGACGATCGATGGTATCGTGGACATCGCTGCAAAACCGGTGGTGGAACGCAGGGCAGCGGCCAAAGGACGCGTCACCCTGAAAGCCTCAACCCGAGAGGCCATTGAAGCCGGAGCCATCAGCAAAGGCAACGTCCTCGAAGCCTCGACGGTGGCCGCTCTGCAGGCCGTGAAAGAAACCCCCCGGATCATCCCGCATTGCCACCCCATTCCGCTTGAGGGAACCCGAGTCAACTGGGAATGGGACGGGAGCGATTTGTGGTGCACGGTTGAGGTCAACGCCCACTACAAAACCGGCATTGAGATGGAAGCGCTCGCCGGCGTATGTGCGGGTTTGCTCTGCGCTTTTGACATGGTTAAGTCGTTGGAAAAAGACCCTGCGGGCCAATACCCAACAGCGACCATCAGCGACGTTCACGTGGTCGAGAAGTTCAAACAAGCATGAACCGCTTTGTTCATGGCATCCCCGCGAGTGCCCGACACCATGGGCATCACCACCGACCTGGCGCATCATTTCTTGGAAGCGGTCGACCAGGCTGCCATCGCCAGCGCCGCTTGGCGGGGAAAAGGCGACAAAAACGCCGCTGACGATGCGGCGGTTGAAGCCATGCGCCGCACCTTCGATGCGGTCCCGTTTGACGGTCGCGTGGCCATTGGCGAAGGGGAGCGAGACGAAGCGCCCATGTTGTACATCGGCGAGGAACTCGGTTCCATGGTCGGCCA
>JALRLR010000143.1:0-2495 GCA_023254355.1 Candidatus Poseidonia sp.
ACCGGTTTACGTCCCGTGTTTTCCAAGGTGCCGTGCCGTTGGGCGTATTTCGAACGCTTGCAGAGCGCTCCGCTCGGTGACACTCGCCTCTTCGCAGCCCCCGATTTGGCCGTCTACCATCAACACCGATGGACCTTGATTCGGATTCAATTTCGCTCCCCCTCCTTAACCACCGAAGCACGCCAGCTTGAACATCTGCTCATGGTTCACTGGGCGATGCGACAAGGCGGCCTTCCAAAGGATCACAGTGCATACACCGTCAAAGTCATTCGTTGGACAGCAAATCGTTGGGTGGAACACCGAGTGGCGGTGACAAGGGAGGGCATGGCTCAATCCATGGCGCTTGTCGAGCACGACCTGGCCGAGATGAAGTGGATGTTGCGCAGCGCAGAAGCGGACCCCCAACTTCACAACTTGCCGTTGGCCGCCAAGGAATCCACTTGCGCCCGTTGCCATGTTCGTGAGACCTGTCCAGCAAAGAACGGGTTGAAGGAAGCACGAGAACGGCAAGAAGCGGCATGGCGCTTGCTGGCTCAAAGCGCTGAAACCAAATCGGCGAGAACGGCCTGAACATCCTTGGCTTTGGTCACGCCGCTGGCCAGCAAGACGCCTTCAGCCCCCAATTCAATGGCTTTCGCAACATCCGCCCCGTTCTTGACGCCCGCTCCGCACAACACGCGAACGTTCGGGTTGACGGCCTTCACGGCGGCAACGGTGTCGCTAACGATGGCCGGGTCGGCCGTGGTGACGGAGATGTCCCCTCCAATCAATTCGGGTGGCTCAACGGCGATGAAGGTCGGGCTGAGGGCTGCCAATGCCTTCGCTTCGGCCACATCGGCCGCACACGCACACACCGGGAACCCCTCGGGCAGCATCGACAACAACGCAGCGACATGTTCGAGGTCAACTTTGTGTTCGGCGTGATTGATGAGGGTGCCCGCAGCGCCACGTGCGAGGGCGGTGGTCGGTTCGAGCCACCCCGTGAATCCACCGAGCCCCACCGGGTCAAGGTGCTGACTCCAAACCTCCACCCCGCTGGCCTGAGAAGCAGCGGTGCTGAGGTCGAAGGCTGAAACGGCGGCGACCATGCTCGCCGGCCCGTTGGCGTGGGAGGCCATGGCGTTGAGCAGGGATTCGGCGGCCTCGCCCGAGGCCGTGGCGTAGGTCTTGAAATTGACAACGATGAGAGGCTTGTCCATGAGGCGGCGACGCCGCCTCCAATTTTAGCCAATTCCCTCGGGACTCGGTCAAAAGGCCGATTCTTCAATCTCGAGGCCATTGTCCGCCTTCAAGGACCGTCCCTGCGGGCACCACGGCGTCATGGTCAACGATCACACCGTCGAGGATGCACCCGTCCATGATGGAGGCCCGCTGGCCCACCAGGCATGAGGTCAACCGGCTCCCGTCACCCACTCTTGCGCCGTCGAGCAAGGTGGAGGTGGTGAGGCTCGAGGAACCGATTCGACACCCAACACCAACCATGCTTGACGCAACGTTGGCCTTGTCTCCGAGGGCTTGAATCGATGAAGCATCAGCGAACCACGAAGGGGATGACCCGTGCAACTGGCCTTTGCGGAACCGTCCGTGGGCAATGGCGGATTCGACCGCTTGATTCCACGCGACCGGGGTTCCAGCGTCGATGAAATACCCTTCAAATGCACGACCACTCAACAATCCCTCGGCAGCAAGTTTGGGAAATACATCACGCTCTATAGAGTGCTTCCCTTTTGGCATCCAATCGAAAACATCGTCGTTGAAGATGTACGACCCGGCGTTGATGAGGTGGGAAAACACCTCCTCGGGTGCGGGCTTTTCTTTGAATCGAGTGATCTTGTTTCCCTCGTCCAATCCCACGATGCCAAACCGTGTCGGGTCCTCCACTTCCCACAAGCCGAGGGTCCCAACCGAGCCGTTGGTTCGATGCAACTCGAGAAGCGAGGTGGCGTCAAGCGAAGAGACGATGTCGCCGTTGAAACACGCAAACGTCCCGCTGACCACGTCACGGCAATTGCCCAACGCCCCCCCGGTTCCGAGGGGCTCGTCTTCAGGAACGATGCGCACATCAAACGGCGCATCGCTCTCACGGAAGTAGGCCTCAATTTGGTCCACCTTGTAGCCTCCAGCAACCACGACTTCGTCAACCATGTCGACGGGCAACGAACTCACCACGTGCTCGAGCAGGGTTTTGTCCAGCACCGGCAGAAGTGGTTTGGGCACCGAGCTGGTCCACGGCCTCAAACGAGAACCAACACCACCGGCAAGAACCACGACCTGCATCAACCCCCCCTCAGGAATCACCAATATGAAAACGACCCACGCAGTATTCACGGATAGCGGCTCATCAAAGTATTCAAAGACGGGCTCCCGTTGGTGAAGGCTGGAGAGTCGCATGAACATTCACGAGTACCAAGGAAAAGCCCTCCTCAAAGCCAACGGTGTGCCTGTCTTGGACGGCGTTCACTGCACCACGGTGGACCAAGCATTGGCCGCCTACG
>JALRLR010000143.1:2505-2813 GCA_023254355.1 Candidatus Poseidonia sp.
CAGCAAGGTGGTCGCCGTCAAATCCCAAATTCACGCCGGTGGACGTGGAAAGGGCACACTCTACCACCCCCAGACCCGTGAACACGTGATGGACGGTGGGGTCAAGATCGCTTTTTCCCGTGAAGATGTGCAAACCTACGCCACCAACATCCTGGGTAACCTGCTCGTCACCATTCAGACGGGCGAGGAAGGAAAAGTCGTGAACAACCTCTACGTTGAATCGGGCTGCGATATCGCCCACGAATACTACCTCGCCATCTTGGTGGACCGAGAAAACAAATCCGTGCTCATCATGGCCTCCACCGAGG
>JALRLR010000144.1 GCA_023254355.1 Candidatus Poseidonia sp.
TCAAGATGACGCTTGGTCTGCAGGGGTTGTGGCAGACTTGCCGAGGGCCACCAAAGCCACGACGGCTGCCCCGCACCACACCACTTCCAGCACGAAAAAGGCCCATTCGGAAATCAAAAACGCCCGAATGCCCAACAACCCGGAGCCAAACGCCATCATGAACAGGTACAACGGTTGCTTGCTGTGCAAGACGTCTCGCGTTTCAAGCAAAAACGCCAACAGGATGCTGATCATCCCGACATAGGCAATCGCTTCGGAAAGAAGCCCGTCCGGTGACATCGCATCACGCTCGCTTCATGAACTTCAGGAAACCCAAGAGCAGGACGACAAAGGCCACCATGTCGGGAATCCCAATTCCACCGGCCATCCCGCCCACGCCGCTCATGCTCTCAGAGAGCACCGAGTAGGACCATCCGTCCGATTCCCCGATTTTCCAAAGTTCCATGACGTTGATTCGCGTTTGTTCGGGTCCACGACAGGCCCCAACGGCAGGCTCGCACACGCCCTCGAACAGCGTTGAAAACAGGCCAAAGACGTTGAGCACCACGAGCACCAAACCGCCACCGAAGACCAACCGGAGGGGGCTGGCCTTCTTGCTTGGCACGGGAGGGAGGTCGAGGGGCAACCCAGGGGTTTCGGGAAGCGGCACAGCGGGCGCCGGAGCGTTCACGGGGGCGATTACTTCCACCATCAGGTTCGTGGGCGGTGCGACCTCCGTGACGGGTGCTCCCCCGGGAAGGGTGCTCATGGCGTCGCGAGGTTTGACCGGCTGAACAGGCGCGATTTTGATGCCGTACAATCGGTCAGCGAGGCTCACCAACGTGGGGTCATCGGCGATTTCAGAGGGGTCCAAATCGCCGTCCAACAATTGCTGAAGACGGTCGTGGATGGACGTCATGGTTGAGCCTCCGATGATGGTGCGTGAACGCTTCCCTTCAAGAAGCCTCCTTTTGAAGGTCGCCGGACAACACGCCCTCACGCCTCTTCCAAAGCATGCTTGGCGAGCAAGTGCTCACTCACCAATCCATTTCCACAGTGCGGACAACGGTCCGCCTTACCCAGCAGCGCAGGTTGAATGGCCAAGACGGCCAAACACGACGGACAGGCCGCCAGCATTTCACCGTCTTGAAGACGGAAGGAAGACAACGGTGAGGCGTTTTGGTATCCGTTACGATACACCGGATGCCAGTGGAACACGGCCCGTCGGCCCGAGCCCAAGGCCGCCCACCCCATCAGAAAGGTGAATAGAAGCCCCATGAGCATCCCGGAAAGAAGGGCCTGAAGAAGATTCAGAAACGCCAAGAACGCAAACATTAGACTCGCCGTGAAGAGGGCTCCAACCGCTGGCCAGTAGGCCCAGGGTTTCCGATTTTTGTAACCCGAATAAAGGCTCAACCCCACGACCAACGTGATGGCAAGGTACGCGGAGCGGGCACTGGGAGTTCCCAACACACCGATGGCAGTCAATGCAGTGTAGGAGAGATAGATCACGATGGCGGTGTCGACCAGGACGATGAAACTCGTCCCACGATGAACGTGCGCAATGGGGTCGCCGGTGTAGGAGGCGTTGGTCGGGGCAGAACCCGCCAGCACCATCTCATCGGCTCGGTCCTGAGGCACGCTCTTTCGTGAGATGGGGCGCTTTTGAATCATTTGATGGCTCTCCAAGGCGAAGCGAAGGAGTCATGACGGAAAGGGGTGTGGCCGCACCATGGCGCTGCGTGATACGGACGTCCTCGAGACCGGCACGTCCCTCGCCGGCCGACGCATCGTGTTGGGCGTCACGGGTGGCATTGCCGCCGTGGAGACCGTGCGATTAGCACGGGCCCTGCGACGAGAAGGAGCCGTGCTCACGGTCATCATGACCCCGTCTGCCCAACGCATCATCACGCCGCTGGCCGTCCGTTGGGCCTCTCAGGCAGAGGTCATCACCGACTGGGACGGCGATTTGGAAGCCTTGAATCTCGCCGACGGGATCCTGGTGGCTCCGGCCACTCGGGACGTGATGGCCAGTCACGTCCACGGATTGCAACACGGCCCGTTGATGATGGCGTTGTCAGCTGGTCGTCGTCGGAACACGCCGATCATGATGGTCCCCAGCATGCACGAAGACCTCGCCGAAGACCCCGTCACCGAAAGCTTGGTCGATACGTTGCGAGAACAGGGGGCAAACATCCTTTGGGGCCCTCACGAAGAAAGCAAACGGAAAACACCCGAAGTCGCTTCCATCGTGGCTCAGTTCGCTCATCTTGTGAACGCCGCCCAGCCAAACCGAAAATCGGTGGTCCTGACCTTGGGAGCAACCCGCTCTGCCATCGATGATGTGCGCCACGTGCAAAACACCAGTTCAGGCACCACCGGATGGGCCATGGCCGACCACCTGTACAAACACGGCCATGACGTCACCTGCGTCGCCGGCATCACGACGGCCCCCCAACCTCTGTGGCTCCCGTTGGTCATACGAACACCGACCCCAGAGGCCATGCTGAAGGAGTGCCTCGCCCTGGCCAACGACCCCATCGATGCCTGGATTCACGCCGCTGCGGTGCTGGATTACGTTTTTGAATCACCGGCAGAAGGGAAGTTGGCCAGTCAACAAGGTCCACTTTCGGTCCCCTTGGTTGAGAGCCCCAAGCACATCATGGAACTCAAGGAAGTTTGCAACGGTGCGGTTCGGATCGGGTTCAAACTCGAAAGCGGCATCAAACAGACCGACCTCATCCACCGGGCGTTGGCTCAGGTTGAACGGGCGGGTATG
>JALRLR010000145.1 GCA_023254355.1 Candidatus Poseidonia sp.
CCCTCAACTCGCTCAAGATTGGGGAATTGCCATTGAGCAGGACGGGAACTTCACCTACGCCGATGACGTCAAAGGCGGCGGCGTCGAATGGACGTTGGACGAGGGCGAGTACATCGCTGGAGGTGCGTGGCTGTTGTTCGGCTTGGCTGACAACGTTGACGAAACCGGCGCCAACGTGAGCGTCATCCACGAATCTCCACTGGGCATCTCGACCTCGGTTAATGCAAACGCTTCGTTTTGGGAAACGCATGGCGATGAGGTGGGGTCGTGGAGAACCGCGAAGAACAAGACCGCCCCCATCTTCCTGCCTCACAGCGAACTGGACCAACCTCTTGCGGTGTTCTTGGGCAACGGCTTGGCGGTTGGTACGCACACCGTTCATGTTGAAATTCTTGAACAAGGCGATCCTTGGCAGAACGTTCGGAATTACTCCTGGACGTTCACCGTTCATCCGCCGGATGCCTCAGGAGAGTAAATCCGAGTGTCTGAGGACCAATTCGTTCAGCAAGCGGTCGATTCGTTGACGGTCGTGGAATTCCACCGCAAACGCATGCATGCTTCGGGTGCGCCTTGCCCTTACCAACGGGGCCAGAAAGGTCCAACACATCGCCTCACCTATCGTTCGTTGCCATTGGTTCATGGACTGGACGCTTCGGTTGGAGGATACCTTGGTTTTCCCGAGGCATCCACTAAAAGTGAAAGTGAAACTCATTTCAGGAGGGTCACGATTTGGGCGGTCAACGCATCGAGTTGAATCTGCTCACCACCGCCCTCCACGAGGCGATAATCAATTTCAGCCATCCACTCGGTGAGTGAAAGCTTCGCAGGCTCGGTCAGGAAATCAGCGCTGTAGAGTTCACGATGCAATTGATTGACGAAATCCGTGCCGGCCAATCCAAATTGGTCGAGCACTTCTCGTAGGCGTCGTCGAGCGACGTGAAAGCCATCATCGCGGCACGCCATCAAGTATTGATGCAAAGCTTCTGGAGGGGCGGTTGCAGAGGTCTCGTAGACCAATGAGCGGGACACTGTGGTGTTCAGGGCAGCGGCCACTTGCAACGCCGTCAAGGCTTTTCGCAAGTCGCCTTGGGAGATCCTTGTCAACGCCTCAACCGCTCCGTCTTCCAGCGTGAGCCGCTCCAGCTCGGCAACGTGTTGAATCTGAGCCGCCACGTCGGCGTCAGCCAACGGTCGGAATCGGAACACGGCGCATCGGGATTGAATGGGCTCGATGATTTTGGATGAATAATTGCACGACAAAATGAATCGACACGTTTCAGCGTATTGTTCCATGATACGACGGAGCGCACCTTGGGCATCGTGGGTGAGGGCATCGGCTTCGTCGAGGAAGATGATCTTGAACGCAGCACCGCCGTACGGCTGGGTTCGAGCAAATTGCTTGACTTTGGTCCGAATGCTCTCAAGTTTTCGCTCGTCCGAGGCGTTCATTTCCAAGAGGTTTTGTCGAAATTCAGGTCCAAAAATATCCTTGGTCAACGCCATCGCCGCGGTGGTTTTGCCCGTGCCAGGGGGGCCAGCGAACAAGAGGTGAGGGAAATTTTTGTTCCCCGCATAGGTGCCGAGTCGCTGCACCACGGCGGCTTGTCCCTTGATTTGAGCGACCGATTGGGGTCGGTGTTTCTCAACCCAAAGTTCGCTCATGCTCTTCGCTCTCGTTGACGAGCCTCCTTCAACATTCGCATCGGATTGAACGCCGTCGTTTGCCAGGGGAAACACGCCCACGGGAGGGCCGCCTCATCGCACCAAAGGGAAAAGTCCCTATAATGGGGAGTGGTGTAGGGGATGAGCCCCATGCGTAGCCTATCTCCTTCACGACCGCGAACATCTGCATTCTTGCTTGTCTTCATGTTCCTTCTCGCCGATATGGCTCTTCCACACACCATGGAGGGTTGGACCGCACTTGAAGAACCAACAGGGGTCCAACGGGCCGTCTCGTCCCATGCCGTTCACGCTGACACCTACATCACGGCGGGCGATCCCACCACGACTCACAACTCGTCGGTCACGGGGACCCTGGCCGAGGGTACACTGACCGAATCGAGGCTGTTGCTCCGGTTCCCGATGAATTACACGTCCACGGACACGATTCATGAAGCCAGCGTGGATTTGCAGTGTAACACCACGGCCACCACCTCCACTCGAATGACCGCTTATGTGGCCACCATGGACCGCATGTGGAACGGCTCGCACGCCACATGGCTGGCGTACGGCAGCAATTTGCTGTGGGATTCCATGGGTGCAGAGGGTGCCGGCGACCGAGGCGTTTGGGAGCCCCCGGTCACCATCACCGCCAACGGGACGCTTTCCCTCAACGTGACCTCGTTGGCGCAATCCGCTGCTCGCTCGAACAGTAACTACCTCTCCATCGTTGTCGCTTCTTTCGGAGCGACGTACACCTGTGACCTGTCCGAATCATCGACCGCTGCGAACCGTCCTGCACTGGTGCTCGACACCTCGTCCAGCGCTGCCAGCAGCGGCGCCTCGGTGCAACCCGACCTGCCCATCGCCGACGGCGCACCTTGGATGGAAAGCGATTTCTTGCTGACCCCGGTGACCACTCCCAC
>JALRLR010000146.1 GCA_023254355.1 Candidatus Poseidonia sp.
GTTTCGGCAGACCGCAAGGAAGGGAGCCCGCCTTTCACCAACAGGAGCATGGCCAAACTCCACCCCATGAGCGTGGGCAGGAGGAGAAAGGCCCCCCGCAAATAGGCGAGGTCCATCATGAAGTGGAGCGCTAACCATCCGATGACAAATCCCACCGACGCATCCAGCAGGCGGTGGGCCAGCGGGGGATGGTCTGCCTGGACCAGCCCCCGACGAGCCACGATGGCCAGGCCTGCCGTCACCGTCATCAGGAGGAACGGCAGGGTTTCATGCTCCCTGAGCACCATCGTCCATTCAAGTGAACGGACGGCATGGGGCCAGATGGCGTCGACGATGGTGTCGCCCGAGAGCAAACCGAACGCCACTTCCGAGAGTGACAAAACAAAGCCAAGGACGCCGGCAACCAACGGGCGGTTCAGTCGTTGCAACACGGGAGTGGAGGACTCCTGGGTCAGCGGTTGCTCGGCCTCCACACAAGCCTTTGCGTCCGTTTCATAGATGAACGTTCGTTCACGCCTCACGCGTTGACGTTTCGAATTTCAGGAGTCTGGTCGGCGAAGAAGAATTCCAGCATCGCCGCCCACAACACAAACTCGATGCTTTCCTCGAGGTTCTCTTGACCGCCCACCACGGACACCATGTTCTCGAGCGTGTCTTGTGGTGAGTGGTAAGCGGAATAATCGGCGTCATAAGCGCCGAGATGGAAAATGGTCTGTGCTCCGAGGTTTCGGAACGTCACGTGGTCGGAGCGGCCAAAGGTGTCCTCGTGGACGTCCATGACCAAGTTGCTGTGGTTGTCCCAGTGTTGGTCGCAACCGGCTCCGTAACTGCCGTCGATTCTCAGGTCCATCGGTGCTTTGAGCACGTTGCGGTGGACGTGGTCCAGCACGCTGGTGATCGCCACGTCTTGCGTTTCAGGGTCAACATCGGGTCCTGACCACGCGTGGTAGGGGAAGGGGTCACCGTTTTCCTTCACCGCCGGCCAAGAAATGCCCATCATGTCCATGTTGATGTAAAAACGGAGTTCCTTGTCTTGAGGCAGGCAGGCATCGCAATCGTTGTTGGCAAACGCATTGGAACCACGGAGCCCCTCCTCCTCGGAAGACCAAAGGGCGAGGAAGGTGTCGCATTCCACTTCCATCTCAACCAGCACTTGAGCGAAGAGCATGATGGCGACGGTGCCTGCCGTGTTGTCGTAGGCCCCTTCCCAGGTTCCACCCCCGGGCGGCCCAGCCGGCGGGGCGATGTCCATGTGGGCTCCCATGCCTTGGACGCATTCGCTTGAGCGGCCTTCCTTCCAAGCAACGACGTTCAGCGACTCGGGTTGGGTCGGGTTGAGCGTGTCCACCACCCGCATCAGGTGAGTGTCGTATCCCAGTCCCTCGAAATGGCCTTGGAAGTACGATGCGGCTCGTTCAAACTGAGGGTTGGGGCTGCCCATCCATCGGAAGTTGTAGGAGCCGCAATCCTCGGAAGGCGTGTCGCAGGTGATGTAATCCATCTTCTCGTACCACGCCTCGCCGCTGACGATGGGGGTTCCGTTGGTCATGGACGGCGTGAACACGGTTTTCGTGCCGTCCTTGGTGTAAATCGTCAACTCCACCTCCGTGGTGTAGGGCGTGGTCAGCAATTGCAGCGCGATTCGGTCACCGTCAACGGGCACGGAACTGTCGATGTCCAAGGCACCGTTGACAAAGAGCAACACGTCGTGGGCCGGAGCGCTGATGCGCAGGCCCTCGCCGATGAGCAACAACTCGTGCCATTCCCCGGCACGAAGGGTCGCCTCGGTGGCGGCCAAACCGTCGACGGTGAGGACGTTGTCCACCTTGAAGCTGGTCGTGGACTCGTCTTCGCCAAAACACCCCGAGAGCGGGGCAATGAGCACCAAGGCCACCAACATCAGGGCCCGAGCGTGGGCGTTGGTCAAACCGTGCATGGGCCGCCGTTCGGTTGGGCCTTCATAGGGCTTGGCCTCAACCGAAAGGGAAGGGGTCAGTACGGGACGTCTTTCCACCCGATTTTGTAACCGATGAGGTTGAAGGAGCGATGCAGCAGGGGCGTGATGACGATGAGCGCCAGCATGGGGGCTCGCAATTCTTCAGCGGCGAGCACCGATGGGCCAAGGAACACCTGCCCCATGAGGAACACCATGATGGCGAACGGGAGCGTGTCCAACAACGGTGCTTTTGAGGACACATCGCCTTCTCGCTTGAGCCCTCGCCGTCGCTTCACAAAGGATCCGACGCTGTCGCCCAACAAGCAGGAGAAGCCGAGGAAGGTCCCCAAAACAAAGGCCGCCCCCGTCGCCCCACCGATGGAAAACCAAGCGGATTCAGCCCCGATGAGCGGGTGAGCGAAGACCGTAGCCCCGTCGTCAAACACGGTGTCCATGCTGCCTTCAGCGACGAGCATGGCGAGCAGTACACAGAGCAGGCCGGAAGTCAGCGAACCGCCGATGAGACCGTTCCATGTCTTCCCGTCACCGAGGATACGGTTCCCGTCTCGCCAGGTCCGGCCGCCATCGATGGGCCACGGGCCATACCCCGTCTTTGGCAACCATTTCCCCCACATCATG
>JALRLR010000147.1 GCA_023254355.1 Candidatus Poseidonia sp.
GGTTTCGGCGAGCGGAGGGTGACAATCAAGCCACCTCCATGCCCATAGGAACGTGCTCGGAAGATGGTTTTGGATTCTCCTCGGCGCTCATGTTGCCTGCATATTTCTCATCGAAGGGAACCACCACAGTGTAAGGTGCAAACACAAGTGTGGCCCCCACGTGTTTGATGGTGGCATGAACGAATGCTAGGTCAAGTTCGATGTGGGGATGATCGACAAGATAAATGCAACGAAGTTCTCCATTTCCTCCGTTCTGAAGGACGAAACCCATGGACTCAAACCAGTGGAAGCGTCCAACGGTAAGTTCGCTACACAACTCACGTATGAATTTAACATTCTTCGGTTGTACAGCCGCTGCAAACTCTTCGTCGTCGATGGATGGCAGCCCTTCTGCTGAAAATTCACGAAATTTCGTTTCTTCGCCTCGGCCGTTGGTATCCTCTTGATTCGTGTTCATCTTTAGTGGGGGTGCTTCCCTTTTTTGGATTCAAATCGGCAGTATCCGAATTCAAATTTTAACCGGTTACAACGGGACCCCACGGACATCCCGACCGGCCTTTATGGTCTACCGCAACCAACTACAATACGAGCAACATGAGAGGAAAAGGTTCCCAAAAGAAAGCTCGCTTGGAGCGGTTGAAGAACGAAATCGTCGACTACGTGTCGAACACCCCCGGCGCATCGGCGGCGGACATCGTCGCCTTCTTGTCCAACGAACGTAAGATGCGAAACCACGGTTTGACCACCCGCAAAGTCGGGTTGTTCATCCCCCTGCACCTGGCCGATTTGATCAGTTTCCGCTTGGACGCCTCGACGGGGAAGCGAATCTACCACGCAGCGGCCTGAGCAAACACCACCTTCATGCCACAGAGCCGCTTGGCTTGGTCATGGACTGGGACGAATGGGCATCGGCAGCCGTGCTGTTCCCCTCCTTCACGGGCGAGGAAGACGGTGATGTTCCGACCCTTCCTACCTCTGGGCCGGCGTGGGCCGTGCTCAACCCCGACGGTGACGACGGCTTGAAGGCCCAAATGGGGCGTTTGGTGCAGTCATTGGCATCGGTTGAGGAACTCCCTCGAGGAGTTCACGCCCGTGGAACGGACATCATCGTCCACCCCACCGCCGTGATCGAAGCGGGCGCATCGCTGGTCGGTCCTTGCTACATCGGACCCCGCGCCACCGTGCGAAGCGGCGCCTATGTTCGAGAATTCTCGTGGATTTGTGCCGACGCGGTGGTCGGTCACGCCACCGAAGTGAAGCATTCCATTCTGCTCCCCGGCGCGAAAGCGCCGCACTTCAACTACGTGGGCGACTCCATTTTGGGCAAAGGCGTCAATTTGGGTGCCGGCACCAAACTCAGCAACCTTCGAAACGACGGGGGTGAGGTCCACCTCCGCCTTGACGGCGAGCGAATCCCCAGCGGCCTGCGTAAATTTGGCGCCCTGCTTGGCGAAGGCGCCGCCTTGGGCTGCAACAGCGTGACCAACCCCGGCGTCGTGTTGGGGTGCAACAGCACCGTATGGCCCAACGTGACCGTGACCGGCGTTCACGGCGCCAACAGTCAACACCGTTGAGGGATGGTCGTGTCGGGCTCGTTTTTTGGCACCGACGGCATTCGAGGCGAAACCTCGCTGGCCGTCGTTGATGAAGAAGAAGCCATGCTGATGCTGGAAGAGCAACGCACCCTCACACCGGCCTTCATGCGGGTGTTGGGCGAGGCCTTGTCCCATGTTCAACCCGCCATGCCGGGCACCGGCGAGACCGTGGTGATTGGCTGGGACCGACGCCCTCACAATCCGGAATTGGTGGCGGCCCTCACGTTGGGACTTCGATTGACCGGTAGTCGGGCCGTCCATGTCGGTGAGTGCGCAACGCCGACCTTGCACCATGCCGTGCTCGCCTTTGGCGCCCGCATGGGCTGCATGATCACGGCCAGTCATAACCCCGTCAGCGACTCGGGCATCAAGGTCTTCGATGCACACGGCTACAAATCCAGCCCTGAATTGGAAGCGGACATCAGTCGCACGCTGCGCCAACTGGCCTGTGAAGACCGAGAAGTGGACCGAACGGACCTTGAAGCGATGGCTCAACCCGACGAAGGGCACGATGCATGGGCTGAACGGACCCACCGGGAGATGCTCACCGAACGCTGGGCGACCTTCGCGACCGAATTTGGCGGGTGCGCTGCTGCGGTTGACAACGGTCGGATCGCCTCACCGTTCCTGCTGGACACCGCCGGCGGCTTTGGGCGGACCTGGTTGGCTGATTTCTTGACCGAACACGGCGTCGTCACCGAGGACGTGAGTCGAGCGGCGGTCGTGTTGAACGAAGGATGCGGTGCCGGCGATTTTTCACCCACGCAAACGTGGTCCCATGAGGAAGCGCAAACCTCGAACCACGCGCTGATTCAACGCTTGACACCGGCGCCCGCTGGCCGTTTGCTGGGGGCGGCCTTGGACGGCGACGGGGACCGATGCCTGTTCATTGAAGCCACGGAAACCGGGTTTGCCGTCGTGGACGGCGACGGAATGGCAGCACGCT
>JALRLR010000148.1 GCA_023254355.1 Candidatus Poseidonia sp.
TGGCCGACACCGCCCGAAAGATGGGGTGGTCATGGTTGGGCATCGCCGACCACTCGCCCACCCTCAAAATCGCCAATGGCGCCAGCGCCGAGGATTTGCTCGAACAAGGCAGGACCATCAAAGCCTACAACGCTCAATGGGCCGAGGAAGGCGTTGATTTCCGCCTGTTTCACGGCGTTGAATCGGACATCCTCGAAGGCGGCCGTCTCGACCACCCCGACGACGTGTTGGCCGAGTTGGATTACGTGGTCGCCAGCGTTCACGCCATGACCAAGTGGCGAGGGCGAGACGAAGTGGAGAACACCGAAGAGTTGCTCAAAGTCATTGACCACCCGGCAACGACGGTGCTGGGCCACCCCACCGGGCGAATTTTGCAAGGGCGGGAAGGCTACGAAGTGGACCTCTTCGCGGTTCTCGAACACATGGCTGAACACAACGAGGAGGGCCGATTGAAGGCCGTTGAACTCAACGCTAGCCCGTACCGCTTGGACCTGGATTGGCGGCTCTGCAAGCACGCCAAGGGCCTCGGTGTTCCCGTGGCGATCAACCCCGACGCCCACTCCATCCGAGGTTTGAGCGACATCGCCTACGGCGTGATGACGGCACGAAAGGGTTGGATTGAACCAATGGACACGCTCAATGCCATGGACGGGGCAGCCCTCGCGGCCCGCTTGAAGCCGTGAAGCACACCTTCATGACGCACCGAGGAGTGGACGAACCATGCGAACCCTCCGTACGGTCATCATGGGCAGCATGATGGTCATCCCCGGCCTCATCCTTGGGTTGTTGATTTGGTACATGGCGGGCAAACCCGAAACCGAGCCGCTTGAGACGTTGATTTGCAACGGGATTCCGATGACCTCCATTGCCTTGGGCCTGTATTTCGGTTGGCAGACCGGTGAGGAATACAGCGCCACCTATGAGGGCTAGGTGAGCGTGTGAAGCGACAGGACAAGGCCGACCGCATCGCTGAGCAACTTGAGGCCTTCTACCCCGAAATCCCCATCCCCTTGGACCACAGCAATGCGTTTGAGTTGCTTGTCGCCGTGTTGATGAGCGCCCAAACCACCGACTTGAAAGTCAACGAGGTGACGCCCGCCCTCTTTGCCAAGGCCAGTTCGGCCGAGGCGATGGCCGCCTTGGACGTTGAGACCATCTTGGCCGACATCCGCCAGGTGGGTCTTGCACCGACCAAGGCCAAGAACATCAAGCGGCTTTCCGAAATGCTGGTTGAACGCCACGGCGGTGAAGTCCCCGCTTCGTTCGAGCACCTCGAAGCCCTTCCCGGCGTTGGGCACAAAACGGCCTCGGTCGTGATGTCGCAGGCCTTTGGCGTACCGGCCTTCCCCGTTGACACCCACATCCATCGCTTGGCCGCTCGATGGGGGCTTTCCAACGGCACGACGGTGGAGAAAACGGAACACGACCTCAAAGCGGTGTTCCCCCGTGAGAAGTGGAACGACCTGCATTTGCAAATCATCTTCTTTGGTCGGGAATACTGTCCCGCTCGGTTTCACGACCTCACCACCTGCCCCATCTGCTCGTGGGCGGCGACGAAGAAGCGCATTCGCGATGAGATGAAACGCTGAGCCTCAGAACAGTGAGAAACTTCGCCCGACGATGCTCGTGATGAGCACCACGGCGCCCAACAAAAGCGTGATGCGCATGGCGACGTGCTGCCCGGTCTCCTCCTGGGCTTCACGAACAAAGGCGTAGGCCAACAAGGTCAACGAACCCGTTTGGAGAATGGCCGAAAGCGCGCCGAACACCGAAATTTGCGTGGCGTAACTGTCCGTGTCCTCCTTGTATTGGTCGGCTTCCTTCTCGCTGGTCAGGTCGTAATCCGATATATCCGGGGCGGAGGACGCCAGCGGAAGCTGCGCAAAGGCGGAGGCGATGACCAACATGGCCAGGCCGATCATCAACCATTTCGAAAAGGTGTACATGTTTCCTTTCGCCATAGCGGCGGCCGGTGGTTGGTAGGGTGAAGCAGCAGGGGCGGCAGGAGGGGGCAGAGGGGCTTGCATGGCACCTGTTCGTTTACGAGAGGTATCAAGGTTGCGAGGTTCTACGAAAAGAAGATGCTGGTTGCTCCCTCAAGCATGATGGCCGTCAGAAGCGAAGCCAAACCGGCCACCCATGTGAGTTGGATCATTTGCCCAACCGCACTGGTTCGGGTCCCGCCGCGTAGACGTGTGGCGATGGAGGAGACCGCCACGACCTGCATGAGAATCAGAATGGAGACGATGATCTTGAACATTCGGATGTTTTCATCAACGGATGAGGCGTCCTCCATCACGGGAAGGGCGACACCGCCACCGTACTGACTCAACGCCCCGACATCGGTCTCCACCAAACCGCTGGCCACACCGGCGATGGACTCGCCGAGTTGGAGCACGATGCTGGTGGTCACGTTCAGCGAGGCCACGCTTGAAATCAACAATCCAAGCGCCACACCCCACAGGGTGTTGGCTGACAGCGACC
>JALRLR010000149.1 GCA_023254355.1 Candidatus Poseidonia sp.
ATGCCGGCTCCCAGTGCCACTTGACGGGCGGGGTTTTGTCCCGCCCCCGCTTGGAGCACTTGGCCAAACAGCACCTCATCGACCACACCCGAGGCGGGGTCAATCCCTGCCCGTTGAAGCAGTTCCTTCACGGCAAGGACGCCCAAATCAACGGCTTTCAACGAGGAGAGCGTTCCCATGAATTTGCCAATGGGCGTTCGGGCAACGGCGCAAATCACGGCCTTTGGTTGGCTCATGGCCTTGCCACCTCATGGCATGCTTTGAACATGCCCACGGCGCCACAAAGCGGTTGAGAAGCCTTGATGAGTCGCACGCACTGGCCGTGGCATGGCGAAATTCAAAACCGACCTCAACCTCACTCGAGCCTCCGATGAAATGCGGACACCGGAAGTCACCCTCGATTTCACGCCCAATGCCTTGGCATCGGTGCTCTACAAGCAAGGAAACACCGTTGTGTTGGCGTGCTGCACCAAAGAAGCCTCACTGCCGCGCTGGTTCCCTCGAGATGCTACAAAGGGTTGGGTGCATGCCGAATACTCGCTGTTGCCTGGTTCCACCGATTCCCGTTTCCGCCGCGAGCGGAACGGAGCCAAAGGCCGAACCCAAGAAATTGAGCGGCTGATCGCCCGTTCCCTGCGAGCTGCGGTGAATCTTGAGGCCCTCGGACCCATCGCTCTGAATGTTGATTGCGACGTGCTGAACGCCGACGGCGGCACGCGATGCGCTTCCATCACGGCCGCCAACATCGCGCTTCGCTTGGCCGTTCGTCGCCTGATCGCCTCAGGCGACTGTTTGCCGGTTGACCTTCGACCCACCTTTGAACAACGCAAGGACGGGTGGACGCCGCCCACCTTGAGCGAAGTGGAACGTGCACATCACGAACAGGCCGTGCTCCCGCATGATTTGGCGGCGGTCTCGGTGGGCCTGATCGACGGCGATGTCTACCTCGACCTCGACTATGTCCTCGATTCAAACGCTGATGTGGACATGAACGTCATCAAGACCAGCGACGGGAAGTACGTCGAAGTGCAAGGGACCGGAGAAGAATCAACCTTCTCCGCCGATGAGTTGACCGCCCTGCTCAAGGGCGCCGACGCTGGTTTGGAGGCCTTGTTCGCCTTCCAAGCATCAACGCTTGATGCTGCTCAGTGAGGCAACGGCCCGAACGTTCGGGCGAACCACCGTCATCGGAAGCCTTGATATGGCGAGGGGGCTCGCCAGTGTTGCACGGGTCAGTAGCTTAGTTGGGAGAGCGCGGCACTGAAGATGCCGAGGTCGCTGGTTCAAGTCCGGCCTGACCCACCAACACCCTCGTTTCCAGCGAAGCCTGTCCCGCTCTAAATTTTCTATAGAACAATCGTCTTTGCTTGAGACCCATCCGGGAAAAGGAAAAGGTTTCTTGAACTGGACCTTCCATGCAACATCATGGCGAGGGGACCTGCCGCGGATCCCGTCGCCAATGAAGCGCCCGACGACCATGTTCGCTCTCGAGACAAAGAAGCCAAGGAATTGCAAGAAATTCGGCAACGGCGCATGGGCGGTGGCCGCATGTTCCTCTCAAAAATCGAGGATTATGTTCTGTTGGGCGGCATCGTTTACGGCATCCTCTTCGCCCTGCTGTTGTTTTCCATGTCCTCGGGGATGCTCGGCGATTCCACCGCGCTGGACCATGCCGCCTCCGAAACGTTCCTTGACATTGGTGAAGAATGCGAGGAAATCACCGATGAGCCGTGGCTCAACATCTTCCCCAACCCCGACCGGGAGTTGTTTTCCATCGCTGGGCACAACCTGCCCAACGGTGTTGCCTACCTCAATTACACCTTCTTTGAAATTCACAACGAACAAACGAAATCCATCGTTGAGGGTGAGTACGGCTCCAACGGCACGACGCGAGACATCAACAAAGCGGACCAAAACCACGGTCGAGCCTACTTCCGAGCGCCCTACGCATCGTTGCCAGAGGGCCACTATGAATTGCTCTTCGAAGTCACGGTGAAGGAGAGCAAAGACCCGAACGCTTCGCTGGTTGTTGGCCCGCTAAGCACCTCCGTTTTGTTCGAACACACGATTTCCAAGGAGGCGTTGGCCTTCTTGCCCTTCATCAACGACGAAGAACACTCGGACGTCCGCATTGAGGACTCCGGGCCACGCACCTGTTGGACGGTCCAGGACCTCGGGGATTGGGGGTATTTGCTCATGGGAGCCGAATTGGGCGGGGGTCGAGAGACCGCCATGCTCACGGGCGGCGCCGCTGGCATTCCCGCTTGGTGGATGGCGTTCATTTCGCTCTCCCTTTCCATCATCTCCCTGCTCATCATCTACCCCGTGATGTACAAAGTGTACCACCAGGACACCGACGACATCCTCTCTCGTACCCACATCACAC
>JALRLR010000014.1 GCA_023254355.1 Candidatus Poseidonia sp.
AGCGTCGTTCACTTTGTCGCTGCCACATGTGCCAGGCGACCACGACAAAGGCGGTCAGGACACCGGCTTGCAGAACAAAGCTCGAGTATGGGCGCAGTTCGGGCTCCCATGCGTGAATTTCAATGGTGCGAACCTCGTCTTCAAGTTGGAAATAGACGAGATGGTGCTCCAACACCTGTGGCCCCCATTGGTCGTTGGTGTCCGAGGTCAAGACATGGGTGGTGTTGGTTTCCAAGTCCGTGAAGTAAATTTCCCGGTCAAGGTATTTGTTTTGAGGCGTGAGAGGGTTCAGGTGGTCCCGAACGGACCAGGCAAGAATACCGTGGTTCATGGACGGGTCCGAAACGTGGTACTTCGGGTTGCTGGCCAACCACTGCTCCGCCGATGAACGGTTGTAAATCACCAACCGGTCGGTGGCGCTGACATTGACCGTCACGGCCAGGTATTCACGGTCAAAGGCGATGCTCTGAACGGTGGCGTTCTCCATGTCCACCGGCGTCCCCCACAAGGCCAACACGGCGTCCTCCTCGAGGGGAGCAGAGGCGTTGATGTCGTACGTCACCTGACCTGAAACGCCCAACTGAACCACGTTGACTTGAAGGGGCGCGGTCTGAACAGCGTAAGCGATTTCAGACCCGGTGCAAACGAGGTTTGACACGTTGGAAGCACTGCTGTGAGCGCCGGAGATGGCTTGGCCGTCCAAGGTTCGCACCAGGATTTCACCGGCCTGGGTATACACCACCACCGAAGCGGGAGCGGTTCCACACAAGGCAAGGTGCCGGGCTTCGCCGACCGAAAACGAGGACAACGGCGAGTCGGGCTCATGCAAATCGTACACATGCATCGTGTTCGCGTTGCTCACCACCATGCGGTCACCCAACACGGCGTAGGAAGAATTCACCGTGAGATTGGGGACGCTGAAGTAAATCGGGTCGGCGTCCAACATCGACAAGTCATGAAGCAACAGGGCTGCCCCTTCGGATTGATTGTCAAGCGTCACCATCCAACCATCGATGGCAGCGGCCGCTTCAGGAGCCTCCACTCCCCCAGCTGGCAGAGAACGATTGGTGAGATCAAAGGTGACCACGGCGGCGACCACGATGAGGATGGCCACCGCGATTCGACCGGTTTCGTGGCTCGTGGGCGAGCGGTACTGCTTGAACAGGGAAGCCGCCTTCCGCCTCACCCAACGCCAGGCTTTCTCAGGACGGGTCAGCACCGTCACAATGCGGGCATTCATGGTGCGCTCGTCGAAAAATTTCCACCACGTGTTGGAGGTTCGGTCCGCCATGGAAACGGCCGCTCCAGCCACCAACATGCCTCCGATGATGTCCATGAACCAATGGATACCGAGGTAGATGATGGTGAAGGCCGTGAGCGCCGTGTAGGCAAAAACGGTGTATCGGTATCGATTCCACCGACGGTCATCGTCGAACCGAGTTAAGCACAACCAAACGGCAAACGGGATGCCGATGTGGAGCGATGGCATGCCGTTGGTGAAGGGGTCAATACGACGGAACCAATCGGCAATTTCGGGGGTGAGGGTGTAGGCCAAGGTCTGCATCTCAGGAATGGTATCGCCGGTCACACGGACGTTGAAAAACAGGTAGAACGGGACCGCGAAGACGTACACCCACGCAATGGAAAGCGTCACCCGGTCGGCCAACCAACGGTCGTCAAAGTAGGCGAAGTAGAACACGGAAACGTAGCAGATGAACATGAAACCGGCGACGTAAAAGTGGGTGAGGAACGTGGTCAGCCAAGCGGCTTCAAACGTTTGCTGAACCCAAAGCACAAGGTTACCTTCAATCGCCCAAATGTAGGGCGTCATGTCCAGTCCTGTGCTGGCCATCAAGACGCGGTCGATTTGATCGAGGCCGTCTTTGAGGTTGTAAATGGTGAACACGATGAGGATGTGAACCCAATACCGCCGAAAGAAATCGACGAACGGTGGTAAGGAAAGCCGAGCCCAGGGCGGCTTAAACACGGGGAGGAGGAGAACGCCCAGCGCCAAGGCGCTGATCATCCATGTAAGGTAGACGCTTTGCACCAAGGCCCTCTCCAATCGGTTGGCGTGGGCGGGTGTTCATGAAAGCGTCGTCATCAGGAGCCCCCGCCGGACGGTTCTTGCCTACCAAGCGCCGTGGACGTAGGGCTTGCCTCGGTCCGGGTCGCGCCGCAGGGCAAGGTCATGCAGCCGTTCAAAACGGTAAATTCCGCTCGAACAACCTTGCAACCATTCGAAGGAGACCGCATACTTGCCAACCGTTCTCACGGTTGGCTTTTCGGCCGGAAGCGCTTCGATTTGTCGACGAAGCGTACGGCTGGTGTCGTCTTCGTTGCGCATGGGGGCGCATTTGGCGCAGGGACAAGCATGACGAAGGTCATCGTAGGTGACGGTGTAGGTGTTGCCATCGTCGTAGGTCAACACCATGTCTTGGGTGCGGCGTTCCAGTTTTTTGAGCGTGGGGAGGGGTTCAGCCATGGGGCCACCTCACACAATTTCCAAGCCGCTGTCGGACCCGTCCGAAAGTTGAGCTTGAATCGCCGCCACCACGTTGGCAAAGGCGTGGGCCGAGGGGCCATCGGGTTCGGAGACGATTCGGTGGACGCCGTCATCACCGCCACGAACAAACCCGGGATCAAACGGGAGCGCTCCAAGGAAGGGAACGCCGAATTCATCGGCGGTGGCTTGGCCGCCTCCCTGCTTGAAAATGTCAAGCGTTACGGAAAATCGACCCTCGCTGTCAGCCGTTGCCGAGAGGGTTTTTCCGCCCGGTCCAGCAATGCTGAGCGACGTCCCAGGCTCAGCGGTGCCGTTGACCGTGAAGCCGCTCATGTTTTCCACCACGCCCAAAACCGGCACTTTGAGCGATTCCGAGAAGGTGATGGATTTCCGGCTGTCAAGCAGCGCCACCTGTTGGGGCGTGGTCACGATGACCATGCCGTCGATGTCTGGCAAGGATTGAGCCACGGTTAACGGTTCATCGGAGGTGCCGGGAGGGAAATCGATGATGAGGTATTCCAACTCGCCCCATTCGACATCGCCAATGAACTGTTGAATCGCTCCCAGCTTGATGGGCCCACGCCACACCACCGGCGTGTCTTCGTCCTCAAGAAGAAAGGCCATGCTGATGACCTTGACACCCAGATGCCCCTCAGCGGGATGAATGCGCTTGTTTTCGACGTGCAAGCGCCGTCCATCCAGACCCATCATCTTGGGGACGTTGGGGCCCGTGATATCGATGTCGAGAATGCCAACACGGTGGCCTTGTTGTGCCAAGGACAGGGCCAAGCCGGTGGACACCGTAGATTTGCCAACCCCGCCTTTGCCCGACAAGACCATGATCTTGTGTTTGATTTTGCGACCGAT
Organism: Candidatus Poseidonia sp.; assembly: GCA_023254355.1. Taxonomy (GTDB): domain Archaea; phylum Thermoplasmatota; class Poseidoniia; order Poseidoniales; family Poseidoniaceae; genus Poseidonia. The sequence goes on from JALRLR010000014.1 coordinate 3,374, forward strand.
TTCCTCCATCGCCATTTTTCGCTTCATTTGGGCATAGGCCTGCTCCATTTGCTTCTGCTCTTGGGGCGTCGGTTCGCTGCTCGCAGGCGTTGACTGACCGCCAGGGCTGTTGATGGTGACCGGGGAATCCGCCATGTCTTCACCACCGTGCAGGCCTACTTCAACCCACCCACAGGTCAGGCATCCACGGGCAAAGCGAGCCTTCGGTCGAGCGCCGTATGAACCGCCACCGTCAACGCGAACACCGTGCTCACCGGGAGCCACGACCACGCCATGCCTCCGTACGCCCATCCCAAGCCGAGGGCGAGCGGAAGCGCGAAAAGCGAAGCCTGCCGGTTGATCTGCCGCCGCTTCGTGCGGTCCGATTCGCCCGCCATCATCACGGTCAACGGGCCGAAGCAAACGATTTGTGCGCTGATGGACAACGCCACCAACGAGAACGCAAGGTCCCAATCCAGAACGGCAAAGACGATGTGGAGGGCAAAAAGGACCCCTACGAGACCTGCATTCACCATCAACGCCGGTCGCACAGGCCGCCCAGGCAACGAACCTATGTGAAGTCACTCAATGAACTACGGAGAAAGGGTTCAAATCTCCTCAGCGACAGGTCAATTCGTGAAAGTCCTGTTTGTCTGTGTTGGGAACTCCTGCCGGTCGCAAATGGCCGAGGGGTTGGCCCGAGCCATGGGCTTGGAAGCCGCTTCTGCCGGCACCCACCCCGCCGACGAAGTGGCCCCGCATGCACTCACCGTGCTCCAAGAACGAGGCATCAACACGGAAGGGATGCATCCTCAAAGTTTGGATGAATTCCAACCTGACGATTACGACAAGGTGATTTCGATGGGGTGCGGCGTTCATTGTCCCGCCATCAACATTGACGACGATTGGGGGCTGGAAGACCCCGTCGGCCAAGCGTATGAAGTCTACGAGCAAACGGCGGCAGAAATCGAGCGGCGTCTGAAGTCGCTGATGCGTCAAGAGGCTTGAGGTTCGGGCACATCGCCTTCGCCCGTCAAATCGATCCTCAACACGCTGATGGTGCGAACGCCGTCCTCTCCGGGAACTTCCTCCGAACCGCATTCTAGATGGTCAATGTTCACCGATTCTGGAAGGCCTTGAGCGATGTGCCCGCTGCGCCTGCGGCACACTTCAGCGACGTCCACGGCGCGAGAGATGGTCGCTCCACGGGCCACCAATTGAACGGAGCGGTCACCCTCCTCCATGGCCATCACCACCGCTCGAACGTAGGCGTGCAAGGGCTTTTTTCCAACATAGATGATGCGACGGTCCGACATGGCGCTCCCGTCCTAAGCCACCACTGCCATCCCTTATATTTTCACAAAGAGAACGGGCCAAAATGGCGAGCAGTGACCCAAACAGTGCGAGCGCCGGGACTCGAACCCGGGTTCAGGCGTTGGCAACGCCCGGTGATAACCACTACACTACGCTCGCTTGCGCCTCTCGCACCGAGCAGGGGTTTAAACGATTGTCGGCTGGTTCCTTCGGGATACAACCGCGACCAAGCGACTCGTGCGCTGAAATGGTAACTTCAACGGTACGGACGACGCTATTGCATGCCGAATCGGTCGTGGCCATCACCGCCGCCTTCTTGGCGCCGCCACACCATGGCCAAGACCACCAAGGCCCCCACCACAAGCACCGCCCCCAACACCGTGTAGAGCCATCCACTGGAAGAGGCGGGGGTTGAACCGCCCCCGTCTTCCGCCACCAGCACGATGGCGGCTGAAGCGCTGTTCATTTCACCAAACACGTCGAAACTTCGCACGGTGACTTCGTGGGTGCCCAACGGCGTTCCCTCTCGCACCGAGAGGAGAACCGAGTAGAGACCGTCACCCGCCTCGGCGTCGCCTCCCGACTGGCCGTCGTCGTGCATCGTGACCCAGGAGGTCTGACCGACCGGAGCATACACGCCGAGGTTGATTTGGACGCGTTCAATGCCGTCCGGGTCGTTCACCTCCACCGTGTAGACGATGGGTTCATCCAGCGACTTGGTGACCGTGGTCGGCGTCGTGGTGATCGACGGGCGGTCATTCAACACGCGCAAGACGATGGGTTCCAACGAGGCAACGTTGACATGATGCGGACCAAGGACGGGGTCACCGATGTCGCCTTGACCAACGATGTAGGATTGGAAGGTGTTTGACGCTCCCAGCGTATCCTCGACCACCAAGGTGAGCGATTGGTCTCCGGGAGACACCCCGCTGGGCAGCGCCACCATGGTGGCCCAAACGCCGTCGGTGAGGGTCAGGTTCACCATCTCTCCACCGAAAGAGCGAAGATCAAGGCGAACGCTTTCCACGCCGTGACCGTCGTACGCCCTCGCGTTCACGACCAAGGATTGACCTCGCTCGAGTTCTCCCGGTGCCAATTCAACCGACAACAAACGTGGCCCTTGGTTGAGAATCGTGAGCGCTCCCTCCCGTTGTGAAGTGACGCCAAAGCTGTCCGTTGAGGTCACCGTCACGGGGAAGGTTCCCACCTCCAGGCCCGTGACGACCACCGTCGTGGAATAGACATCATCGCCCACCGATTGGTCACCGTCCAAACCTCGGTCGTTGAGAACGAGTTGGCCCGCACCAAAGGAGGATGCATCTACCAAGACCTCCACCACGTTCCATTCAGCATCGCTGACCGTGACCTCAAGATGAGCAACGCTCCCCCCCTCGCCGACCACGACCCCTTCGCGCAGTTCGATGGTGCCGATGTTCGGCGCCGTGTTGTTGTCAGCGCTGACGATTTCGGGTGACAAGACCCGTTCGAGATGTTGAGTTTCGCGAAGCATCACCGTTTCATTGCTGGAACCGAACGGGAGCGACACGTTTCGCTCAACCTCCGACAACAAACCCGATAGCGGGCCGACAGAAACCAAGGTCCCCGATGCGAACCCGGCTTCACCGGTGCCGCCATAGACGCCGTTCCAAGCGATAACGGCGAGGTTGTGACCGTCCCGTGTTTCCGTGAGTCGTTCACCGGCATTGATGGTGAGTGACAACCCTTCCTGGCCGTTCAAACGCAAGCGGTCATTGGTGGCCAACGGTACGGGCATCAATCCGGTTTCGCGACCCACGGTCACGTCGCCAAGGCCTTCCTCGGAAACCGGTGCCGTGGCGTTTTGCTGAATCGGGCTCCGTTCGGGGAATTCTTCTCCCTCCGAAGCGTCGGGCCCCGTTTCACGCCAAACCAGACGCACCGTCCGGTTGTCCCAGTCGGCGTTCACCGCCTGATAGTCCCACGTCTGATTGTGGGTAGCACCAAGACCGGCCCCTCCAAAGAAATTCCCGCCGTTGATTCCGGTGAGATTGAACCACGATTCTTGGAAGATGACGTTGACCAAGAAGGCCTCTCCCGTGGCGTTGGTTTGCATGCCGGTTGTCTCAATGCCCCTGACCACGCCGAAGGAGCCTTGCACGTCGCCCGTGAGGACACCATCGACATGGAGATCATCGATGGTGGTCACCCCGTCTTCGACTTTGGTGTGGAGGTCGAGGATCGTCCCGTTGACTTGCAGGGAAGCGTTCTCGTCCTGATCGGAAAACCCGAATGTCCCCGTCCCGTACAATTCCTCAAGTTGCTCGGTTCGAACCCCGTTTTCCCACCGGTCAAGTGAAGAAAAACCGTCCAAGGAAACATCGAGACGGGTGCCGTCGTCGACCAAAACGAAGTCCGCCATGGCTTCGAATTGGGTGTGTTGAAGCACACGGACACCTCCAGAATCGACGTACTCAAAGAAGAACACCGAAAGATCACCGTCGATGGCAAGGGAGTTGTTGTCGTCACCCTCCTCGGTGACGTTGAGAGACCCCGTGGCTTCCAGCAACAAGCGTTCGCCGATCAACCCCTCGGCAAACGAGCGATTGAGGACGGCTTGAGAGACATCGGCCTGAATCACCGTTTCGGTCTGTCCGTCCACCAAGACGGTTTCGAGGGAACCAAAACCGCGAGCGTCAAACACCTGATGCGTCAAAATGCCCGCCACGATGGTCTCGTTTTTCCACACTTGCGTGAGCACCAACGCCAGGTCGGTTTGCCCGTCCGTCGTGCTCTCCAAGGTCTCGAAGGTGCCGTTGCCCAGTTCCGAAGAGTGGAGAACATCGCCCACCCGTTCCTGCCACCCTTGGCCGGTAAACGCCAACGCAAAGCGTTGAGGGCCCGTGATGTTGTCATAGGCCTGTTCGAGGGACCATGCGGTGGAGAGCAGCACTTCGTGGTCGGCCATGGGCTGATTCCACTGCCCGACGAGGAGATGACGTTCAGCCTCAACCTCCACGGAAACGCCGTCGTGTTGGGTGACCGAGACCACGACGTCAATTTCGTCACCCCACTGGAGCGAGGTGTTGAAGGTCACCAGCGCTGTACGAACCCCACCGGTGCTGCCCCATTCGAGCGAGTGGCTCGCCGGTAGGGCTGACCCGTTTCGACGATGGTCCAAGAGAACGTCAACCACATAGGTCCCGTTGTCCCCAAACGTCAACAGGTAGGCGTGGGCGTTCGCTTCGCTCCCCTCCCCCATCCAATGGACGGTGATGTTCACCGTCACGGGATCGCCGTGTTCGGCAACCACCGGTGCAAGGGAGGTCAACATGAGCACACACAACGTGACCGCAAGCGCCCGACCCGAGGGATTCATGAGAGGAATGTGGGGGCGGTCCCCTTCAAGACTTTGGGAGCGTTGGACCGTTTAGAGGTCCAAAACATAGCCGAACATCAGCGGCAACACGATGCTCGCATCGCTTTGAATGTTGAAACGTGGCGTGTGGGCTCCGAGTTTGCCCCACGTGATTTTTTCATTGGGCGGAGCGCCTGAATAACCGCCGTACGATGCCGTTGCGTCCGTAATTTGAGCAAACCAGGACCAAAGCGGCACATCGGTTTCGCCCAAATCTTGGTGCAGCAACGGGACCACGCAAATCGGGAAGTCACCGGCGATGCCGCCGCCCGCTTGGAAGAAGGCCAGCGGACAGCCCGCTTGACGATAGAAGGTCATCAACGCCGTCATGTAATGAACGCCGCCCAAGACGGCCTCGGGTTGAATGCGTCCTTCCGAGCACCGCGCGGCGAAGATGTTGCCCAGTGTGGAATCCTCCCAACCAGGAACGAAGAGGGGAAGGTTCACTTCAGCCGCAGCGAGCAGCCATGAATTGGCCGGGTCGGCTTGGTAGGCATCAACCAAATCGCCCGAAAGCAGCAGGCGATAGAGGAATTCGTGAGGAAGCGCTGGTGTGCCGTTGACCGAAGCCTCCTCCCACAAGGCGAGGACATGAGCTTCAATCGCCCGAATGGCTTCCTCTTCGGGAATGCACGTATCGGTCACGCGATTGAGGTGTCGATTGAGCAACGCCACCTCGTCCGCCGGACCGAGGTCCTCGTAATTCGGAACGCGTACGTAGTGGTCGTGGGCCACGAGGTTGAACACGTCTTCCTCGAGGTTGGCGCCGGTGCAGGAGATGGCGGCAACGTGGCCGGCTCGAATCATGTCGGCGAGGCTGCGACCGATTTCGGCCGTGCTCATGGCCCCGGCCAGCGTGAGGAAGATTTTGCCTCCCGAGTTGAGCATGTCAAGCAGCGATTCGCTGGCTCGTTGAACCGTCCCTGCGTTGAAGTGGCGATAGTGTTCGTTGATGAACTCACGAACACCCATGCGATCAAGCTCCGGTCAAAAATCGGTTCACCCTGTCCCGCCGCACGGCATTGAGGTTGGGGGCACCTTCCATGAGCCTTTGATGGATGAAATCGGCAATCAGGCCGGGGTCGGTGTCCCCGCAGGTGAAGCAATCCAGCGCCAACATGCCACGGTCAGCGTAATGGTGGGCGGTGATGTGGCTCTCGTCGATCAGCACCACGGCAGCAAAGCCTGGTGGAGAGGTCGAACCGTCAAAAGGAACGACGTGAGCATGCACCTCGGTTGCGGGGCTCTGAGCCACCGCCGCTCGCATGATGGAAAGCACCCATTCATGGGCATCGGGCATCTCAAAGAAAGCCTCGGTGTAATCCATGAATACATGGGCGCCTCGAATACGGTGTGCTGACACGGTACCACCCTGCGCTCCGCCGCACACTTCTGTTTAAGAACGTGCCGAAAATTCCACTCCTTTCTGTGCTGAAAAAAAGGTAGACTGCGCTTCATCGGCTTGATTTTCGTTCGCGGCGTGCCAACGGCCTTCTTGCCGCGCCAGCACATGTGAGGCTAGAATCTTCGTGGCAAGGCAGGCGGCGGTGAACTGGGTCAGCGGGGTGTCTTCTTGGGCCACGATTTCGTTCACATCAGCACTGATCACGACCGCGTTGGGGTTCGAAAACAAGGCTTCAATGGTCTCCACCACCTGCCAATACGACAGCCCCCCGGGAACCGGTGTACCGGTGGCCGGGACGAGAGCACCGTCGAGGCCGTCGATGTCCAGCGTGAAGTGAACAGGGCCCGAGAGGTTCGCCAAACATTGGAGCCAGCGCCCCCACGCTTCGCCTCCCGTGTGAGGGTGTTGCGTGTCCTTGGCGAAGAAAGTCGTGATACGTTCGTCGCTCTCAATTCGCCTTGCCTCTTCTTGGCTGTAGGCTCGAATGCCAGCCTGGTAAAGGGCTCCAACACCAACATCAAGGCTTCGAGCGGCGGCACAGGCGTGCGAAAACGGTTCGCCGTCCAATTCAGAACGGAGGTCCGCGTGGGCGTCAAGCTGAACCACGGTCAACCTCGAGAGGTCACCGTAGAGCGCTGGATGCGATTTGGCCGCTTGCATCAACGCCGGGAGGATGCCGTGCTCACCCCCAAGAAACAGCGGGAAAAGGCGGCCGTTGTAAAACGGACGCGCATGGTCAACCATCTCGTCGAGTTGCGCCAATAACGTTGGGGCTGAGCCCTCCCACACGGGTTCGGTGTGCAACACAAGGCTCGCAGGGAGGTCAGCACCCAAGCGGTCGTCGTACAATTCCACTTGGGCGCTGGCCTCAACACAGGCTTGCGGCCCGTCAACGGCCCCCGTGCCGTAGGACGTGGTCAACTCGTACGCCAACGGGACGACCGCCATGTCAGCCGGTCCTTCCCCGCGAGCCAGACCAAGAAACTGACCCGCCTCAAACGCCACTGACATGGTGACTTCCTGCCGTCGCCACCTTCATCATGTTGCCGATGATACGGTGACCAAAACCGGTCCGAAAGGGCTGGATTCATGAAAAACCGAGGAACAGTTAATATGGGTCGGTGACCAATATACAATAGCAACGGGGACCAAAAAGCGGTCGCCGGCCGGGGGAAGAAAGATGGGAATGACACTCGCAGAATTGACACGAGCAATTCAACAACACATTGACGAAAACATGGATACGGAAGTTGCCCAAGGCATGGCCGAGCATGCGCTCGGGTTCTTTGGATTCTACAACCGAATCATTGACAACGCCTTGGAACCGACGGACCGTAACCTGTTCTACATGTTTCAAGACTACGACTTGCTGACGACCGAATCCGAAGAAACCACCCTATGGGACGGTCGTGAATGGCGCATTCACTATTGGAAATTCAAGCCCGATCTTCGAGACCGAGTTGAAGCCTACATGCAACGAAACCTGCAAGAGGAGGAAGTGGACCCCTTCGCCGACATTTACGCCGGCGACGGAGCCAGCATTTGGACCCGGGAAGGCGAGAAGGTGGCCAACCCGAACGCCTTCACCTCCGATTGGTGACGCTCCTGCATCCAAGCGTTTTTGATTCGCAGCCACAAGGCCCTGTCATGCGAGTAGCCATCGGCTTGGTTGTTTGCATGCTGTTGGCGGCCCTTCCGCCCGCCGCCGCTCAATACGACCCAACGCAAACACCGGTGTGGCCCGGCGACCCCATCGACAGCCATGTTCACCTGACGTGGGCAGCGTTGACCCTCGATGTGAACAACTGGGCGGATGAACATCCGGACATCGTTGATTTGACCAGCGCTGGCCAATCCGAACTCGGAAAAACGCTCTGGGTGGTCCGATTGTCAGACTGGTCCATCGACACCAAAGCCAACGGTTCAGCGAAAGAAATCGTGTACATTGATGGCGGCCACCACGGCAACGAATACTTGGGGACGGCCTTGGCCTACCTCACGGCTAAATGGTACATCAACGCCTGGAGCGAAGGCAACGAAGAGGCCGTTGCGGTGCTTCAAAACACGGAGCTGCACATCCTCATCATGCTCAATCCCGACGGAAACGACATCGACACGCGCTGGAACATCAATCAAGTGGACCTCAATCGAAATTACAACCACTACTGGAACACTTGCCCAACCACCCAACCCGGCAGCAGCGCCTTCAGCGAATCGGAAACCGCTTCAAATTCGGATTACATGAACACCTACGTCACCGATGCCGACCTCTACGTGACCATGCACACCGGTGTGTGGATCATGCTCTATCCGTGGGGGAAATGGCCCGAACAACCGCCCGACTGGGAATTGTTTTGGCGAATCCGAGAAGACGTTCAAGCCAACGTCACCGATATCCCTATCCAAAACGCCAACCAAGGACTCTATCCGAACTGCGGCACGAGCCGAGATTACGGGTACGGTCACATGGGCTTTCCGACCTTTACGTTTGAGACGGACGACGAACAATTTGTTCCCGGTAGCTTCGAAGCCCTCAACGAGCGGCTGGACGAAGAGATGGACGTCATGCGCTACCTCATCAACAACGTGTGGTATTGGCGCGCTCGCCTCGACGTTCAGTCCATCACGATGGAGGATGAACGCTTGACCGTTGAGGTCGTCAATCACGGTAGGGCCTCCACCGCCAACGCCAGTTTGGAGCACCTCAACGCCGCTGGAGAGGTCGTGTGGGCCTCACCGATGTTTACGGTCAACGCCAGCAACGCCACGAACATCGCCTTTGACGTGAAAAAGGACCGGTTCGAGATGGACGGAACATGGAACTTGAACTACCAAAAGCGCGTCATCAACGCCGCCGTTTGGGTGAATGAAACCGTCGATTCAAACGTGTCAAAGCTGGTGGTTGAGGACGAAGGAGGCTTCCTGGTCGGCTACGGATTGTTCAATCCGCTCACCGTTATTGTGGGAATGCTCGGCGTGAGCCTCTTGATGCGTCGAGAAAACGAACAGGCTTGAAACCCATCGAACCCTTCCTTCGGGCTTCATCCCCGTATCATGGCCGCAGGGTGCTTGCCTCGAACAGGTCGGGAGAAGGACGAATTTTCCAAACAAAGGGCTGGGAGGGTTGAAGTGGGAGAAATCGTTGGCAGGGGTCGGTGAAACCATGCAAGTGACCATCAGTTCAGGCAACAACATCAACGGAACGCTCGTCCTTCCCCTGTTTGAAGGCGAAGAAGCCCTCCCCGCCGATGTCGGCGGCATCCCAGCGGCCCTCAAGGGTCAAATCGACCGCGTGCTCGGCGATGGCGATTTCAAGGCCAAAGCCAATTCCACGATGACCCTGATGGGCACCGATGGCGGTAAAGCGATGCTGATCGGGCTTGGCAAAGCCAACAAGGTCGATGTCCATGGCTACCGGGACGCCGGTGCAACCGTGGTGGCTTCCCTCAAGAAGATTCACGGCGACGAATTGACGGTCCTCTTCCACGACGCCGATGTCCAAAGCATGGCGGCCTTTGGCGAGGGGATGATGCTGCGCGACTACCGGTACGACCTCTACAAGAAGAAGGACGAAGAAGACGAGGATACCAACCTTGCCGCTCGCATCAACTGCAGTGAAGGCGACGCCAGTGCCCTTTCGGCGCTCATCGAGAAGGCTGCCGCCGTGACCAGCGGGGTTCACCTCTCCCGAGACCTCGGCAACTGCCCTCCCAACGACATGTACCCCATGGCCTTCGCTGAAAAGGCCGAAAAATGGGCCAAGGAATACGACAACGTCAAGGTCGAAGTCATCGATTACGATGCGGCCATTCGCCACGGCATGGGCGGTTTGGTCGCCGTGGGCATGGGCTCGGCCCGAAAACCCTGCATGGTGATCTTCACCCTCAACGGCGAGAAAGCCGGTCGACACCCCGTCCTCGTGGGGAAGGGCATCACCTTTGACACGGGCGGCATCTCGCTCAAGCCCGGGGCCAACATGGACGAAATGAAGTACGACATGGGTGGCTCCGCCACGGTCTTCGGTACCATGCAAGCACTGGCAGCCAGCGGCTATGATGGTAAGGTGGTCGGCATCACCTGCATGGCCGAAAACATGCCCTCGTCCAACGCCCAGCGGCCCGGTGACGTGATCACCACCCTCTCGGGCAAGACCATTGAAGTCCTGAACACCGACGCTGAAGGTCGCCTGGTGCTCTCGGATGGGCTTTGGAAAGCCGGCACCGATTTCGACCCCGAGTACATCGTTGACTTCGCTACGCTGACGGGCGCTTGCGTGGTGGCCCTTGGCCACGAAGCCACGGGCCTGTGGTCCAACGATGACGAGTTCCGTGGACGCCTTCACGAGACCAGCAAGTCGGTGGGCGAACTTGCCTGGCCCATGCCTCTCCTTCCGGCCTTCGAAAAGGAAATGACGGACTCCAAGATTGCCGATACTCGAAACCTGGGCTCCGGTCGCTGGGGCGGCGCCAACACGGCCGCTGCCTTCCTCAAGCAATTCGTTCCCAACCGCGGTGAAGGCGAAGATGCGGAACAAATCACCTGGGCTCACATGGACATTGCTGGAACCTACTGGGGTGCGAAGACCAACAAGATGGTTGGCCACGGTGCCACCGGCATCCACGTTCGCACCATGGTTGAATTCATCACCCAAAAGTGATCCAAACCAACCCGCTGCCGTTCTTGGATGAAGAACGGAACCAAACCATCGCTCCACCGTGCCGAAAGGCTGCTTCGATCGTGAGGAGCAGTGTGCCGTTTTGATTAGATTTATATGGGGTCGCTCGTTCGCCACTATACAACCGATGGTAAAGTAGTGGTGGCATCATGACGGACGATTCCTGGGAAAACGAGTTCCTCAACAAGTTGGAAGAGATGCTGAAGGGCATGGGCATGCCCATTTCTCGAGAGCAACTCAAGGGATTCTTGACTCAATTCAAGGACCAATTCGACGCGATGGGCATCAACCCTGAGAAGATTGCCAAGGGCGAAGTCAACTTCAACTTCGACATTTCGGAACTGTCCAAGATGTTCTCGGCTGGGTCGTCCATTGAAGACCTGCTCAAGAATCTGGGCATGGACGTGCGCGTGGACGTTGCCCCCGTTGAAATGGATCCTTCCGCACTTGAAACGGACGACGAAGATTCGTTGACCCTCCCCGCAGAGGACGTCTATCTGGACGGATGGAACATGTCCGTGACGCTCGACTTCGCCCTCAAAGGCGACATCGAGACCGACCAACTCGAAATTGAACTCATCAAAAACGGGTCGCAAATTGAAATCATGCGCACGACCCAACCCAAACCCTTGGCGTTGGTTGAACTGCCCCATCCGTGCGATGATGTGGTGGATTGGACCCTCAACAACGGCATTCTCGACATCACCCTGAAACTGACGCCTCAAGGGAAGGCGCTGGAATCGGATGATGACGATGACGTCCCTGCTACCGGGGACGTGAGCATCGACTTCGGCGACGATGACGATGACGAAGACGACGGTGGCATCCCCATCTTTTGAAAGGAAGTGAACAAACATGAGCAAAGTGATTGGAATTGACCTCGGAACAACGAACAGCTGCGTGGCGACCATCGAAAACGGCGAACCCGTCGTGATCCCGAACGCCGAAGGCGCCCGAACGACCCCCTCGGTCGTGGCGTTTGCAAAGGACGGTGGCGAACGCCTCATCGGCGTCACCGCCAAGCGACAAGCCGTGACCAACGCCGACCGAACCATGATTTCGGTCAAGCGACACATGGGCACGAAGTGGACCACGGACGTTGACGAAAACACGTACACGCCGCAAGAAGTTTCGGCGTTCATCCTTCAGAAGCTGAAGGCCGATGCGGAAGCCTACCTCGGTCACGAAGTGAAGCAAGCCGTCATCACCTGCCCGGCCTACTTCACCGACGCCCAGCGAAAGGCCACCAAAGACGCCGGTCGAATCGCCGGGCTTGAGGTGCTGCGCATCATCAACGAACCCACCGCTGCGGCGCTGGCCTACGGGGTTGACAAGACCCAAGACCAAACCATCCTGGTCTACGACTTGGGCGGCGGTACCTTCGACGTTTCTGTCCTTGAAATCTACGAAGTCGACGGTCAACCTCAAATCGAAGTCAAGGCCACGGCAGGGAACAACAAGCTCGGCGGTGACGACTTCGACGAGAAAATCATCGACTGGATGACAACCGAATTCAAGAAAGACACCGGCATTGACCTCTCGAAGGACAAGCAAGCCATGTCCCGCTTGAAGGAAGCCGCCGAGAAGGCCAAGATTGAACTCTCCGGTACTCAGCAGACCCAAATCAACCTCCCGTTCATCTCGATGGCCGACGGCCAACCCGTTCACATGGACCTCTCCTTGTCTCGGGCCAAGTTTGAGGATTTGATCGCCAAACTCATCGAGAAGACGATGGTGCCCACTCGGCAAGCCATGAAGGACGCCGGCCTCAAGAAAGGCGACGTGGACAAGGTCATTCTCGTGGGCGGTTCAACCCGAGTGCCTGCCGTTCAGGACGCCATCGAGAAGGAAGCCGGCAAGCCCCCCTACAAGGGCATCAACCCGGACGAGGCCGTCGCCATGGGAGCGGCGCTCCAAGCCGGCATCATCGCCGGTGACGAGGGCGTGTCCGACATCCTGCTGCTCGACGTCACCCCGCTCACCCTGGGCATCGAAACCCTCGGCGGCGTGATGACGACGATGATTGAGCGCAACACCACCATCCCAGCCCGACGCTCCGAAATCTACTCGACCGCATCGGACAACCAACCGGCCGTTGAAATTCATGTCTTGCAGGGCGAGCGTGAGTTCGCCAAGGACAACGTGACCCTCGGTCAGTTCCAGCTCGTCGGTATCCCACCCGCTCCACGCGGCGTGCCCCAAATCGAAGTCACCTTCGACATCGACGCCAACGGCATCGTCAACGTCAGCGCCAAAGACATGGGAACCGGCAAAGAGCAGTCCATCAAGATCGAATCCGCCACCTCGTTGAGCGAGGACGAAATCCAAGCCAAGATCGCTGAAGCCGAGAAGTTCGCTGAAGAAGACCAACTCCGCAAGGCCAAGGTCGAGTTGCGCAACATGGCCGACCAGGTGGTTTACCAGACCCGACGCACCCTTGAGGAATCGGCGGACAAGCTTGACGACGCTGACATGGACCCCGTGAAGGCGCACCTCGATGAACTGGAGAAGATGGTGCAGGACGACGATGGAAAACCCGTTGACATCGACGCCATGGACGATGCGGCCATTCAGGCTAAGGTCAAGGAGATCGAAGAAGCCATGCACGCCGTCTCCACCAAACTCTACGAAGCCGCAGCAGCTGAAATGGCTCAGCAGGAGAGCGGCGAAGACGGCGCCATCAACGTGGATGATGGCGTGGTCGATGCTGACTTTGAAGTCGTTGAAGACGAGGACTGAGTTCACCACTCACCGGCCCCGGGCGTTTGCCTTATGGCTGGGTGGCAGGTGGCGCAACCATGAGCGAAGTCCCCATTCTCAAGGAGACGACGCGCTCAACCGGTCGCGAGGCCCTTCGCAACAACATCACGGCCGCCATGGCCTTGGCCGGCGCTGTGCGAACCACCCTCGGCCCGTTGGGTCAGGACAAGCTGCTCATCGATGACGAGGGACGAACCCTGGTCACCAACGACGGCGTCACGGTTCTGGAATCGGCCAAGGTCGAGCATCCGGTCGCCAAGATGCTCATCAACGCCTCCACGACTCAAGACCGCATCGCCCGCGACGGCACCACGAGTGCCGTCCTGCTTTCAGCCGAGTTGTTGCAAAACGCCTGGGAATTGGTGCTTCAAGGCGTCCATCCTTCCGCCATTGCTCGCGGGTACCGCATGGCAGAAGACGCTTGCAGGGTCCATTTTGACCAACTCGTCATCGACGCCACGCCCGAGCGACAGCGGCAAGCCGCCACGACATCGCTCGCCGGAAAAATCCACGAAGCCATGCAACACCACTTGGCTGAATTGGCCCTCGAAGCCGCTCAAGCGATTCAGGAAGAACGCCCCAGCGGTGTGGTCGTTGACCCGACGCGGGTCAAGATCCTGACGCAAACGGGCGGTTCCATGACGGACTCCCGTTTGGTCACGGGCTTGGTGTTGGCCAAAAAACGGGTCATCGACAGCATGCCCAAGCATCTCAAATCCGGAAAAATCGCCTTGGTTGACGGCGGTCTTGAGCGCCGAGAATTGATGAGCAGCGTCAAATTGAACGTCACCAACACCGGTGTGCTGGAACAATTCCGCCAGCAAGAGAAAGCGATGTTGCTCGAACAAGTGGACCATCTGGTTTCGTTGGGCGTGACGTTGCTGGCGTGCAAAGAAGGCATTGATGACGACCTGCACGGGGCGCTCAGCGACGCCGGCATCCAAGCCTACCGAAGGGTGGCTCGTGCCGACCTCGACTTGCTGGCACGAGGAACCAACGCCACCCTCAACCACGACATCGGCGGCCTGACCAAGCGCGACCTCGGGGTGTTCATCAGCAGCCGCAACGAACGATGGAACGGCGTGATGCACTGGATCGTCGAGACCGAAGAAGGAGGGGCCACTTTCATCGCCAAAGGCTCAACCAACGAAACCGTTGGCGAAGTGGAACGCTGTTTTGCCGACGCCTTGGGCGTTGCCTGCCAACTCTTGGAAGAACCGTACCTGTTACCAGGCGGCGGGGCCACGCAAATTGCGCTGGCGCGACATCTTCGACGCTTTGCAGAAGGGTTTGCTGGTCGTGAACAATTGGCCATCGAGGCCTTTGCCGATGCGTTGGAAGTTATTCCTCGAGTGCTGGCGCAGAACGCCGGACTGGACCCCTTGGATTCCCTGCTTCAAACGGTTGCCCAGCAGAGCACCGCCGAAGACGAGCAAGGCCACTTCATCGGGATGAACATCGTGGAGAAAGGACCCGCCAACATGGTCGAGAAAGGCATCGTTGAGCCGCTTCGCATCACGCGGCAAGTGCTTGCAGGAGCCACCGAAGCGGCGCTCTCGGTGCTGCGAATTGACGACGTGCTCTGGGCAAAGCAAGACCCGACCATTCCCGACATGCCCGAGGGCGATGACGAGAACTGAGCAGAGGGGACCTCTGATTAGAGGGAGCATCAAACCCTAGGCTATGACAAAGCCTACCGTATGATGCGGACCAGGACGATCGTTCAGGCATCGAAATCCAGAACCACTTTCCCACAATCACCCGACATGGCCAACTGAACGGCGGACTCGAACTCGGAAACGGGAAGACGATGGGTCAGCACCTTGTCCACGTCAATGAGCCCTCGCTCCAACAGGTCGTGCATCGTGTCCCACGTCGACCACATCTTGCGTCCGTTGATGCCTTTGAGGTGGAGATAGCGGAACACCACCTCGTTCATCGGCACGCTGGGCATGGATTGACCGTAGACCGAGAGGACGTTGACGTATCCGCCCATGCGGGTGGAGTGGATGGTGTTGGCCAAAGCCGCCGCCGAGCCGGAGAACTCGCAACTGTTGTCCACCCCGCGCCCATCCGTGGCTTCGAGGATGGCCGCAACGACATCGTCGCCTTTCCCAAGCACCAAATCCGCTCCGAGCTCGGCGGCCAACGCCATTCGGTAACGATTGTCCCAGTCCACGGCGATGACTTTGCTCGCGCCCATCGCCTTGGCGGCGTTGACGGCGAACAGTCCGATAGGACCCAAACCGTGAACGGCCACCGTGGCGCCCTCCACGGGTCCACCCGTCAAGGTGTGAATGGCGTTGCCAAGCGGGTCCTGTATGGAGGCGTGCCCGGGGTCCAATCCCTCCGGGACATGACGAGCGTTGACGGCGGGCACGACAAAGTAGGGAGCGAAAGCACCGTGACCGTGCACCCCGAAGATGGAGCCGTTTTCGCAGATGTGGGCGTTCCCTTCGTCGCAGCGGGGGCAGGCCCAGCAGGCGAGGTGACACTCCACGGCGATGTGATCGCCGATTTGGTGGGATTCAACGCCCTCGCCAAGGCCAACGACGAGCCCGCTGGTTTCGTGACCCGTGATGGTGCCCAAGGGGACGTTGTTACGACTCCACTCATCCCATTTCCAGATGTGGATGTCCGTACCGCAAATGGAGGTGGATTGGGATTTGATGAGGACTTCCCCAGGACCCGGAGCGGGGACAGGGTGCTCTTCCAGCGAAAAGCCACCTTCCTCGTCCCGAGTTTTGGTCCATGCAGCCATGGTTGCTGGAACGGATTGCATAGCACGCCCTCAATTCACTTTTGCATCGGACACCTTTTCATCCTTCGCTCACCATGTCCTCTCCTGAGGTGAAGGGAACCTCTGGCGATTCTGGTTCGGTATGTTGATTAGGGAGGCGCGACGGCCTCAAAGCCCGTTGATGGTACAATGAAGTACGTCGTGGTCAGCGGGGGCGTCTTGTCAGGTCTTGGAAAAGGCGTGACCGCAAGCAGCATCGGCGTCCTGCTCAAGAGCGCTGGCCTGCGCGTGACCTCCATCAAAATCGACCCCTACCTCAACAGCGATGCGGGTACCATGTCGCCGTTTGAACACGGCGAGGTCTTCGTGCTTGACGACGGAGGTGAGGTGGACCTTGATTTGGGCAATTACGAACGCTTCCTCGACATCAACCTCTCCAAAGACAACAACCTCACCACGGGCAAAATCTACGCCAAGGTCATCGAGGCTGAACGCCGCGGCGATTACTTGGGCAAGACGGTCCAAGTCATCCCCCACATCACGGATGCCGTGCAAGATTGGATCGAAGACGTGGCCTCTCGGCCCGCCGATGGCAGCGGTGAAACGCCGGACGCCTGCATCATTGAGTTGGGCGGCACCGTCGGGGACATTGAATCGGCACCGTACGTTGAGGCGCTCCGTCAATTCCAATTCAGGGTCGGGCGGGAAAACGTGACCTTCGTTCATGTCTCCCTCGTCCCCGTGATGGGACCGGTGGGCGAACAGAAAACCAAACCCACGCAGCACACCGTCAAGGAGTTGCGCGGGCTGGGCATCTCACCTGACATCCTCGTCTGCCGTTCATCGGCGCCGCTGACCGATGAAACCCGTGAGAAACTGGCGGCGTTCTGCCACGTCAAACCCCAAGCCGTGATGTCCACCCACGACGTGCCCAACATCTACCATGTGCCGTTGATGCTTCAGCAACAGGGCTTGTGCGACATCCTGGGCGTTGATTGCAAGGCCACCTCACTGTTGGAGGAATGGACCGCCATGGCTCACCATTTGGACACCTTAACCGAACAAGTCCATATCGCCATGGTGGGCAAATACACCGACCTGTCCGACGCATACCTTTCCGTCATCAAGAGTTTGCAGCACGCCGCCATGGCGGTTGACCGAAAACTCGTGATCGATTGGATTGAGGCCAGTCATTTGGAACCGGATTGGGACGCCGACGAGCGGGAAGCCGCTTGGTCGTCGTTGCGCGCCGCCCACGGCGTGTTGGTGCCCGGAGGATTTGGTGACCGAGGCATTGAGGGGAAGGTTCTGGCCGCTCATTACGCCCGAACCGAGGCGGTGCCCTACCTCGGCATCTGCCTCGGCTTGCAAATTGCCACGATTGAATTCTGCCGAAACGTCCTCGGCCTGAGCGGGGCCAATTCCACCGAATTTGAGGACAATCCCGAACACGCTGCGGTGGTGTTCATGCCTGAAATTTCGAAAACCCATCTGGGCGGAACGATGCGATTGGGCAGCCGTCCGACGCTTTGGCAAGCGGACGGCTCCAAGATCCGCGCCCTCTACGGCCCCGGTGAAGCGGTGGATGAACGCCATCGCCATCGCTACGAAGTGAACCCCGACCTCATCGAACGCATCGAAGCGGAGGGCTTGGTCTTCGTTGGCAAGGACGAATCGGGTCAGCGCTGTGAAATCTTCGAGCTCAACGACCATCCGTACTACGTTGGCGTTCAATTCCATCCCGAATTCAAGTCGCGTCCCGGACGCCCTAGCCCGCCGTTCCTCGGCCTCCTTCAAGCGGCGTCCAAACGCTGAGGTTTGAACGCTCGAGGCCTCGTTCGCTGACCGCTCAGTCCACGATGGCGTGACCCACGAGCAACAACACCACGGCGGCGATGCTCATCGCCCGCTGCATGTGCAACAAGCGGGCGCCTTTCCTGAACTCACGGGGCGGCCATTTCCACTGAAGCAGATAGCCGCTGAAGACGAGCACCCACATGAAGATCATGGCCAACCAGAGCGTCCAGTGCCATTCGAGGACGTAACCGTGGGCGGTGCCGACCACGGCAGCGGCCAAACCAACCCAATTGTGCGCCTTCATGTAGCGGCGATTGAACACCCCGAGGGATTTCTTGAAGGCCCGAGGCTCTTTGTCAAACAGTTCAGGGCCTTTGGCCCGCAGCCACTTGAACAACGGACGCCAAACGGCAATGGATAAGGTGCCAATCAACAGGATTTGGGCCACTTCGCCGGTGGCTTCGCCCTCCAGACCGAGCAACGTCGCTTCGTTCTCGTCATCGTCCTCATCGTCATCGCCATCGGCTGCGACCAACGGGGAAAGGAGCAGGCAGCCCAAGATGAGTAAAACGAGCCATCGAAGGGAAGCGTTGCGCATGAAAGTCCGTTCGGCACGTCGTCTTTAACGGTCTTGGCAGAAAGTTATCGCCGTTCCGTTTTCAGGCCCCTTCATTGAGCCATCCGCTGACGAGCCCGGGCAAAAGTTCGCCCGCTTTGCCAAGATGTACCTCGTCGAAGGCGTCCAGGTTTTGCGGGGCTTCGGCGTTAACCAACACGGTGCGAGCACCGCATTCCCTGGCGAGAAGAACCAAGCCGGCTGCGGGGTAGACGTGGCCTGAGCTGCCCACGACGATGAAGACGTCGCAGTCCTCCACGGCGCCGTAAATGCGTTCCAATTCCATCGGCATCTCGCCGAACCAAACGATGTCCGGGCGAAGGCGTTGGGGCTCCATGCAGCACGAACAGGTGAGGAATTCATCGCCCATATCCGAAGCCTCCATGCGATGTTCGGCCCGCCCGCTGCCTTCACAACGCAGCGTTTCCAACCGCCCGTGCATGTGCACCACGTCTTGACTCCCGCCTCGCTCGTGGAGGTCGTCCACGTTCTGCGTCACCAACACGAAGTCCTCAACGCCTTGTTGAAGTTCAGCCAGAGCCATGTGAGCAGGATTGGGCACCACCTCGTGGAGTTGGCGACGACGCCCCTGGTAAAATCGCCAAACCAAAGCGGGATCGGCGGCCCAGCCTTGCGGGGTGGCGACGTCTTCCACCCGATGGTTTTCCCACAGCCCATCGTTGTCTCGAAACGTTCGAATTCCCGATTCTGCTGAAATGCCTGCTCCGGTTAACACCACCACTCGTTGTTGTTTCATGGAGGGAGCGCCGTGGTGACGGTATTTGAACAAACAAGAAGCACCCATGTTGGCCCATTTTTCACAAAATCGGCCCCGTCTTGGGCGTTGATGCCTCACACGTCGGCCACGCGAAGGAGGCGCGTGGTACGAAAGCCCTGCAGGATTTTGATGAAGCGCTTCGCCTGAAATTCGGCGTCCAAGGCTTCGTCTCCGGTGTCAATGCGAACGGCGTCCAAGCCGATGAGTTTCGATGGTGTCGCCACCCCGAGAAGGTTGCTGTGGCCGATGCTGCGCAACACCGAGGGCGAAAGTTGCAGGTTGCCTCGGCCGATGAGGAAACCTTGACCACCCATCGGCGAGAGCAGGAGAACCAACGGTCGTTGTTCACCGTTCCCGTCCACATGGCCGCCGATGATGTCGAGCAAGCCCGTCTCGTTGAGGTCGTTGTGCACCGTGGACCCGTGCTGAACATCGATGCCAAGCAAGGTCAATTCCAAGCTCAGGTGTTCGCCCATGCGACGAAGGGTCCCGCCGCTGCCCCAAACGACCATCAAATCGGGCTCATCTTCCAACAAGGTGGCAACATGGTGCGCCAAGGCCTCGATGGTGTCCTCTTCACTGACCCGTTCAACCTGTTCCTTGGCTCCTTGCATGAAGCGAGGGGACGAGGGGGTCCAGGCTTCGCCGTACATACGAACCTTCCAAACGCCTTCTTGGTAAACGTCCTCATCCAAATCCATCACCTCGGTGATGGCCGTTCTCAAATCGCCCAAAGCGAAGGACAAGGCCACCTCAGCGGCCGCCTTGGGTGTGGTTGCAAAGCAACCCGAGTGCATTTTCACCCCACCCGGCACCCCGATGAGCGCGATGCTTTGGGCGTCGGAACCGAGGGCTTCGAGCATGTTGACGATGTCGCGTGTGGTCCCGTCACCGCCCGCATAAAGGATGGCCTCGACGTTGGCTTCCACCAATTCCCTGACCAGTTGAGCCGTGTCCTCAGGATGCGTTTCGTCCGGCGTGGAACCGAGCCATTGCGTGGCCAACGGCGAGGGGTCGTCGTCCACCCACGCCCCGCCCATTCGTCCGGACCAGCCCACCAAGGTGAGGGCAACGTTGGAGCGATTGAGCGAGGAGGCTGAGAGGGAGGCCAGATGTTGCAAACACCGGTTCATCCTTGGACCGGCCCGGTCTTCGGCTCCGGCGGCTCGAGCCTCTGCAGCCCGTCCGTCACTCCCCTTGAAGCCCAACTTGCCGCCCAAACCCGCGTCGGGGTTCACCAGCAAGCCGATGCGCATGGTTCCTCCTCGTGTCACTTGTTCAAAAAGGCGTGCGCGTGAAAACCGCTCGTTCAGCATGCAAACCACCCGAGCCTTCTTGAGGAGAACCGTCCATCCATGCCCATGAAAGGGCCACCCTCCGATACGCCAAATCTTGACGACGTTCTCGCTCGGGACTTTGCCGAACTGAAGGTGGGCGAGGCCAACATCGACGTCGAACCCGAATCGGTTCAGCAAACGGAAAAGGACGCCGCCCCTGACCCGCCGACAACCCCTCTCGTCTACAACCAACGCATCGACGCCGTTGAAGACCGTGAGTCGTTTGGTGTACCTGCTCCCGCCAGCACCGAGGAACAACCCCCGGAAGCCGACGACGCCCCCACGGCTCCACCACCGGTGCTCAAAACACCGACCAGCACCTTGGGCGACGACTTTGACGTTGACTGGTAGATGCGGTGCTTGGCGAGATTCGGAGCGCGGGATTGATAGCGAGGGTTCAACCCCATGGGGGTTGACGGGATTGGTTGCCAATGTCCATGATTCACATCACGTTGCCGGATGGAACGGTGAACGAGTACGCCGCAGGCATCACGTGCGCCGAGGTCATCACGGATGCCATGGGCAAGAAACACGGGTGCGTCGCGGCTAAAGTCGACGGAGCGGAGTGCGATTTGTCCCGGGTGCTCAACGAGAACTGTTCGGTGGAAGGCATCGTCGCAGCATCCGATGACGGCCTTCACATTTTGCGCCATTCCGCCGCCCACCTCTTGGCCCAAGCGGTCATGGACTTGTACCCCGGAGCGTTGCCCACCATCGGGCCTGCCATTGACCGAGGGTTCTACTACGACTTTGCGATGGAACCCATCGCCGAATCGGACCTCAAAGCCATTGAGAAAAAAATGCAAGAAATCGCTCGACGAAACCTGACCGTTGAACGCGTGGAATTGGACCAAGACAGCCTTCGCGACCACTTTGAGCACAACCCGTACAAGCTGGAAATCATCGACGACAAACTCGAGGCGGGGGACGGTTCAACGATTTACAAACAAGGGGAATGGTACGATTTGTGCCTCGGGCCACACGTTCCCAGCACGGCGAAATTGATGTTTGTCAAACTCACCTCGGTGTCGTCCGCATACTGGCGAGGGGACCAGAGCCGAGAACAATTGGTCCGCATTTACGGCTTGGTTGAGCCCACCAAAGAGGCGTTGAACGAAACGCTCCACCGCATGGAAGAAGCCAAGAAGCGAGATCATCGTAAGTTGGGCAAAGACCTCCAATTGTTCCACATTGACGAGGACGTCGGTCAAGGCCTCATTCTGTGGACCCCCCGTGGGGCCGTGGTACGGCAAGAACTTCAGGACTTCATTTCCTTCCATTTGCGACGTCAAGGCTATTCCCAGGTGTTCACGCCGCACATCGGGAAGCTGGACCTCTACCGAACCTCCGGCCATTTCCCGTACTACCAGGAATCGCAGTACCCACCGTTGGTGGAGCGGGACTTGATGGCGAAATTGGCCGATGAAGGCTGCACCTGCGGCGAATTGGCGAACATGATGAACACCGGAGAAATCGACGGCTACATGCTCAAGCCGATGAATTGCCCGCATCATGTGAAAATTTACGCCAGCCAAGCACGGTCCTATCGAAACCTTCCGCTTCGGTTGGCCGAATTTGGAACCGTTTACCGATGGGAACAATCAGGTGAGATTTCGGGCATGACCCGCGTGCGAGGCTTCACTCAAGACGATGCTCACCTTTTCGTGACCGAAGACCAACTGGCCGAGGAAGTTTTGGGCTGCATTGAATTGGTCCAAATCATCTTTGACAAACTTGGCATGGAGGATTATCGAGTTCGTGTGGGCCTGCGAGACCCCGATTCGACGAAATACGTCGGTGACCCTTCACGCTGGGACAAGGCCGAGGAGGCTTGCAGGGCAGCGGCGGAGTCGCTGGGTGTCGCTTGGTCCGAGGAGCAGGGAGAAGCCGCCTTTTACGGACCGAAAATCGACTTTGTGGTGAAGGACGTCATCGGACGGGAATGGCAATTGGGCACCGTTCAAGTGGATTACAACCTGCCGGAACGCTTTGATTTGACCTACAAAGGCAGCGATGGCGAACTGCATCGGCCGGTGATGATTTCGTGGTTCTGTCTGGAATTCGGTGTGTTAATAATGCTAGAATTGTTTATGGTGTGGCTGTCGGAATGAATACATTAAATTAACTATGTGATGTTTTCGATTTGGGGTATGGCTATGTGATCTCTCACAGTGTGTATCAAACCTTGACGCCACTAATATCTAGAGATCATTTTAGATACCTTTCACATTATAAATTTCATTATTGTATATT
>JALRLR010000150.1 GCA_023254355.1 Candidatus Poseidonia sp.
AACCGCCCCAAACAAAACCCGCCACGAGCGAAAACGTAAACAGCGCCCCGAAGATGTTGCCAAAGGCGGCACGGTAACTGATGTCAAGGGTGTAATAGCCACCTTCAGCGGGGTACGGATAGAAGTCGGCACCGCTCAAGGTCGAAACCATCGCTTTGTAGTGAATCTCGCCGGTCGTCTTTTCCGAGATGGGCAGCATGGCTCGCAGGATGGTCCCGGTGCCAGCAGCGAGCGGGCACCCGCCGTCCACCTTCACCACGTCGGCGACCTGCCAAGGGGTCGTGGACCACTCGCGCGGGCCGTAGTCGCTCTGCATGCGGCTGGGTTTGACCTGTCGCCACTTCACGGAGGTGGCGTCTTCGCTGTACGGGAACAGGTCGGAGACGCACAGGTCGATGGGAATGTCGCCCGATTCAGGGATGTTGACCTTCGAGGGTTGCTTGAGGTAATTTTGCTGGGAGATGTTGTCGATGGCCAAATCGGCACGCTCCCGTGGATTGTCGGCGATTTCAATCATGTACATGCCCATGCCCACGTTGCGAAGCAAGATGTCGTCGATGTTCTCGGGGCGCTCGTGGAAGGCGTTGCCGATTTCCATCGTGTAGCAGTAGGAGTTGAACAGGCCGTAATGCCAGTCGCAGAAATCGCCGCTGGTGGGGTAGAGCGAGGAGGACTGCATGTTCTCGTAATTCGACATCGTGGCCATCACGTCGCCGTGGTACTTCAGCTGGTCTTGGTCGGGGTTGGTGCAATCCTGACAGTGGCCCCAGGGGTAGAGAATGAGTTCAGAGAAGGAGTGCCACGTGAGCACGGCGGGGAAGTCGGACCCGCCGTTGGCGCGCTCGTCGTTCATCTCGGTCAAATCCTGAATGAACTTGGTCTCCGGCTCGCTGTTGCCGCCCAGCCAGTCTTCGTCCACCAGGCCGTCGCTGTCGTCGTCCTTGCCGTCCACGCCGTCCTCGTTGAGGCGTCCGTCCCCGTCTTGGTCAACGGTGTCAACCGGTCCGTTGTAGACGTCGTTGTTGGGCCCGGAAGCGTAGCACATACCGGGCACGAGAGGACCGGTGGCGCCCAACGGAGCGCCCCACTCAAACTGGTAGTTGCGGTTCAGGTCCACGCCGTCGCAGCTCTCGTCCACCTCTTCGTCGAGGTCGGGCAGGGGCGTGATACCGGTCACGGTGTTGTCTCGCAGGTTCTTGCGCCAGCCGGAGGTCGCGCAGTTTTCCCAAGCGGTCTCACCGCAGTAGACTTCACGGTCGTAGCGGTTACCGTCAACGTTGAGCATGGGCACGATGTAGATTTCACGAGCGTTGATGAGGTCGTGGAGTTTCTGTTCCGAGAAGTCCTCGTCCACCCCGAGGTCGCCCGGACCGCAGGGGGTGCCGTCGCCGTCGGAGTCTTGGAAGGAGGGGTCCAAACGAAGGCAGTCGCCGTCGTCGTCAAGGATGCCGTCACCGTCAGCGTCGCCCCAAGGGTCCTCGTCCACAAGGCCGTCACCGTCGTTGTCGTAGCCGATGTTGTTGTAGGAGAAGATGAGGGTCTCGATCATGAACATCGGCACTTCGTACGACATCCATTCGCGAGCGTGGTGGTTGCCCACGATGAGCACGTCCTCTCGGTCGACGTAATTGCCTGAATCACCGTTGAAGGCGTTGTATTCGCCGCCATCGATGTCACCGGTGATCTTCAACCACGGGGAGGGGTGACCGTAGAACCAACCCTTGTAGGTGTCCTCGTTGGTCTCTTGACCGCGAGCGTTGGTGCCGCCGTTGAGCCCCTCGTGGAAGTTCACGAAGTCCGAGTTGTCCTCGGCCAAGCGAAGCATGCGGGTGCGCATCGTTTCGTAGGTGTGGTATTCCTTGAACTGAACAGCATCGTCCCCGCCCCACGGGAACTCGTAAGCCACGTACTCGTCCGACCAGATGTCCTCGGGAGCCTCGCCCGTGGCGGGCTCTTGAGCCACATAGGCTGAACCGGCCACCGGACCGGCCAGCGAAAGCAGCAACGGGAGACAAATCAGGAAGCCCAAGGAAGGGCGGGGTGCGAGATGGCGTGAGGCGACGGGGGCGGCAGACGTCATGCTATCAGGCAAGCGAACCCGCCTCACCTCTTCAAGCGTTCGTGCCGCTGAAACCCGTCCTGGCCCGCTGCCAGCCGTTCTCGGCCTCCCTCGTGGCCGAAACCTCAATTCATGGAGGCCCGTCGGCGGGCCATGAGCAGTCTGTTTGACCTTGCCGACGATTCCTCGCTTCGCAACGAAGTCTTGGGATTCAGCCATTTCACCCTTCTGGCCTTGGTTGGCTTGGTGCTGATGGTGGTGGTGGTGCGTTTCCTCACCATGCAGTTAGCCCCCACCGTGTTGCGAACCATCAT
>JALRLR010000151.1 GCA_023254355.1 Candidatus Poseidonia sp.
CTCTGGGTGAGCCCATGGACCTCGAAGGCAAGACGGTGGCCGAACTGAAGGACATGCTTCGCGAACAAGACCTCCCCGTGGGAGGTTCCAAAGCCCAACTCATGGAGCGATTGCAGGCCAACAGCGGGGATGCCACGGTCGTAAATTTGGACGGCGACGTTAAGGACGGCTCCACCGGCGACCTCTTGGACGATGTCCCTTGGTGGAGAAGTACGGATGTGCTTACTCCGCAAGCTCTGACGGCGATTGGCGTTGTGGTGTTGATGATCGCCGCCGCCTTTGTCTTCCGCCCCACCTGGCTCGGCTTCGCGCCCAACTACGAATACGAACTCATCGATTTCGACCAAGACCAGGCTCGCCTGTTCGCCGAGGAACTCGTGTCCTACGGCCACCCTGACTGGGAAGGACGGATGAGCGGGACCACGGAGGAAGCGAACGTTTCCGCTTACATTGAAGCCCAATTCAAGGCGATGGGGATGTCCACGACCCTCCACTCCTATCAGGTTCCGATGCACCACGTGAACGCCGAACCGAGTTTACGCATCTGCGTACCCGGCCTCAACGGCCTCAGCGTGTGCGAAGGGTTCGGTTCGATTGGGAGTCAAATCACGCAATTCCAGCACCGGGTGGACTACGTCATTCAGGGTTTTTCCGGGCGGTCTGACTACACCTTCAACGACGAAGTCCCCGTGACCGATTTGGGCAATGGAAGTGACGAAGCACTGTGGTCAGCGGCCAGCGGTACCATCGGTTACGTTCGAAGCGGGGGCACCGTGACGGGCAACACCGACCTGTTTTCCTTGGCGGCCGAGAACGACCTCGCCGGCTTGATTCGGGTCAACAAGAATTACAACTGCGGAAAGATCGAAGGCAACGACTGCGTTCCAATTTTCAAGGGCACCGGCATTGACGATGTCAAAGCGGCCAACGGCGGCTCCATCCCCTCAGAATTGCCCTTCATCGCCATGTCCAAAGACGCCGGAGAGATGCTGGAGAGCCTAATCTTCAACGCTACGGGCCAGCCGGGCGTGCTTGAGATGCTCATTGACGTCACCAACGACCAGGAGCGAACCATCTATGTTCCCTGCGGCGAGATTCGAGGCGCTTCCTCCGAGGTGGTCATCGTCGGTGGCCATCACGACACCGTCTACCACGGCCAGGGCGCCATTGATGACACCTCGGGTACGGCCAGCGTGCTTGAACTCGCTCGCCAAATGAGCGAGGTGGTCAACCAGACGGGCAAGCCCGACCGCACCCTGCGATTCTGCACCTGGGGCGGGGAAGAGGAAGGCCTGTACGGCAGCCGTGCTTACGTGGAGGCCTTCCAAAACAGCCTCAAGGATAACCTGCGCCTCTACATCAACCTCGACATGAACCACGTCGACGCCGATTTCTCCAACCGCGGCAACAGCCTCACCCTATTTGGCAACAACGCCGAAGACGTTGGCCACGTGACTCGCATCACCGAACTGTACCAAAACAAGCGCAGCGAGGTGGCCGACCGCTACGAAATCCGCATCGCCACCCTGGACGGCGCCAAAGGCGACCCCGACGGCATGCCCTACAACTCCGACCACGGCCCCTTCGTCTACGACTTGGGCGAGGGTGAGCGAGGACGAGCGGTGGTGTGCTACGGCAGCGGGAGTTGGGAATACCACACCTACCTCGACACGCTGGACCGGTTCAATGAAGAGTCGTTGGGCGTCTCCGTGACCATTTACGGCACCTACATGCGATTCCTCGCCTACTCCGATGACTGAGCGTGGGATTCAAAACACGACGGCGGGTGGACACGGCATGGTCGCACCAAGCGCTTGGGCTTCTCACATTTTGGTCGCCTCAAAGAGCGAGGCGTTGCAGATCAAAGACAAGGTGGGGAAACTGAAGGATTTCCAAAAGCTCGCCCGCAAGAAAAGCACCTGCCCCTCCAGCCAAAAAGGCGGGGATTTGGGTTGGTTCCGCAAGGGACGCATGGTCAAGGAATTTGAAGACACCGTGTGGACGGCCCCGCTCAACACCGTGTCCGCCCCCGTGAAGACGCAGTTCGGCTACCATTTGATCTGGGTCCATGAGCGAGACGAAAGCGCTTGAGGTGAGAACCGTGGAATGGCGCATCGGCTTGGAGGCCTACGAAGTGATGGCCGTGCACGGCTTTTATGACGAGGAACACGAATCACCCCAGCCCTTTGTGGTCACCCTGTGGGCCACCCTCGTTAGCAAGGAGCGCATTGAGCGACTGGATGACACGCTGAATTACGCCGACCTCCAAACCGCCGTGGACCGCGTCCTGCTCAATGCTCCCGAACCGATTCGCCTCATGGAGGAGATGGCCC
>JALRLR010000152.1 GCA_023254355.1 Candidatus Poseidonia sp.
GGGTGCTTCCTTCAGTGTGTATTTTACACCCCGCCCTATTTCAAGTGGTGGTGAAATTGCCAACACATGGATGTAAAAATAAAATCAAGTGTTTTAAAGAACACCTTATTTTGGCTCCAAATTCGGGGCGAAGGCCTAACGGACGAGGGTCATTTCAGTGGCGATTTTCATGTTCAGCAAGACTTCGCCAAAATCTCGGGAATAGGCACACAGTCGCCGCACAGATTCGGAAATCATGAGTGCGTGAGCAACATCGGTGGCGTCGCTGAGGCTGTCCAATTGTGTTTGTTCGTACTTCTTGAGTGCGGTTTGCGTGGATTTCAACACATGGCGTGCGTCTTCAATGCGAGTGGAGTCGCGCGTTCGGATGTTGATCATCAACTCCTTCAGCGCCCCCAACCACTTCGGTACATGCTCAAGCGGGGGGAAGGCACCGATGTTGGCGACGAACTGCGGGTGGCCCATCGTGAACCGGCTGATGGAATGCACGTGGTCCATCATGCGTTCCAAACTCTTCGCCAAGTTGGCGTACTCAAGGGCCTGTGGCCGAGTGAGGTTCAATTTGGAGGCCACGGTGTGAGAGTCCAGCAGCAAGCGTGTTTGTCGCTCAATGAGGTAGAGCAAGGCGTCAACTTCAGATTCGCGTTCCTCCGCATCGGCTAGAAATTCGGTGTCGCCGCCCTCGAAGACGTTCATGATGTCGCGCATCAAGGATGTCACCAAGAGGTACATCCGGTTCAAACTGGCGTGCAGCGGCATGTCGGCAGCGTTGAGCAAACAGCGCAATTCCATCGTTCTAGCCTGTTCGTCGACGATTTCGAAACCACGGGTGGACTTCAAGAATCGTCGTACTGAACGTGCTAAAAGGGCATGATTCGTTTCTTCAAATGAAATCTTGATGACATCGGCGCCCGAGATGTACGCCCCCATCAAGTGGTCGTGGAGGCTGTTTTCCGGAAGGCGTGAATGGTCAAAAAAGGCGTGAAGTTCACGAACGGTGGCCTCGTTGAGCGGGGTGATGCGCAGGGCCCCGCTGGGCCGCCAATCCACGCGCAACGAATCCCTGGGCTCCAAGCCGAATTCGACCACCCACGGTTTGGGCAAGCTCAACGTGTAGGTGCTGCCCCCCGTTGCTTGGAGTTTTCGAACTTCGTGGTCACCCGGTCCCAAGCCCATGGATTATGCTCTACATACCCCTATATAGAATATACACCAGCCTGTATATGTATTGTCGTTACCGCACTCCGGACCATGGAACCTCTGACCATGCTCTTGATTGCCCTCGCCTTGATTGTCTGCGCCTACATGGCGTGGAACATCGGTGCGAACGACGTGGCCAACGCCATGGGAACCTCCGTCGGTTCTCGTGCCCTGACCCTCAAGCAAGCGGTGATCATCGCCGCCATCTTCGAGTTCGCCGGAGCGTTCTTCGCCGGTGACGCCGTGACGAAAACGGTTCGCAAAGGCATTCTCACCGTGCCGTTCAACGAAGCAGGCGTTGTTGCCGACACCATTCTTTCACAAGACATTGCCATGGGCTTCATTGCGGCCATGATGGCGGCCGCTACGTGGCTTACCATCGCCACACGCTTGGGCTTGCCCGTCTCCACGACGCACTCCATTATCGGTGGAATTGTCGGCGTCGGCCTGGTGCTCGAAGTCAAGCACAACACGACACTCATCGATTGGGAAGTGGTTCAGAAGGTCGTGATGTCCTGGGTTGCCAGTCCGTTGATGGGGGCACTTATCGCCTTCTTCTCCTATGTGATCATTCAGAAGACCATCCTCGAAAACGACGACCCTGTGTCACGTTCCAAGTGGTTGGCACCCATCCTTGCGTTTCCCACCTTCTTCGTGCTTGGTCTTGCCCTCCAGTTCAAGGCCCTGAAAGGCTTCATTTCGCGGGCAGACTCGAACGGATGGATCGACAAATCAAACTGGCTTCCTGCCAAGGAAGACGGTGTGTTCGACCCCTTCGCTGACAACGCATGGCTCCCGCTCAATGCCCTGCTCCTCGCCGCCGCCATCGGTGCCATCGCCAGTGTTGCTCTCTACTTCGTCCTACGACGCGTGGACATTGAAGAAGAAGTTCGCGGCTTCAAGGGGGTCGAACGCATCTTCGTGTGGCTCCAAATCATTACGGCTGCCTATGTTGCCTTCGCTCACGGAGCCAACGACCGCTCAAACGCTATCGGACCTATGGCCGCCGTTTGGGATGTGTTTTCCAACCCTGACTTGGTGCTGGCCGAACAGGCCCCTATCCCCTTGTGGCTCGTGCTTTTGGGTTCAGCCGGTATTGCCA
>JALRLR010000153.1 GCA_023254355.1 Candidatus Poseidonia sp.
AGGCCATGGTGAATGGTGCGACCGCGAACCCCGATGCTCGTCGCAAGGCGACCTTCATCGTGGCCGTGATGTGCCTGTCGCTGCTCCCGTTGGTGGCTCCGGTGGCCACCGCCGACGGCGGGCGGGCCATTTCCGTTCAAATGACGGCCATTCCCACCGCTTTGGAGGTCAACCCGGGGGAGGGCGGTGAATACACCATTCGCGTCCGCAACAACGGGGACAACCCCATCACGGTTCAACTGGCCACGTCCAACGAAGGCGACGATTGCGCCAACTACGCCGCCACCATCTCCCAAATCAGCGGCCCCATCGACTCGGGGTCTTACGAAGAAGCATCGCTCAACATCTCGCTATCCCAAACGGCTGAAGGCTCCTGTGACACCACCGTGACGGCCAACATCAACGAACAGGTGACGCCTCCCGATGTTGCCGACCCGCCGACCCAAGAGTCGGTGACCGTGACGACCACCGCCGGTGATGGCTCGGGCAGTGCGTTGTACGGGGTTGACCTGACCATCGCTGAGAATCAACGCAGCAAGACCTGGGCGGGCGAGGATGAACTGAGCTGGTTGGTGACGGTGGAAAACACGGGAAGAACGAACGAAACCATCTCGCTCGAAGTGACCGAAGGCAGCGGCCCCGGATGCATGCCGACGTCCGACTACACCGTTTCATTGAGCGATGATATCGTGAGCCTTGACGAGGAAGAAAGCGATACCGTGACCGTCACGGTGGAGATTCCCGACGGCCCATCAGCGGACAAGTACTGCTGGGAAATTGAAGGGTCCGTCACCAACGATATCCAAGGGGAAGCCAAGGACACCGAGGACTTTGACCTCACCGTTCCCGAATTGAAAGAATGCACCGTCGCCCTCAGCAAAACCTCCGTGAGCGTCAACCCCGGCGACGACACCACCATCACCGCCACCTACGCCAACACGGGCAACGTTGGCTGGACCGTCCATGCCATGGCCACCGGCGCCAAAGCCTCGCAATGGGTCAGCGTCGACGGAGCCTCGTCGGGGATGCTGCCTTACGACAACGGAAACGGTGAGCGCGAATTTGATTTCATCATCGCTCCCGACGATTCGGTCACCGCCGGGTCGGAAACGGTCATCACCATCGTTGGCAAAGAAAGCGCCACCGGCCCCATCAAGGAAGACTGTCAAACCAACCTGCGGGTCATCGTTGGCCAATCCCGCGGCGCCAGCATCTCGCTGGCCAACGCCCTGCTGTCCAACATTGAACCCGGCAGCAACAAATCCACGACCATCACCGTCACCAACGAAGGCAACGGACAGGACAACCTTCGCATTGCCAGCAGCATCGCTCCGACGGGTTGGGCCGTTCAACTCGAGCAAAGCACCGTCTCGGTGGGCTCTCGTCACAACAGCAACGAAAAATCGGCCACGGTGGACGTCACCGTTCGGGTGCCGACCAACGCCTTGGCGACCGAGGAGATTGAGCTGACGTTCAGCGTTCTGCCGTCAAGCGGTGGCGCCGCTTACGACACCGTGACCTTGCGCGTCACCGTAGCCGCCGTCCATGCGTTTGATATCATCACGCCGGCGACCGACCAGACCGGACGCTCAGGGACGGAAGTCCGTTTCCCCATCGACGTGGTGAACGAAGGCAACGTGCGGGACACCATTGGATTTTCCGTGGTCTCCCAAACGGCTAGCCCAGCGTGGGGAACATCGTTTGAGAACGAGGCTGGCATGCCGTTCACGGAACTCGATGTTGAGCCTCAAACGACCGCTCGGGTTTACCTCGTCGTCAGCGTCGACGGTGAAGAAGAACTGGAAAATTCGCGCCTCACCGTTCGCGTCCGCAACAAGGACGACCCCAACAGCCAGGATCGTGACAACGACGGCATCCCCGACAACCAACGTCAAGGTGAGTTCCTCGCCATTCTTTCGGACCGCGAATTCTCCATGGATTTGCGCCTGCAGGACACCGACACCGCCACTTCCGCCTCCGTTGTCCTTCCGCCCAGCGGTGAACGGGTCATCGGAATGTGGGTTTCCAACACCGGTGACGGCAACGATGAGGCCGTGTTCACCTTGGGCGGCCTTGAGGGCATCGCCACTCGCTCCCTGACGGCCTTCGGCATGCCCGTGAGCGGTGAATTGACCGTTCCCAAAGGCTACGGTATTTGGGACCTCAAGAACAACACCTACGTGCTCCAGGAAAGCGGGCAACCCTACTTGGCCATTGACCAAGACGCCGCCGA
>JALRLR010000154.1 GCA_023254355.1 Candidatus Poseidonia sp.
GTTGCCCTTTCGTGGTTAGGCGCCGCCATCGGCACCTCCCCTCACCGCTCGGTGGGCACCGTGTTCCTCGCACCCCTGTTCGTGTTCTTGGCCCAATGGGCTTACGGACAAGGGGTCATCAAAGCCTGGCGTGAAATTCGCCGGACCGGCGGTCGAGCGGGTGAAGGCTCGCAAATTGACGACCGTGTGCGCACGGCTTGACCCGGCCCACCCGAGCTTGCCCCTTCACCTTGAAAACGAGGCAAAGCACCGTTGACGGCATCCGAACGTTGATGTTCAAGTGGACGGCCATCCGTTCATGGCGCCCTCGCTGGCTGAACGCTTGTCGGCGCTGGACCGGCCCGACCACATGAGCGATGAGAGGGCGATGTGGACCTCCGTTCGCCCGATGTTGGTGCTTGGACGCATCGTGATGGTCTTGTTCATCATCGCCGTTGGCGAAATCTTCGACGAGGTTCGAGTCCGTGGGTTGAGCATTGGCGTGTGGGCGTTGATCGCCGGCATCCCGCTCTTCTTGCTCATTTCGATGGTCATCACCTACGGTGACCGACTGACGCAGGGGGAGGGTGAAGACCCCCTTCGTTAGCACGACGGTTGGCTAAGAATCAAAAACGGACCGTTCAATGGATTGGTATGCGAAAAGCCGTTGCGTTGTTGCTTGTCTTGCTGGTGTCCTTGATGGCGCCCACCGGCATGGTTCACGCCAAAGACGATGGGATTTTCAGTCGGTCAAACGGATGCACGTGCCACGGCTCCTCAGGCAGCCTCACCCCCTCGCTGTCCGGATTGCCCACCGCGTACACCGCTGGAACCACCTACGCACTGACCGTCGGCATGAGCGGTTCGCCCGCCACCGGAGGGTTCAACCTCGAAGTCAACAAAGGCGGATTTTCCAACCCCGACCAAAACGCTCGGCTCAGCAGCAACGCCCTCCAAGCCACGCACGACTTCTCCCCCGGCACCGTTTCCTGGACGCTGGATTGGACCGCACCCACCACGGGAAGCGGCACGGTTCAGTTTGCCCTGGCCGTGCTCTCGGGCAACAACAACGGGGGAAGCAGCGGTGACGGTTACGCCACCATGACCGCTTCGATTCAGGAAGAGGTCCCCTCCAATCAAGCCCCCACCGTGACCCAAGTGGTGGTCGCCCCGGCCCAACCCACCACCCTTGACGACCTGACGGTGAGTTACACGTTCGACGACAGTGACGGCGACGGGGAATCCGGGACGACCTTTGCGTGGCACGTCAACGGCAACCTTGCCCCCAGTCACACCTCCGCCACCCTTCCCGCATCGGCCACCAGCCGCGGTGAATCGTGGCACGTCGTTGTCACGCCCTCGGATGGAACCGACTCGGGTACGCCCGTTTCTTCACCTTCCGTGGAGGTCCTCAACAGCGCCCCCGTGGTGGACATCACGGTCAGTTCCGAGTCGCCCGACACGACCGAGGACGTGTCGGTGTCATTCACCACCAGCGACCCCGACGGTGACGCCGTGACCGAGACGAACACGCGATGGCGATTGGACGGCGTCGAGGTCGATGGTTTGGCCAACGAAACGGTGTTGCCCACGTTAGCGACCCGGGCCGGCGATGTTTGGGACGTCCAGGTACGAGCCTCGGACGGCGATGGATTCTCCGCATGGTTCACCTCACCCAGCATCGTGGTGAGCTCCAACAACCAAGCCCCCACCGTGAGCAACGTGGTGCTGTTGAGTTCGTCCTCGACGAGCACCGACGATCTGCTCCTCGGTTGGACCGCTAACGACGATGACGGCGACGCCATCGTTGACCAGGAAATTCGATGGTTGAACGGTGGCGTCGAAGTCGGTGAAGCCCAAGACCTCAATCCCCTTCCGGCGTCGTTCACCAGCAAAGGCGAAACATGGACCGCCATCGTGCAAGTTTCGGACGGTGAAGCGTGGTCGTTGCAGGTGAGCAGCCCCCCAATCAGCGTGGTCAACGCACCCCCAACGGTGGTTTCTGCTGACCTTGTTTCCGATTCTTTGAGCGCCCGCCACGACCTCACGCTGAACCTGTCCTCTTCCGATGCGGACGGCGACGCCGTCACCGTGAGTGACGTTCGATGGTATCTCGACGGCGTGGAACAGGCCGATGCGGCGGGAGAAACGACGCTGCCCGCGAACTCGATGAGGCGCGGGGATGGTTGGCACGCCGTGGTCACCGTGAGCGACGGGGA
>JALRLR010000155.1 GCA_023254355.1 Candidatus Poseidonia sp.
AGCTGGTCAGGCTATCTTATTAAAACAGTCTCTCAGCCTGTAAACGTTGCTGCAGCGGTTGAAGGTGCAAGCAATGGTTATAAATTATTCGTAAACGAAGATAGGCAATGGGAAGTCTGGGCAGCTTATGATACATGCCAAGCAGAAGGCGGTAATTTGGCCACGCTAGCTGAAGCAGAAGCCTCGGGTGTACTGAATGGAGCTACTTGGTACATGGGTCAAAAAGAAGGGCAAACCACAAGACCTGCTGTAGTTCAGTGGGGCGCCAGTTATCTTAATGACAGTGGTACCGATTATAAAGCTGCTGTTCAGGATGGAACGGAGAGATACATAACTTATAGTGTATATCCTAACGACTCCCCGGGGGCTTACGCATGTCCAACTCAGGCTAATGATTGGCAATGTGGAGGTAATAGTCCTGGTGGTAGATATTATGTCTGTAAAGATCTGCCATCATGTAATTAACTCTTTGTTCAACTGTTTTAAAAAGCCAGGGTATCCTGGCTTTTTTTACATCTTCCAACCTAAACCACTTTAAGGAGTCTTTCCCCTTAATTTTTCTTAAAAATAATGTTAAGGTAAATAAAAAATATAGTGGAATTGGAATTGGATATGAAGAAAAAAACATTTTTTAAATTTTCTTTTTTTGGAGTAATTCTTTTAGCTGGATTTGGACTGTTAGCAGATATTGCTGAAGAGAGAACAAATCGAATTGGTTCCAGTGATGCCGTCTGGCAAACTGGTCTAGTCCCGCCCAGTGATGATAGTGCAGATGCCGCTTGCAATATTATTGCTGGACTCCCCTTTTCTTGCACACTGCCAACATCTGGAAATGGGCCAGTTAGCTGTTCAATCG
This sequence comes from Candidatus Poseidonia sp., assembly GCA_023254355.1. GTDB lineage: Archaea > Thermoplasmatota > Poseidoniia > Poseidoniales > Poseidoniaceae > Poseidonia. The sequence goes on from JALRLR010000155.1 coordinate 857, forward strand.
ACTCAATTCCAGCAGGTGTAACTTTATCAAATGCTTGCGTTTTAGCAGGAACACAACCCGGTAACTTTTCTGTTGGTGTGATTTTTGATGATGGCGTGAGCGACCCTGTCACAAAAACCATTAACCTCACAGCAGGTCCAAATCAAAACCCTGTTGCAAGTGATCCTAGTGGCTGCCCGGCAGCGAAAACTGGTGTTGCGTGGTCCTGTAACTTGGCCGGCTCAGTGACAGACCCTGAAGCTCAACCAATGACCTTCACGATAGGTTCAGGTGCACCATCATGGGCGTCTATCAGTGGTACCACCATATCTGGAACACCAACGGCCTCTGGTGCGGTTGGCCTTGCTTATGATATTAATGATGGAGTTAATACCATTTCCTACACATACAATATTAATATTGCCGTGGGAGCAGCTGATGCGCTGGAGGGTGATGATCCAGTATCAATTGCAACACTAGACGATGCAGGTGTATCTTCTGCAATGACAACAGCGCTTAACTCAAATACATGTGGTGCCACGGGAGATCAAAGTTGTCTCACAGCGTTTAATAATCAAAGGTCATCAACAGCCTGTTCACTTGCTGGCGGCACATCTGCCACAACATCCCAGATGGAAGACTATGTCCAATGCGTCGTCTTTGAAACCTATACAGCAGACGCCTCCGGTGTTTCCACAACCCCTGCGGCAGAATCAGCTGCATCTGGATGTGGTCAATCTGTGAACGTTCCCCTCCCGGGGATGTGTGGTTACAGTGCATGGACCTGCCCCATTACTAACCTACCGACTGGCTGGGTAAATAATGGCCAAACCGTTACCATTCCTGATAGTGCTTCTACCACCAATATAACTTTGAATGTTGAAATGAGATTGGCGAGCTGGACAAATCACCTGATCAAAACTGTATCTCAACCAGTGAACGTTGCTGCAGCGATTGCAGGCGCATCTAACGGTTATAAGTTATACACACACAGTAACGCCAGGGATTGGAACGTTTGGTCGGCCTACGACAGCTGCCAGGCTGAAGGTGGTGCGTTGGCTACGTTATCTGAAGCAGCCAGCTCTGGTGTGCTAAACGGACAAACTCTTTACTACGGTCAAAAAGAGGGGTCAACCACGAGGCCAGTATCAGTATTTTGGAATTCCTCTAGGTACGGAACAGATTACAAAGCCGCCTCGGAAAATGGCACGCAAAAATACATCCAGTCGACTGGTGGTGGAGATTACGTCTGTACGGCCATGGATAGATACACCTGTGGAGGCTCTGATGCAGCATCCAAATA